>CADAVB010000010.1 GCA_902791165.1 uncultured Bacteroidia bacterium
CAGTTTTGAATTATTGATTGGTAGATACCAGAAACAAGTTTATTCCTACATACTCACGCTCGTGAAAGACAAGCAGTTGGCCGATGATGTCTTTCAGGACACCTTCGTCAAGATTATCCAGACGGTCAAGTCGAAATGCTATAAGGATGACGGACGCTTCGTGCAGTTTGCCATGCGCATCGCCCACAATTTGGTCATCGACCATTTCCGCAAGGAGAACCGCATTCCCACAGTGGAGTCGTCGAGCGAGGACTACAACTACATCGACAACGTGCCGATTACCGACCATTCCGTCGAACAGGGCATGATTGTGGACCAAGTACATTCCGACCTGCACCGCATGATCACCTTCCTGCCCGACGAGCAGCGCGAAGTGCTGAGGATGCGCATCTTCGACGACATGAGCTTCAAGGACATCGCCGACATCACCAACGTGAGCATCAACACGGCACTGGGCCGCATGCGCTATGCCTTGATCAACTTGCGTAAGATGATGGTGGCTAATAATATGACGCTGACCTATTGACCTTGACCTTTGACCCTGACCCAGACCACTTTAATCCACGTGAAAGCGGTCATGGTCATGGTCAGTGGTCATGGTTGGAAAACCAATAAAAAGAGAAAAAATCTTCCCCTGCGTAAAATAATATCGGATAGGTGGCGTTAAAAGGTAAAGTCAAACCTAAAAAACGCCTATGACAAATAGTTACACCTCTTACCCCTTATCCGTTGAAGACGCAGTGTTGGTATCACAGATTAGAGATGTTTTCCGTAGGGAGAGCGAGCAACAGCAACCCAGCCGCAACGTGTTGCGCTACCTGTTTGGCTACGCCGCCGCATACGAATCGATGAACACCACGCTGATGGGCCAAGTCTCCTACATGAGCAACTGACCGAAACGAGATGGAAGAACGAAAAAGTCGCCTGATGACGGGCGGCTTTTTTTGTTATGCAAAATGCTGTAATTATTAGCGTTATCCACCTCTATAAAAAATAAATAATTAATTGTTTGGAAAGTCGTGGGAATCTCACTAAATTTGCAGACTTTTATTTGAGTCATAAAGTCAAAATCTAAAACATAACACATTATGAACAAGCAGATTACATTAGAGCAGGCCGTCGAAAAGGTTCATGACGGCATGACGATTATGTTCGGCGGTTTCCTCGGTGTGGGAAGCGCCACGCAAATCATTGACGCTATTGTTGCAAAGGGCGTTAAAGACCTCACTATCATTGCCAACGACACGGCCTACGATGAAGTGGCCCACGGCAAATTAGTCAGCAACCACCAGGTGAAGAAAGCCATCGTGTCGCACACGGGCACCAACAAGCAGACCGCCATCCAGAAGAACGAAGGCACCCTCATCGTGGAATACGTCCCGCAAGGCACCCTCGCAGAGCGCATCCGCGCCTACGGTGCAGGTCTCGGTGGCGTGCTGACTCCCACGGGTCTTGGCACCATCATGGCCGACGGCAAGCAGATTGTGAACGTCGATGGTAAGGACTACCTCCTTGAGAAGCCTCTGAAGGCCGACATCGCCTTCCTTCGCGCCAACATCGTCGACGAGTTCGGTAACATGGTGTTCCTCGGAACTACCAACAACTTCAACCCGCTGATGGCCACCGCCGCCGACTATGTCGTCGTTGAGGCTGAAAAGCTGGTTCCCGTTGGCGAAATCAAACCTGAACAGGTTCATGCTTCGGGTATTTATGTCGATGGAATTTATGTAGAGAAATGACTTTTAGTCGCGAAACACACCCCTTTGACGTCATTGCGGGCTTGACCCGCAATCTCCCGAGCGAAAAGGATTTGTCTTTCCGCATGGGAGATGGCGGATGTCCCTCCGCCATGACGATTAGGGTTTAAAGTAGTGTTTCCCAGTTAAAGGTAACAACAACAATTCAACAATTAAACGATAAACAAATCGAAGATTCAACGAAGTTAATTCAACAACAATGGAATACAGAACAAAGATTAGACTGCGCATGAGCGCAAAGGATGCCCACTACGGTGGCAATTTGGTTGATGGCGCCCACATGGTTCACCTCTTCGGTGACGTGGCTACCGAACTCTTGATTATGCGTGACGGCGACGAAGGCCTCTTCTGCGCATACGACATGATTGAATTCAAGGCCCCTGTCTATGCAGGCGACTTTATCGAAGCCGAAGGCTGGATCGACCGCGAAGGCAACACCTCGCGCCACATGATGTTTGAGGCCCGCAAGGTTGCTGTGGCCCGCCCCGACATTTCCGCCTCTGCTGCCGATGTGCTCGACGAGCCTATCGTGGTTTGCCGTGCCTCTGGTACCTGCGTGACTCCCAAGGATTGCCAAAGAAAATGAATGGCTGAAAGCTCTTAATCTTGAAATAACAAATTTTGAAATCTGAAATCAATGGATAAACTTATCATCACTGCCGCCATCTGCGGCGCAGAAGTCACCAAGGAACAGAATCCCAATGTGCCTTATACCGTTGAGGAAATCGTGCGCGAGGCCAAGTCGGCCGTCGACGCCGGTGCCGCCATCGTACACCTGCACGTCCGCTGGGACGACGGCACGCCCACCCAAGACCGTGGCCGTTTCCAAGAGTGCGAAGAGGCCATTCTGAAGGTGTGCCCCAACGTCATCCTCATCCCTTCGACCGGCGGTGCCGTCGGCATGACTCCCGATGAGCGTCTCCAATCGACCGACACCAACCCGTTGCCTGAGATGGCTACCCTCGACTGCGGTACCTGCAACTTCGGCGACGAGATCTTTGACAACACCATGCCGACCATGCGCGCCTTTGGCAAACGCATGATGGAACGCGGTATCAAGCCCGAATACGAATGCTTCGAGATGGGTCACTTAGACACCATCCTCAATATGGCCAAGAAGGGTCAGGCTCCTGGCGCTCCCATGCAGTTCAACTTTGTGTTGGGCGTGCCCGGCTGCACTCCCGCCACCGTCGCCAACCTCTGCTGGCTCGTGAATGGCATCCCCGCTGGCTCCACTTGGACCGTCACCGGCGTAGGTCGTCATGCCTTCCCGATGGCCGCCGCTGCCATCGCCATGGGCGGTAACGTCCGCGTAGGCTTCGAGGACAACCTCTACCTCTCGAAGGGCGTTCTCGCTCAATCTAATGGTGAATTAGTTGCCAAGGTCGTCCGCATCGCCAACGAACTCGGTCGCCCGATTGCTACTTCCGATGAGGCCCGCGAAATTCTGGGATTGAAACCAAGAAATAATTAGGAAGAATAGAGTTTAATAGTATGAAAACGACGACAAAAGTGTTTCTGATGCTGCTGGTGATGGCAAGTATGTTGACTTTTACCTCGTGCAAGAAAGAACCCCAAATCGTTGGGAAATGGAAATGTACCAATGACTTGATGATAGAAGGCGACCATCAGTTTGCGGATTCACCCTCTATTGGTCAAATTTGGGAATTTAAAGAAAATGGAGAGTTGCTAAAAGAAGGAGAGGGGAGGGCTTATGCCTATTCCATTGAAGGCGATAATTTGACGATAACCGATAGAGTTACATTTCCTGATGGAATCCAAATGTTTTCACAAACAGCAATAATCCAAATCCTAACAGAAACACAACTTTCTTTGTCGTTCGAGTATCAAGGTGCGAATGAAACGATTGTTCCTCGCAATATGGATTTTGAACGACTTTGACGGAACAAGCATTGTCTTTACGAAAATCTGAAGTAATAACAAATCAATCTAATAATCATTAAATCATTAAATTACAAATCAATGCAAAAACATGGTAACAAGTACGGTACTCACCGTGTAATCGAACCCGTCGGCGTGCTGCCGCAACCCGCTAACAAATTGAACAACAACATGGATGAGATTTGGGACAACGAAATCCTCATCGATGTGCAGACCCTCAATGTGGATTCTGCTTCGTTCACCGACATCCACAACTACGCCAAGGAACAAGCTGGTCCCGGCGCAAGCGAGGAGAAAATCATGGAAGAAATCAAGAAGGAGATGTTCCTCAATGTGGAACTGCAAGGCAAGCACCGCAACCGTCGTACCGGCTCTGGCGGTATGCTCCTCGGCAAGGTCGAGAAGATCGGCGACGCCCTGAAAGGCAAGATCGACCTGAAGGAAGGCGACCGCATCGCCACCCTCGTCAGCCTCTCGCTGACCCCGCTCCGCATCGATGAGATTGTCGCCATCCGTCCCGATGTTGACCAAGTCGACATCAAGGGTAAGGCCATCCTCTTCGAAAGCGGCATCTATGCCAAGATCCCGGATGACATGCCCGAGAAACTCGCTTTGAGTGCCCTCGACGTGGCTGGCGCTCCCGCCCAGACCGCCAAATTGTGCCAATACGGCCAGACTGTCCTCATCCTTGGCGCCGGTGGTAAGAGTGGCATGCTCTGCGCCTACGAAGCCAAGAAACGCGTCGGTGTCACCGGTAAGGTGATCGGTATCGCCAACAGCCCCAAGAGCACCCAGCGTATCAAGGACCTCGGCTTCTGCGATGTCGTTGAAAGCGCTGCAGGCATGACACCCGTGCAGGTTTATGAACTCGTTGAAAAGCTCACCAACGGCAAGATGGCCGATGTGACCATCAACTGCGTGAACGTGCCGGATCAGGAAATGACCGCTGTGCTCTGCACGAAGGACGACGGTATCGTCTATTTCTTCAGCATGGCCACCAGCTTCACCAAGGCAGCCCTCGGCGCGGAAGGCATCGGCAGCGACGTGAACATGATCGTGGGCAACGGCTACACCAAAGGCCACGCCGAATTCACTCTTCAGGAACTCCGCGAAAGCCCCGAGCTGAGGAAGATTTTTGAGGAACTTTATGCTTAATAGAAACTAGACTGGGATTAACAACCCTGGCCCTTTAACCGTCATGGCGGAGGAACATCCGCCATCTCCCAAGCGCGAAGACGACACATATACGCTAAGGAGATTGCGGGTCAAGCCCGCAATGACGGTCAAGGGGCGGGGAGACAGTCAAAAAAGAAACAAAATGGCAGAATCAAGAAGAAAACAATTGTTTCCCGATGTCACCGACGAGCAGTGGAACGACTGGAAATGGCAGGTGAAGAACCGCATCGAGACCCTTGAGGACCTCAAGAAATATGTGAAGCTGACCGCCGAGGAAGAAGAAGGCGTGAGAAAGACCCTTTCGACCCTCCGCATGGCCATCACTCCTTATTATTTGAGCCTCATCGACCCGAACGACCCGTGTGATCCTGTTCGCCGTCAGTGTATCCCTACCGGACTGGAAACCCATCAAGTGGCCGCCGACCTGCTCGACCCGCTGCATGAGGACGAAGACTCGCCGACCCCCGGCTTGACGCACCGTTATCCGGACCGCGTGCTGTTCCTCATCACCGACATGTGCTCCATGTACTGCCGTCACTGCACACGCCGTCGTTTTGCTGGCCAGACCGACGACGAATGTGGTCCCGACCGTATCGAGAAAGCCCTCGAATACATCGAGAAGACCGAAAGCGTGCGCGACGTGTTGCTGTCGGGTGGCGATGCCCTGATGGTGAGCGACAAGAAACTGGAATACATCATCTCGCGCTTGCGCCAGATCCCGCATGTGGAGATCGTCCGCTTGGGCACCCGCACCCCCGTGGTCTGCCCGCAGCGTATCACGCCTGAACTCTGCGACATGCTGAAGAAGTACCACCCCGTGTGGATCAACACGCACTTCAACCACCCGAACGAGGTGACCGCCGAGTCGCGTCGTGCTTGCGAGATGCTGGCCAACGCCGGTATCCCGTTGGGCAACCAGAGCGTGTTGCTCCGTGGCGTCAACGACTGCGTCCATGTGATGAAGAACCTCGTCCATGAACTCGTCAAGATGCGCGTGCGTCCGTACTACATCTACCAGTGCGACCTCTCGATGGGTCTGGAGCATTTCCGCACGCCCGTCTCGAAAGGTATCGAAATCATCGAAGGCCTCCGTGGCCACACCAGCGGCTTCTGCATCCCGACCTTCGTCGTCGATGCTCCCGGTGGCGGCGGCAAGACCCCGGTCATGCCCCAGTATGTCATTTCGCAAGCCCCTGGCAAGGTGGTGCTGCGCAACTTCGAAGGCGTCATCACGACCTACACCGAGCCGACCGAGTACCACAGCGAGTGCAACTGCCCCGAGTGCCAGGCTGCACGCGCCAAGGAACAAGTCGGTGCCGACAAGGCCGTTGACGGTGTCATTTCATTGCTCGAAGGCGAGAGAATGAACATCGAGCCGAAGGCTTTGAAGAGACACGAGAGAAACGAGAACAGATAATTAATTAAGGTGCAACTGTAGGGACGCGAGTAATCGCGTCTCTACAGGAACCGTTTTGATTTAGAAAATGACAGAACAAGAACTTGTGGAATTATGCAGCTTGGGTGAGACCACTACGGTACAGTTCAAGGTGGAGTTTACCACGCCGAAACAGATAGCCGAGGAGTTGGTGGCTTTTGCCAATACACGCGGCGGTGTCATCGTGTTCGGAGCGGAAGACAAGACTGGCAAGTTGGTGGGACTGACCTACGAGCAACTACAATACACCTCGCGTGAATTGGGCAATGCGGCCAATGACCATGTGAGGCCTGTCATCTATATTGAAACGGAAACGCTGAAACATGAAGGTAGGGCTTATTTGCTTGCATACGTGAAAAGAGGCGAATTCAAGCCTTATAAAGATTTGTCGGGAAACATTTGGGTGAAGCAAGGTGCCGACAAGCGACGTGTTACAGAAAATGTCGAAATCCGTAGGCTTTTGCAACAATCTCGTCAGTATCAGGTGGATGAGGAAGGCGTTGATGGCAGTAGTGAGAATGATATTGACACCAAGGCTCTCGATGCCTACTTTACCAAGACTTTTGGCAAGAGGATTGACGAGTTCAATATGCCAGCCAAAACGGTGCTGAAGAATGCGCACATCACAGATGAACTTGGGCGTTTGACCGTTGCTGGATTGATGTATTTTGCCAAAGAACCACAACTGTTTCGTCCACAGCATTGTATCAAGGCCGTTTGGTTTGTGGGCAACCATATTGGCGGCACACAGTATCGCGACAGCCGCGACATTACGGGGACCATCCCCGAAATGTACGAAGACGCGATGCGTTGGCTGAAATCCTGTTTGAGCCGACCGCAGAATGGACAATCCTTCAACAGTGAAGGTGAATTGGAGATTCCAGAGGTTGTTTTGCAGGAACTTGTACAAAACGCTTTGGTACATTTGGATTTGCTCAAACCTGCTGCCATTAGACTATTGGTCTTTGACAACAGAATTGAGATTGTCAATCCGGGTTGCTTGCCCGACGGACAAACCATCGATGAAATAATGCTTGGCAATTCCGACCCACGCAATCCGCAATTGACGCAGTTCGGCTCCAAGACGATGCCTTACCGTGGCCTTGGGTCAGGTATTCCGCGCGTGATGGCTGAACACTGCGATGTGGAGTTGATAGACCATCCTGACGGCAATCAGTTCGTCGCTCGCATTTGGAGAACTACCCAAAAACTACCCAAAAAGATGAAAACGCTACCCAAAAGGCCAATGAAGAACTGATTTCTACTACCCAAAAGGAAAATTCCACTACCCAAAAGAGAGATAATGCTACCCAAAAGCCTTTAACCACTACCCAAAAGACGATTTTGAACTACCTGAAAGGACATCCAAAAGCCACACGATTAGAGGTGACCGAGGCCATTGGAGAAACTGAAACTATTGTGAAGTCCAACATCGGCCGGTTGGAACAATATGGATTGTTGAAACGCATAGGTGGCCGAAACATCGGCCGGTTGGAACAATATGGATTGTTGAAACGCATAGGTGGCCGAAAGAATGGGCAATGGGTAGTCATCGATGCTTTGGGCAGTCAAAATGATAGTCAAAATGATAGTCAAAATGATAGTCTAAAATTGTTGAATGGAAGACAAAAAAAGATAGTGATGCTCATGTTCAAAGACCAACGAATTGCAGTAGCAGAGATTGCAGCAACACTCTCGTTATCAAAGACTACCGTGCGTCGTGAGATTAGAAAGATAAATGCTTTGACGGGACTTTATTGGGAAGGGGCGGCGAAAACTGGATATTGGACAGGCGAGGTTTTTGGTAGTCATAATGATAGTCAAAACGCTTTTGGCACTGAAAATGGCAGTCAAAATGATAGCCAAAACGCTTTTGGCATTGAAAATGGCAGTCAAAATGATAGCCAAAACGCTTTTGGCACTGAAAATGGTAGTCAAAATAATGGACAAAACGCTTTTGTCAGTGGAAATGATGGTAAAAACACTGACAATAACGTTTTTGTCAGTGAAAATGATAGTCAAAGTGAAGAACAATACGATAATTGATTAAGGATGGAGAAAGGCGAAATCATACTTTATCAACCTGACAACAGCATTGAGTTGGAGGTGCGCATGAAAGCCGAAACGGTATGGCTGAATCGGCAACAGATGGCTCTGCTCTTCAATCGCGATGTTAAGACTATTGGAAAGCATATCAACAATGCGCTCACAGAGAAATTACGAGATTTTTCAACTGTCGCAAAATTTGCGACAGTTCAAAGGGAAAGCAATGTGCATTTTTTGCACATCGGTGCCTCATTGAAGGATTTGGGAAAGAAACTCTTTGCTTTCTCAAAACTTGGGATTTCGCCTGAAGTTATTCAAAATGATAGTCAAAAGAAAATAGTATGACCTTCATCGACGACATATTGAACTACGACAGCCTTTCGATAGTTGGCTTGCAGAAGAACACGGGGAAGACCGTCAGTCTGAACTATGTGCTCGACCGCCTGCCCGTCGAGAGGAAGCGTATTGCCGTGACTTCAATAGGCATTGATGGAGAGACCACCGACCAGGTGACGCGCACCCAGAAGCCAGAGATCTACCTGCGCCAAGGGATGTATTTCGGCACGTCCGAGATGCACTACCGCCAGAAACGCATTGTCTCCGAACTTATCGACGTGAGCGATGAAAATACCTCGCTGGGTCGTGTGGTGACGGCTAAAGCCTTGACAGGGGGCAAGATCCTCCTGTCGGGGCCATCGTCGTCAAGTGGACTGAAGCGCTGGATGAAGGACATGCACCGCGTGGGCCTCGACTTGGTCATCATCGACGGGGCTTTGTCGCGGATGAGCCTCGCTTCGCCCGCCGTGAGCCAGAGCATGATACTGGCCACAGGCGCCGCGTATTCGACCAACATGAACACGCTGGTGCAACAGACCGCCTTCGTGGTGGACCTGATCAAGATCCCGCTGACGGAGGAGGCCAACCTGAAACTGCTGATGCCCATCGAGAAAGGCGTGTGGTACATCGACGACGAAGGCGCGTTGCATGAGTTGAGCCACATCTCCTCGCTGTCGCAAAACTTCCGCTTCGAGGGCATGGACCGCTGCAAGACCCTCTATGTGGCCGGCGCCTTGGTGGACG
Source organism: uncultured Bacteroidia bacterium (assembly GCA_902791165.1). GTDB lineage: Bacteria > Bacteroidota > Bacteroidia > Bacteroidales > F082 > Limimorpha. The sequence continues at coordinate 9,397 of CADAVB010000010.1, forward strand.
GCTTCCTCGAGAAGGTGAGGAAGAACCCGAAACTGAAGACCTGTGAGCTGGTGGTGCGCGACTTCACCAAGATCTTCGTCAGTCCGCAGCAGTACCGACTGTTCTTGAAGGCAGGCGGCATGATCCGCGTGCTGCAAAAGAGCAAACTCATCGCTGTGACGGTGAACCCGACCTCGCCCTTGGGCGTGACCTTGGACTCCGACACGCTGTGTAACAGACTTTCGGAAGCGATTCAACTTCCGGTGTATGATTTAATGAAAAAGGAATGCAATTGAGAGACCACATAGAATCGCCCTGCGGCCTGCGTTATGTGTTCGAGCAACTCGAACTGCAAGCGGGCTATACGCGCCGTTGGATGCTCGACATGCCGATGATGCGGACAGGGGAGGAGATTGCCCAATCGTATGAGGTGCTGCGGCAGTTTGTGCGTTTCGTGGAAGAGGTCGATACACCTTATATTAATACGCTCCAGTTCCGCCTCCAGGGACTGAAGGACATCCGTACGACCATCAAGAACCTCGGACAGCAAGCCGTCTTGGACGACATCGAACTTTTCGAGGTGAAACACCTGGCCATCCTCGCTGTCGATGTGGCGGAGCGTATGAAAGCCCATGGCTTGGACCAGGCCATCGCCGTGCCTGACCTGAATGAGGTCATCACCATCCTCGACCCCGACGGGCTGAAGATGGCGACCTTCTATGTTTACGACTCCTATTGCCAGGAACTGCGTGACCTGCGTGCGCAGATGCGCCAGAATCCCAGTCGGCAAGAGGAGCTCTTGGCCGAGTGCGCCGAGATTGAAGAAGGTGTGCGGAGAGATTTGAGTAAGCAGTTGGTTCCTTTCGCGAAGGCTTTGGAAGAAGCCCAAATCGCGATGGCGAAGATTGACATGAACCTCGCCAAAGCCTTGCAGATAAAGCAGTTGGGACTTTGCTTCCCGATGATTTCGAAGGATGACATCAGCCGTTACGAGGCGATGTTCCATCCGCAGGTGAAGGACGCTCTGGCACAGCGCAAGCGTGCGTTCCAGCCAGTGAGCCTCACCTTTGGGCAAAAGCCCACTCTGATCACGGGCGCCAACATGGGCGGCAAGACCGTGGTCTTGAAGACCTTGACCTTGTGCCAGTACCTGTTCCAATATGGGTTCGGCATTCCGGCCCAATCGGCCGACATCGCCGTCAAGGATGAGGTTTTCTTCTGCATCGGCGACGAGCAGTCCATCGAGAAGGGGCTGTCGTCGTTTGCTGCAGAGATGAAGAACATCGATGCCGTCATCAAGGCATCGCGCGAAAACAGAAAGATAGTGGCGTTGATTGACGAGCCTGCCCGCACCACCAATCCCACCGAAGGCACTGCGTTGGTGTCGGCCTTGGTGAAGGTGTTGAGGGGTGGCAATGTGAGCCTCGTCATGACCACGCATTACGATATAGAGCCGACCGATGCCCGTTGCCTCCGCGTGAAGGGTTTCGAGAACGGCACGATGAACTACGAACTCGTCGAGGTGCAAGACGGCGAAGTGCCGCACGAGGCGCTGAATATCGCCGAGAGTTTGGGGATTGACAAGGAGTGGATTGAGACGGCGAGAGAGTTTTTAATTATGGCGAATTCGCCACAATTAAAAACCCCCTCGAATTCGAGGGGGTTAGACCCAAAGTGGTCAAACTCGACCACTTTGTGCAGGGGGTCGAATTCGACCCCCTCCGAAATAGAGAAAGGAGGATCGGTATGACGCAACGCGATAGACTGATTGAACTGAACAGAATCGCCATTCAGCAGATGAAGGTGCTGGAGGGCGTGGAAGAAAGGAGGGTGCTGAAATGATTAAACGATTAAAAATCAATACAATGAATAGATTAATTCACAAAACTATTAGAAGGTTATTTATTATTATTGCTATAGCAATTGTTTCGATTATTAGTTTCAATGGCTGCATAAATCAAACTATTAGAGTTTCTGATATTAGTGAAGATTTAATAAATTATGAGCAACAAAAGGCACCTTCCATAGTACAACAATCAGGTAGTATGCTATTTGGTAAAGAAGTGACAAAAATTACATTTGATAGTTTGGTGATTTTTGGTTGTAATAGTCTATCTGATGAATTGAGTGATGGTATTTCATACAATGGCTATTTTGTTACAACTTGGGATATAGAGAAGACATCTAGGAATAAGAGATTTTCTGAACAGAAAACGGTATATGTAAATTTTTACGAATTAACTTTAAAAAAGGATGGTAAACAATTCTCTTATGAATGGCGTACAGATTATAATACTGCATTTAACAGCATAAGATGGGAAGATTAATTTAATATTAATAGACAATAAATCAATTATTTAAACAACATAAACGAAAAATATGGAAAGTAAATTAGGACTTGATTTTAAGAAAGTGGAGTATGCCAGAGGGCTGGCGAAGAACATCGCTGACGATGTGCAGGCCTTCTGCGAGCAATACACCACGGTGGCCGTTGAGCGCACCCTCGCCCGACTGATGGGCATCGACGGGGTGGACGAAAGCGATGTGCCGCTGCCCAATGTGGTGGTGGACGCCATCAAGGACAAGGGCGTGCTCGGCGAGGGCATCCTGTTCTTCATCGCCAACGCCATGATCCAGACGGGCCTCAACCCGCAACAAATCGCCGAAATGGTGGCCAAAGGCGAACTCGACATCACCAAGGTGGTGACGCGCGACGAGAAACAGATTGCCGCCACGCTGCAACCCGTCATCGACGAGAGCCTGACGCGCATCCGCACCCGCCGCGCCCGCCGCGAGCATTACCTCGAAACCATCGGCGAAGGTCCCAAGCCATACCTTTATATTATTGTGGCCACGGGTAATATCTACGAGGATGTGGTGCAAGCCCAGGCCGGTGCCCGTCAGGGAGCCGACATCATCGCCGTGATCCGCACCACGGGTCAGAGCCTCCTGGACTATGTGCCTTACGGTGCCACCACCGAAGGCTTCGGCGGCACCTTCGCCACGCAGGAGAACTTCCGCATCATGCGTAAGGCCTTGGACGAAGTGGGCGAGGAGGTAGGCCGTTACATCCGCCTCTGCAACTACTGCTCGGGTCTGTGCATGCCCGAAATCGCCATCATGGGTGCTTTCGAAGGCCTCGATGTCATGCTGAACGACGCCCTCTACGGCATCCTGTTCCGCGACATCAACATGCAGCGCACCCTCATCGACCAATACATGAGCCGTATCATCAACGGCTTCGCGGGCGTCATCATCAACACGGGTGAGGACAACTACCTGACCACCGCCGACGCCGTGGAAGCCGCACACACTGTGTTGGCCTCCGACCTCATCAACGAACAACTGGCCAAGATCGCCGGTCTGCCCGAAGAGCAGATGGGCTTGGGTCACGCCTTCGAGATGGATCCGATGCTCGAGAACGGCTTCCTCATGGAACTCGCGCAGGCGCAGATGACCCGCGAGATCTTCCCCAACGCGCCGCTGAAATACATGCCGCCCACCAAGTTCATGACGGGCAACATCTTCCGTGGCCACATCCAAGACGCGCTGTTCAACATCATCGGCATCTGGACGCACCAAGGCCTGCAACTGCTGGGTATGCCCACCGAGGCCATCCACACGCCCTTTATGAGCGACCGTTACCTCTCCATCGAGAACGCCCGCTACATCTTCAACAACATGAAGGACATTGGCGAGGAGATGGAGTTCAAGGAAGGTGGCATCTGCCGTCAGCGCGCCCACCTGGTGCTCGACAACACCATCAAGCTGCTTGAGGAACTCGTCAAGGAAGGCCTGTTCACCGCCTTGGAGAAAGGTATCTTTGGCGACGTGAAACGCCCGAAGAACGGCGGCAAGGGCTTGGCTGGCGTGACGCTGAAGAGCGAGAATTATCTGAATCCGTTTGTTGAACTAATGAAAGGGAAGAAATAATGAGTGAAGGTTTGTATTCAATGGAGGCTAAGGATTACGACAAAACCCTAGACCTCACCAAGATAAAGCCCTACGGCGACACCATGAACGACGGCAAGATGCAGTTGAGCTTCACCTTGCCCGTGCCTTGCGGCGCAGAAGCCATCGAAGCGGCCAAAATGCTGCTGAAGAAGATGGGATTGGAAAACCCCAGCGTGGTGTATTACAGGGAACTGACGCCCGGTTTCACCTTCGTCAACTGCTACGGTAGTTGCACGCACACCGTCGACTATTCGACCATCTATGTGCCGAAGGTGGAATCGAACACGATGGACATGTACGAGACCGACAAGTACATCAAGGAGAACATCGGCCGCAAGATCGTCATCGTCGGCGCCTCGACGGGTACCGACGCCCACACCGTGGGCATCGATGCCATCATGAACATGAAGGGCTATGCCGGCCACTACGGACTGGAGCGCTACGAGATGATTGAGGCCTATAACCTCGGCTCGCAGGTGCCCAACGAGGAGTTCATCGCCAAAGGCATCGAGCTCCATGCCGACGCCTTATTAGTGTCGCAGACCGTGACCCAGAAGGATGTCCACATCCACAACATGACCAACTTCATCGAGTTGATGGAGGCCGAGGGCTTGCGCGACAAGATGATTTGCTGCTGTGGCGGTGCCCGTATCACGCACGAATTAGCCAAGGAACTCGGTTTCGACGCTGGTTTCGGGATGAATACATACGCCGACGATGTGGCTTCGTTTGTGGTTCAAGAAATGGTTAAGAGAGGAATGAAATGATGTTTATTAACTTTTAATACTATGAACAAGTCAAGCAAATCATTAAGAAAAGCCTTTTTCGCCTTTTTAATAGTAGGAAGTTTTGGACTTTCAAGTTGCACCAAAACAAATGGTTGCGAATTTGTGGGAGGAGATTATTTCCTTACGGGAACTTTCCATTATTTCAAAAATCCTGTGCAAATTCCCCAATGGACAAATTCAACGGCTGAAATTTTGGACGTTAATGCTTATCTGGTAAAAGATGAATTAGGCGGAACCCTTTATGACACGGTTCTTATTACCAAGTCCTCTGTTCCAAACGAATTCAGAGTAGAAGGAGAAAAGCATGTGGCCGTTTCCGTGGTCAGCACGGTAAGTGGAGCAACCACGACTGAAGCCCGTCACGATTTTTATAAACTTTTATGCATTGAAGAAATTGACAAGTAAGTAGTTAAACACAACAATTAAACAATTCAACAATAAACAATTAAACATCAACATCATGGACAAAAATGAAATGAGAGAAGTAATCGCCAAGCGTGCTGCGAAAGAACTGCACGACGGCGATGTTGTCAATCTGGGTATTGGCATTCCGACTTTGATCCCCAACTACCTTCCTGAAGGTGTCACCGTGACCCTCCAGACCGAAAACGGTGCCATGGGCATGGGCCCGACCCCCGAAGAAGGCAAGGAAGACAAGAACCTCATCAACGCTGGCGGTGGCGCCATCACGCTGCTGCCCGGTGCTTGCACCTTCGACTCGGCCACATCGTTCGCCATCATCCGTGGCGGCCATGTGAATGTGTCGTTCCTCGGCGCCCTGCAAGTGGATGAGAAGGGCAACCTCGCCAACTGGATTATCCCTGGCAAGATGGCTCCCGGTATGGGCGGTGCCATGGACCTCGTGGTCGGTGCCAAGCGCGTGATCCTCACCATGGAACACACCCAGAAGGGTGCTCCCAAGATCCTGAAGGAGTGTACGTTACCCCTGACCGCCGCCGGACAGGTGAACATGATCATCACCGAGATGGGTGTCATGGACATCACGCCCGAAGGCATCGTGGTGCGCGAAATCCACCCCGAGTTCACCTTCGAGCAGATGCAAGCTGCCACCGAGGCCAAGCTCATCCTTGACCCCAACTGGAAACCCATGGACATCTAATCCCTGCGGACATGGACTACAGTTTCTTGAAGATTGAGCAGCACGACCAGATCACCGTTATGAAAGTGTCGGCGCCCAAGTCGTTGAACGCGCTCAACTCGACAGTCCTGAAGGAAATCGACGACTTCGTGAGCAACCTCGATACGAAGCAGACGCGCGTCCTCATCATCACGGGCGACGGCGAGAAGGCCTTTGTGGCTGGTGCCGACATCTCCGAGATGGTACACCTCTATGAGAAGGAAGGCTACGAGTTCAGCAAACTCGGCGCCATCGCGTTCCGCAAGATCGAGACGCTGCCGATACCCGTCATCGCTGCCGTCAACGGCTTCTGCCTCGGCGGTGGCTGTGAGTTGGCTATGGCTTGCGACTTCCGTTATGCCTCGTCGAAGGCCAAGTTCGGTCAGCCCGAAGTGGGATTGGGCATCACGCCCGGTTTCAGCGGCACCTACCGTTTGGCCAAACTCATCGGACAAGGCTATGCCAAGGAGATGATCTACACGGGCAAGGCCATCCGTGCCGACGAAGCCCTTCGCATCGGCTTGGTGAACGCCGTCTATGAGCCGGAAGAACTGATGGACAAGGTGATGGAGACCGCCCAAAAGATGGTCGCCAACGCGCCTTTGGCCATCGCCTACGCCAAGCAGTGCATCAACGAGAGTTACGACCTGATTGCCGCCGACGCCATCGAGTTGGAGAACACCGCCTTCGGCAAGTGCTTCGCCACCGAGGACCAAAAGGAAGGCATGACGGCGTTCTTGGAGAAGAGACCTGCGAAGTTTGTAGGAAAATGAACTGTGTGTGTAGAGGCGGTTTATACGCCGCCTCTACACTAATTTACTCAAATGATAAACGAAAATGACCAAAGAAGAATTACTACAGAAATTGGCTGATATTGAGTGGGATGACTTTGAATGTAAGGCCTCCCAAAACAAACTGTCGGAGGATGTGTGGTCAACGGTTTCGGCCTTCTCCAACACCTCTGGTGGATGGGTCGTTTTCGGTATCAAACAAGAGGGAAAAAAGTTCGAGATTCAAGGCGTGAACAATGGCGAGAAGACGGAATCGGACTTTCTGAACACACTTCGCGGCGAGAAGTTCAATATGAGGCTGTCTGCCAAGGGGATGAAGTACAACTTCGACGGGAAACTTGTGCTGGCCTTTTTCGTGCCGTCGTCGATGATAAAGCCCATCTATTACAACAACCCCATCAACACTTTCATTCGCACGGGCAGCGGTGACCGTCGCGCTACTGAAACGGAAATCATGGCCATGATGCGCGACCAGGCTTTCGGCAGCAAGAGCGAACAAGTGGTGGAGGGAACAAGTATCAACGACCTTAACAAGGGTTCGTTGGAGACATACAGAAACCAAATCCGCAACGACAACCCATCGTTCCCCTACAAGAACCTGCCTGACGAGCAATTCTGCGACAAGGTGGGCATTTCGAAAGATGGACAGCTGACCATCGGCGGTATCCTGATGCTCGGCCAACGCGATGTGGTTCAGCGACATGTGAGTAACTTCTGGATTGACTATCTTGAGATACCAGGAAAAACTCTTGCCGAAGCACGGGTTCGCTACACCTATCGTATGCAGGAACAGGACAACATTTGGGAATCGTACCAGATTATCCTCCAACGCCTGCGCAACTATGTGAACGCACCTTACGAGGCCCGTCCCGACGGCATTGGTGCGGAAGACGAGTCGCAACTGTATGCTTTGAGGGAAGGACTTACGAACTGTTGCGCCCATGCCGACTATTTCAGCCCCATGCACCCAACCATACGGGTGTTTTCTGACCACATTGAGTTGCAGAATCCCGGTAGATTTATGTTTCCATTGTCGGAACTGCGCACGCAGATACATTCCATTCCACGCAATCCAAACATCATCAAGTTCTTCCGCTATGCCAAATTAGGGGAGAACGCGGGCTATGGCATCGACAAGATGTTAGCTTGGGAACAACTCACAAACGGCAAGGTGGAGTTCACCAGTGACTTGGTCAGTTCAACCATCACTTATTGGTTAGGTGAACATGCTGGAGAACAAGTTGGTGGTTATGTTAGTGGTCAAGCTATGGAACAAGTTAGTGGTACAGTTAGTGAACAAGCTGGTGAACATGCTAGTGAACAAGCTGGTGAACAAGCTAGTGGTATAGATAGTGGTATAGCTGGTGGTACAGTTAGTGGTCATGCTAGGGAACAAGTTAGGGAACAAGCAAGGGAACAAGCGTCATACGCGATAATGTTTTAACGATGTTTGACATACAAGTAAGGTTAAAAATCAGTAGCCGAAGTTTTGTGCAAATGAAACTACTTAATCCTGCTATCGAAGGCGGTTATGTCTTGCGCGCTTACCCCGACAAACCGAGTCATCCTCAACAGCGGTACTATCTTTCTGAAAAGGGATTAAAACTAGTGAAATAAGAATTGAAAATGAGCGAATTTCAAAAACATATCACTATGAAAGCATCATTATTCGCCTTGGCTCTATCGGCAATATGTATCATGCCTTCGTGCGTGAATGAACCGAAAAATACCACTAACGGTCACGAATGGGTTGACCTTGGTCTGCCAAGCGGAACTTTGTGGGCGACCTGCAATGTGGGTGCAAATGCACCAGAAAGCTATGGCGATTATTTCGCTTGGGGAGAAATCAAGCCCAAAGAAGTAAACGACAAGAGCGACTATCTGTATCTAATGGGCCGTGACAGCACCTTTACCAAATACTGTTGCAATTCATTGCACGGCAACAATGGTTTCACTGACTCCTTGACAATCCTTATGCCCGAGGATGATGCGGCCACTGCCAATTGGGGTAGTGACTGGCAAACGCCAAGCAAAGAACAATGGGATGAATTGCTGGACAACACCACCAACAAATGGACGACACAAAACGGCGTGAATGGACTTCTTCTCACTGGGAAGAGCGGACAAGTGCTCTTTATTCCTGCCGCTGGTGGGCGCGAATATGGTGAACTCATCGACACTGATACCGACGGCTATTATATGTCGAGATCGCTCTGTACCGACTTTTCTAATTGTGCGTGGGGCTTGGACTTCTTTTCGAAAGGTTATGTCGTACATTGCTGTTTCCGTTGGGCTAGTAAGTCTGTGCGTCCTGTAACTTCCTCACATTAGAGAAATTATGAATCTTTAAATCTAAAATATTAAATCTTTAAATCAATTAATTCATTAAATTTCAAATCTTTAAATTCAAAAGACATGAAAGTTTGTGTTATCGGAACCGGCACTATGGCTAAAGGTATCGTGAAGGCATTCGCTGCCAAGATGCCCGTTGTTATGAAGAGCCGCACGCAAGCCAGCCTTGATAAGGCCATGGCTTCCATTGCAAAAGGTTACGGTAAGCTGGTGGAGAAAGGCAAGATGACCCAAGAGGCCGTCGACGCCCTGCTGAAGAACATCACCACCACTACCGACTACGCCACCTTCGCCGATGCCGACCTCGTCATCGAGGCCGCCGTCGAGGAGATGCAACTGAAGAAAGACGTCTTCATGGAGCTTGACAAGATCTGCAAGCCCGAGACTGTCTTTGCCACCAACTCGTCCTCGCTGTCGATCACCGAAATCGCTGCCTGCACGAGCCGTCCCGCCCAATTCATCGGCATGCACTTCTTCAACCCCGCCGACCGCATGGCTCTCGTTGAAGTCATCAAAGGCCAGCTGACCAGCGACGAAGTGACCAAGTGCATCGTTGACCTCGCCACCTCCATCGGCAAGCAGCCTGTGGAAGTAAAAGAAGCCCCCGGCTTCGTCGTCAACCGCATCCTCATCCCGATGATCAACGAGGCAGTCGGCATCCTCGCCGACGGCATCGCCAGCGCTGAGGACATCGACAAGTGCATGATGCTGGGCGCCAACCACCCGATGGGTCCTCTGGCTTTGGCCGACCTTATCGGAAACGACGTCAACCTTGCCATCATGGAAGTGTTGTACAACGAGTTCGGCGACCCGAAGTACCGTCCTCATCCCTTGTTCCGCAAGATGGTGAGAGCCGGTCTGCTCGGACGTAAAACTGGAGAAGGATTCTATAAGTATTAATCAGTGTGGAGTTAGGAGTTAGGAGTTGGGAGTATCGCGATGCGCGGTTCTAAACCCTTGTCTGCAATCAAATCGGTCGATTGGGCGGGAGTTAAGAGCCACAAGCGCGACTCCTACTCCTCACTCCTCACTCAACACTCCTAACTAACGAAAAAATGGATTTTAGTTATTCAAAGACAGAACAATTGTTCTTGCAGATGATCAGATCGTTTGCGGAGAACGAAGTGAAGCCTTTGGCTGCCGAAGTCGATGAGCAGGAGCGCTTCCCGATGGAGACCGTCGAAAAGATGGCCAAACTCGGAATCATGGGCATCCCGATCCCGAAACAATACGGCGGACAAGGCGGAACGGTCCAGATGTACATTATGGCCGTTGAAGAACTCTCGAGAGTGTGCGCCACCACCGGCGTCATCGTCTCGGCCCACACCTCGCTGTGCATGGCTCCCATCTTGGAGCATGGCACCGAGGAACAGAAGATGAAGTACCTGCCCAAACTCGCCTCGGGCGAATGGATTGGCGCTTTCGGCTTGACCGAGCCCAACGCCGGCACCGATGCCGCCATGCAGCAGACGACCGCCGTCGATGCTGGCGACAAGTGGATCCTGAACGGCACGAAGATCTTCATCACCAACGCATCCTACGCCAATGTGTTCATCGTCATGGCCATGACGGACAAGTCGAAGGGCACGAAGGGCATCTCGGCCTTCATCGTCGAGAAGGGTATGCCTGGCTTCAGCATCGGCAAGAAAGAGCTGAAGATGGGTATCCGCGGCAGCGCGACCTGCGAGTTGGTTTTCGAAAACTGCGAAGTGCCGAAGGAGAACCTCCTTGGCCAACTCGGCAAGGGCTTCAGCATCGCCATGAAGACCTTGGACGGCGGCCGTATTGGTATCGCCTCGCAGGCTTTGGGTATCGCTCAAGGTGCTATGGATGAAACCGTTAAGTACACGAAGGAACGTAAGCAGTTTGGCAAGGCCATTGCCCAGTTCCAGAACACCCAATTCCAGATGGCCGACCTTAAGACGAAGGTCGAGGCTGCCCGTTTCCTCGTGCGCAGCGCCGCTTGGAAGAAAGACAATGGCATCCCGTATTCGGCCGATGCAGCCATGGCAAAACTCTTTGCCGCTGAAACGGCTATGGAAGTCACGACCAAGGCCGTGCAGTTCCACGGCGGTTATGGCTACACCCGCGAGTATCCCGTCGAGCGCATGATGCGTGACGCCAAGATTACGGAGATTTACGAAGGTACATCGGAAGTCCAGCGCATGGTCATTGCCGGTCATTTGTTCAAATAATAGGAGGGAAGCAGTATGAATATTATCGTTTGTATCAAGCAAGTTCCGGATACCACCGAAATCAAGATTGATCCGGTAAAGGGTACGCTGATTCGTGAAGGCGTTCCGAGCATCATGAACCCCGACGACAAGGGCGGCCTCGAACTCGCCCTGCGTCTGAAAGACCAGTTTGGCGCGAATGTCACCGTCGTTTCGATGGGACCTCCGCAAGCCGATGTCATCATGCGCGAAGCCTTCGCCATGGGTGCCGACCGCGCCATCCTTCTCTCTGACCGTAAGTTTGCAGGCTCCGACACCTTGGCCACCTCGTATGCCTTGGCCGGACTTTGCAAGACTTTGGACTACGACCTCATCATCGCTGGCCGTCAGGCTATTGATGGCGACACCGCACAAGTGGGTCCCGAAATGGCCGAACACCTCGGTCTGCCTCAGGTCTCCTACGTTTGCGACGCAAAGAAACTCGACAACGGCAACCTGCTGGTCCACAAGGAGAACGAAGACAGCGTCCAAGTCCTCGAAGTGGAAGGCAAGTGCCTCCTGACCGTCCTTGCATCGGCCTTCGAAGCCCGCTACATGACCGTGAGCGGCATCGTTGAGGCCTACAACAAGGAAGTGGAAGTTTGGAACGCCGACAAGGTCGGTTACGACGAAAGCCGTCTCGGTCTGAGTGGATCGCCCACCAAGGTGTTCCAGTCGTTCCCGAAAGCCATGAAGGCTCCGGGCGAGGTCCACGAAGTGAGCGAAGAAGAAGCCGTTGAGCTGATTGTCAATAAGTTAAAAGAAAAACACATCATCTAAAAGTTACAGCCATGGAATTGAAAGATTATAAGAACGTATTCGTTTTCGCTGAACAGCGTGAAGGTAACATCCAATCCGTTGCCTACGAACTTTTAGGTAAGGCCCGCGACCTCGCCGACACCCTCGGTGAGAAGGTTGTGGCCATGTTGCTCGGCTGCGGTATCAAAGACCAAGCCCAGAAACTGATTGAATTCGGCGCTGACGAGGTCATCGTTGCCGACTGCCCCGAACTGAAAGACTACTTGAGTGAGCAATACACCCAGGTCGTTGACCAGATCATCAAGGAGCGTTGTCCCAACATCGTGCTCTATGGTGCCACCACCATTGGCCGTGACATGGCTCCGCGTATCGCTTCGCGTCTGAAGACCGGTCTGACGGCAGACTGCACCAAGCTCGAAGTCGTCAGCGACGAGAAGAGCAACGGCGAGCCGCAGTTCCGCCAAACCCGTCCCGCTTTTGGCGGCAACCTGATGGCTACCATCATTTGCCCCAACACCCGTCCGCAGATGTCCACCGTGCGTCCTGGTGTGATGCAGAAGCGCCAGCGCGAGGAAGGCCGCCAAGGCATTGTAACAAATTTCGTCCCGAAATTTGACACCAGCAAGTTCAAGGTGAAACTCGTCGAGACCATCAAGGAAGACAAAGCCATGGTTGATATTGCCGATGCCAAGATCTTGGTTTCGGGCGGTCGTGGTGTCCAAAACAAGGAAGGCTTCGACAAGTTGCAGGCTTTGGCCGATGTGCTTGGCGGACAGGTTTCGTCGAGCCGTGCCATGGTCGACAACGGCGTGATGCCGCATGAAAGACAAGTCGGTCAGACGGGTAAGACCGTCCGCCCGAACCTCTACATGGCTTGTGGTATCAGCGGTGCCATCCAGCACTTGGCCGGTATGGAAGAGTCCGACTTCATCATTGCCATCAACAAGGACAAGTTCGCGCCCATCTTCAGCGCCGCCGACCTCGGCATCGTTGGAGACCTGCACAAGATTGTCCCCATGCTGACGGAGAGACTGAAGAAGGAGATCGAGAAATAATCCTGATTGGATTATTGGTTATCATTGTAGAGACGGTGTATGCACCGTCTCTACTTTTTTCTTTTTCAATAATTGGTTTTGTAAAGAGAAAAGGTGTATCTTTGAACCCGAAAACTGAGTGTGCATTATTGAAACAAAATGACCATGGATGAAGTCAGAATTATTGAGATAAAGAAAAGCGTTTTTGCTGATAATGAGAAAGATGCGGATGCCTTGCGACACGAGCTGAAGGGCAGAGGCGTGTTTCTCCTCAACCTGATGTCGGCCCCGGGAAGCGGCAAGACGACCACCTTGATACAGACCATCAACCGCCTGAAGGACAAGATTCGCGTGGCGGTGATGGAAGCCGACATCGACGGTGACGTGGATGCCATCAAAATCAAGGAGGCGACAGGCGTTCCGTCCATTCAACTCCATACAGGCGGAATGTGCCACCTTGACGCGGAAATGACCCGCCAAGGCCTCGACAATATCGAGCTACGCGACGTGGATTTGGTCATCCTCGAAAACGTGGGCAATTTGGTGTGTCCCGCCGAGTTCGACACGGGAAGCTGCGCCAACGCGATGATTCTCTCCGTGCCCGAGGGCGACGACAAACCGCTGAAATACCCGCTGATGTTTTCGGTTTGCGACCTCGTCCTCATCAACAAGACCGACGTGATGCCCTATTTCGACTTCGACATGGAGCGTTGCCGCGAATACATCCGCCAGCGCAACCCCAAAGCACAAGTCATTCCCATCAGCGCCAAGACCGGCGAGGGAGTGGAAGCCTTTGCCGACTGGCTCCTCAACGAAGTTGCCGTATGGAAAACACCATAACTATAAAGGAATCTAAATATTAACTGCAAACTGCCAACTATAAACTAACAACTGAATAACCATGCCCGAAATGTCCACCAAATTTGTCCCCAAGCACAAAGGCGACAAAGACCCGAACCCCAAACTGCTGAAATTCTGCGCCAAGGTCACCGACCGCGTGCCAGGCAAACTAAAAATGACCACCGACGGACCCGAATATTGGGGCTTGGCCTGCATCTTCGAGGACGAGATGGACGCCAAGACCCGCGAGGCCGCGCTCGACCTGCTGCTTGACGTGGTTTCCAAGAAATTCCTGACCGTGCGCGAACATCGCCCGTATCCGCTTTTGGTGGAGTGGAACCACAAGAAACACTACACAGAGACCGACGAGGAGTTTGACGCTTTGTTGGACAAATTGGCCTATTTCGGCCTGTTGGAGTACGACTATGGCGATAAATACACCAAGGACGGCCCCATCGCCGGTGCGGGCTTTGAGCGCAAGGACCGCGAGTATTGGGTGCCTCTGTTTGTGCCCGGCTCGGCGGAATACACCAACATGAACGTCGAGCTGATGGAGCGCCACCCCGAGTTGGCCATGTTCTTCGAACGGATGACATTCCTGCCTTTGGAGAAGGTCACGCCGATGGTGCCGATGGGCGGCGCGGGCATCGGGATGCACGTGATTCCCGTCGAGAAGGCCATCTCAATGGAAAACGAAACCGCTGACATTGAGCACATTTCATATTGGCTCAAGCGTTATGAAGGGCATATCGCGGCGGGCATTTGCTCGTGCCGCTACGGTCGCAAAATGCTGGATGAGGGTTGCGCCGACGATTTCCACGACTGGTGTATTGGCGTGGGCGACATGGCCGACTATCTCGTTGAAACCCAACGCGGTCGTGCTGTGAGTTACGAGGAAGCCATGGAGATTCTGAAGAGGGCAGAGGACAACGGCTTCGTCCACCAAGTGACCAACATTGACGGCGAAGGCAAGATTTTTGCAATTTGCAACTGCAACGTCAAGATTTGCAATGCTTTGCGCACCTCACAATTGTTCAATACACCTAATTTGTCGCGCAGTGCCTACGTCGCGAAAGTTGATCCATCGAATTGCGTAGCTTGCGGTCGCTGCGTCGAGTATTGCCCCGCCGGTGCCGTGAGATTGGGCCAGAAACTTTGTACCAAGCACGGCGAGCAGACCTATCCCAAGCAAGAACTGCCCGATGCCTCGAAATGGGGGCCGCACAAGTGGACCGAGGACTACCGTGACAAGAACCGCATCAATTGTTACCCGACGGGCACCGCGCCTTGTAAGACGGCCTGTCCAGCGCATATCGCCGTGCAAGGCTACTTGAAAAAGGCCGCCGAAGGCAAATACAAAGAGGCCTTGGAGTTGATTAAGCGCGAGAACCCGTTCCCTGCCGTTTGCGGTCGCGTGTGCAACCGCCGCTGCGAGGACGCCTGCACCCGTGGCACCATCGACCAGCCCATCGCCATTGACGCGGTGAAGAAGTTCATTGCCGAGCAAGACCTAAAGGCCGAAACGCGCTTCGTGCCCGAAATCGTGTTGGCCTCGAACCGTGGCCCATGGAAGGAGAAAATCGCCATCATCGGCGGCGGTCCGGCGGGTTTGAGTTGCGCCTACTATCTCGCCACGATGGGTTACAAGCCCACGGTGTTCGAGAAGTCGGAGCAGCCAGGCGGAATGTTGCAATACGGTATCCCGTCCTATAAGCTTGACAAAGAGGTGATTAAGGCCGAAATCGACATCATGAGCGAGATTGGCGTGGAGATTCGCACCAGCGTGGAAGTGGGAAAGGACATCACCATTCAGGAACTGCGTGACCAAGGCTACAAAGGCTTTTATGTGGCCATCGGCTGCCAAGGCGGCCGTTTGCCAGGCATCACGGGCGAAACTCTAGACGGCACCATCACCGCTATCGATTTCCTCCATGCGGCCAACTGCGGCGACATGAAGGTTTCGGGTAGGGTAGTGGTAGTTGGTGGCGGCAATGTGGCCATCGATGCGGCTCGCGTGGCCAAACGCAGCGGTGCCTCCGAAGTAATCCTGCTTTCGTTGGAAACCGAGGACATCATGCCCGCCTCGCCCGAAGAACGCCATGAGGCTCGCGAAGACGGCGTGGTGCTGAATCTCGGCTGGGGACCCAAGGAGGTTTTGGGCGAGGACAAAGTCACGGGCATTGTGTTCAAGAAATGTACTTCGGTTTATGACGAGGAACAACGTTTCAACCCGCAATACAATGAGAACGAGTTGATTACCCTTGAAGCTGACATGGTCATTTTTGCCATCGGTCAGACAGTGATTCTCAAAGACTTGCTGAAAGATACCAAGGTGGAGTTTGTGAAGGGCGTGTATCCCGTTGCCGACAAGCTGACCTATCAGACTGCCGAGGACGACATCTTCGTGGGAGGCGACTGCTTCACTGGACCCAAGTTCGCCATTGACGCCATCGCCGCCGGAAAAGAGGCCGCAGAGAGTCTGCACCGTTACGTTCAGCACGGCCATTTGACCATTGGGCGCAACCGCCGCGACTTCATCGAACTCGACAAGGACGACATCACCGTGGAGTCGTACGACAACACCTCAAGGCAGGTGGAAGGCAATGCCCACGACCGCGACCCGTTCAGCGAATATCACCTCACGCTCACCGAAGAGCAGGTGAAAAAGGAAACGGCCCGATGCCTGAGTTGCGGCGCATCGGTCGTCGATGAGAACCGCTGCATCGGTTGTGGCGTTTGCACCACCAAATGCGCCTTCGACGCCATCCACCTGCATCGCGAGCATCCCGAAGCCAGCAACATGGTGGTTTCCGAGAAAAAATTTGGCGCGATTTTGCCTTACATGATCAAGCGCGCTGGAAAAATCGTCTTCAACAAAAAGTAACAGCCATGCACGAATTGGGAGTGGTTTTTTACATCATCCGTGACGTCAAGGAGGTGGCGGAACAGAACCAAGTGGAACACGTTTCCTCTGTGGTGATGGACATCGGCGAGGTATCGACAGTGGTGCCACATCTGCTCACCGACTGCTGGCGTTGGGCTGCCGACAAGGAACCGCTCTTGAAAGACTGCGAGCTGAAAATCAATACAATAGAAGCCGTTTCGTACTGCGGCGATTGCCAACAGGAGTACGAAACGGTGAAATTTGGAAAAGATTGCCCTTTCTGCAACAGCCACAACACATGGCTTCAGCGGGGCAACGAAGTGGAAATCAATAGTATAGTTGTGTAATCCAAGATTCTTAATTCATAATTCATAATTCATAATTCAATTTTATATGGCTTGTTTTGTAGTACCTTTAGCACAAGCGGCGGTCACGAGTGCCATCCGCAAATCCAATGAAAAAAACAACCGAAGCGAACATTCGGCTTTTGCACGCCATCTGCCAGCTTTGGAGAAGATGCTTTGGGGCGGCTCGGTGATGTTGATCGTCGATCACGTCATCAACGGCGAACTCACTTGGCGTTTCCCGTTCTTCACCGCTTTGGAAACCGCTGGCGGTGCCTCTGTAATGCTTAAAGAAATGCTTACAGTAGGCATTCCTATGTCACTGGTAATCACAGCAGTATGGGCGGTATATGCCTTGATAAAAGAGCATCGCAAAAACTTCAAACTGACAACTAATCAACTAAACAACTAAACAACTTAAAATTAACAATTATGTTTTTCCAAGTGTATGGGGCTAATGCCCTCTCGCAATGGGGAATGATGTTCGTCGTCCTCATCGGTCTTATTCTTTTGAATGAGTTTGCCCGCCGCACCAAGTTCGGTGGCATCTTCACCTTTTTGATTGTCCCGTTGGCACTCACGGCCTATTTCGTGTCCATCGCCATCGGAGTACGCTCCGGGTCCCAATGGGCTTTGAACAACCAGACCCATCTTTACATGAACGGCTGGTTCCATTATGCAAAGCTTTATGCGGCCACAGCAGGCTGCATCGGCTTTATGATGATCAAGTACAAATGGGGCATCGGTGCCAAGCATTGGTTCAAGCCTTTCCCGTTCATCATCGTGGCCATCAACATTCTCATCGCCTGTGCCTCCGACTTTGAGAGTGCCATTATGGGATGGAACAAATGGTGGCTCTCGAGTGAAGGCGTGTGGCTCTATGGCGGCTGGCACAACGTGATGAACGGCCTCGCCGGCATCATCAACATCTTCTGTATGACCGCATGGTGGAACGTTTACGCATCTAAGGACAAGAAAGACATGATTTGGGCCGACATGACCTGGGTCTATATCGTCATTTACGACATCTGGAACTTCGCCTACACCTACAACTGCCTGCCCACGCATTCGTGGTACTGCGGCGTCGCTCTGCTGCTCGCCCCGACCATCGCGGCATTGCTGTGGAATCGTGGCGGCTGGATCCAGAACCGTGCCAACACCTTGGCCATCTGGTGTATGTTCGCCCAAGTTTTCCCGCTTTTCCAAGAGACCTTGAAAGACGGCAGACAATGGTTCAGCTGGGCCACGCTTCCAGTGCAATATCCCAACGGCGTTGATACCGTAAAGGAACTCTACGAAGTTGCTGGCGGTGCTGCTGCCGAAGTGGGCACCACAGTAACCACCGTGGCCGCCAACCCGACCATGATGACCTTCATCAGCGCTTTGGCCTTGATTACCAACATTATCGCTATCGTTTACATCATCAGCGTTTCCAAAAAGCGCCACATCAACCCGTACAAGGAAGATGTCTTCATCAACCAGAAGTACTACAAGGATGCCATGGCCCGCGCCGATGTCGATTGATAGAAACTCACCCAAAACAGGGAAGGACCCAACCGCCAAAGTTGGGCCCTTCTTTATTTATAGAATATGCCTTAACTTTTGTTGCCTGAATTGAAGAAAAATCATTATCTTTGCACCCGTTTGAAAACTCAAAATGGAAATCGAAGACAATTTGGAAAACGAATCCCTTGACGAACAGTCAGTGGATGAAGGTTTTGAGAATGTGCAAGATGCTCAGGCTCAAGAGGATGGACATCATGTCATTCCTTTGAAAGGCATGTTCGAGAACTGGTTTCTCGACTATGCCTCGTATGTCATCCTTGAACGTGCCGTGCCCGCCATTGAGGACGGTTTGAAGCCCGTGCAGCGACGCATTCTGCACTCGATGGACGAACTCGACGACGGTCGCTTCAACAAGGTGGCCAACATCGTGGGTAACACGATGAAATACCACCCGCATGGCGACGCCTCCATCGGTGACGCGCTTGTGCAACTTGCTCAGAAAGACCTGCTTATGGATATGCAGGGCAACTTTGGTAACATCCTAACTGGCGATGATGCCGCCGCTCCGCGTTACATCGAGGCGCGACTGTCGAAGTTCGCTAAAGAGGTCGTTTTCAACCATAAAACCACCGATTGGACGCGCTCCTACGACAACCGCAACGATGAGCCTGTGTCGCTTCCAGTGAAATTCCCGCTGCTGCTGGCACAAGGCACCGAAGGCATTGCCGTGGGTTTGGCTTCCAAGTTTCTTCCGCACAATTTCAACGAATTGATTGACGCTTCCGTAGCCTACCTTCGCGACGAGCCTTTCACGCTCTATCCCGATTTCCCGACGGGCGGCCTGATGGACGTTACGAACTACAACGACGGTTTGCGCGGCGGCAAGGTGCGCATCCGTGCAAGAATCAGCCAACAAGACAAGAAAACACTCGTAATCAGTGAGATACCTTACGGAACTACCACTGGCGGCGTTATCGACAGCATCGTGAAATGTAACGACAAGGGCAAAATCAAAATCAAGAAAATCGACGACAACACCGCCGAGCAGTGCGAAATTGTCATTTACTTGAATCCTGGCGTGTCGCCCGACCAAACCATCGATGCACTTTATGCCTTCACCGATTGCGAGGTGTCGATTTCGCCCAATGCCTGCGTCATCGTAAACCAGCATCCAGCCTTCCTCGGCGTGAGCGAAATCCTGAAACTCAGCACAGACCGCACGATGGAACTCCTGAGCCTCGAACT
Organism: uncultured Bacteroidia bacterium; assembly: GCA_902791165.1. GTDB lineage: Bacteria > Bacteroidota > Bacteroidia > Bacteroidales > F082 > Limimorpha. The sequence continues at coordinate 29,224 of CADAVB010000010.1, forward strand.
GCGCATTTTGCTCGACGAGTTGGCCAACAGCTGGCATTGGTTGTCGTTGGAGAAAATTTTCTTCGAGAAAGGTATTTATAAGGAACTGGAAAACAAGGACTACGCCACTTGGGACGACCAACTGACAGGCATCGAGCGCCGTTTCGACAAGTACCGCAAACTGCTCAAACGCGAGATTACCCGCGAGGATGTGGAGAAGCTTTGCGAAAAACCCGTGCGCAAGATTTCCAAGTTCGACATCAAAAAAGCTGACGAGCAAATTGCTGATATTGAGAAACGTATGGAAGAGGCGCAGTACCACCTCGACCATATCGTGGACTACACCATCGACTATTTTTTGCGCATTAAGGAGAAATATGGCGAAGGTCGCGAGCGCAAGACCGAAATCCGCAACTTCGACAACATTTCCGCCGTGGCCGTGGCCGCCAACAACGAGAAACTTTATGTCAACAAGGAAGAAGGTTTCGTGTGCACTGGCGAAGGCCTGAAACGCGAAAAAAACAAGGAGGCATACGAATACGTTTGCGACTGCTCTGACATGGACGACATTATTGTTTTTCACGAAGATGGCAAGTACGCAGTGGTTAAGTTGCAGCCGAAACTCTTTGTGGGACAGAAAATTATCCATGTCGATGTGTTCCACAAGAACGACGACCGTACGACTTACAACGCCGTGTATCGTGACGGCAAGAACGGCGCGCCGCATTACGTGAAACGTTTTGCGGTAAAGGGCGTCACCCGCGACAAGGAATACGACCTCACGCAAGGCGTTACAGGATCGAAGGTGCGCTATTTCTCCTCGAATCCCAATGGCGAGGCCGAAATCATCAAGGTTACGCTGGTGTTGTTCAACAAGAAACAAAAAACGGTGGACTACAATTTCGCCGACCTGATGGTGAAGGGGCGTGCCTCGCGCGGCAACCTGCTGACCAAATACGAGGTGAAAGAAATCAAAAAGAGTGGGGAAGGCGTATCGACCCTCAATGCACGCGACATCTGGTATGACGACACCGTGCGCCGTATCAACGCCGACAAGCGCGGACAATACCTTGGCGCCTTCCAAGGTGAGGACAAGATTCTGCAAATCTTCGCCAACGGCGAGTTTAAGATTTCGGGCTTTGACCTCAGCACCCATTTCGATGACGATATGGTGGAAATCCGCAAGTTCGACGCGGACGAAGTGTTCTCCGTGGTCTATATCGAAGGCGAAACACAGAAAATGTATCTGAAGCGTTTTAACATTGAAACCGACACCAAACTGAACACCCGTTTTTCTTTCATCGGAGAGCATCCCGATGCCAAATATCTTGGCGCGAGCACCGACGACCTGCCTCGACTACTGCTCAGCTACAAGGTGAGCGACGCGGGCAACAGCTTCCCCGACGACGAAATCAACGTGGAGGAATTTATTGGTGTCAAGAGTTTCAAGGCGAAAGGCAAACGTTTATCAACCAGAGAGATAGACAGCTGGCAATTCCTTGAACCGTTCCAGCCCGAACCGACCGCCGAAGCGATTGAAGAACCCGTTGAAACGGAAGACGAAACGGAAGTAAAGGAAGAAAAAATAGTTGTCAATCCCGCCGACGTGCCGTTGGAGATTGTCGAACCTAAGGGCGACGGCGTACAGATGGATTTGTTTGGAGGTGAAGTGTGATGAAGAAGTTGTTTTTCATAGGATTACTGTTCGTTTTGGCACTAACAAGCTGTCAAACAGAACTGAAATTGGCTAAGAACTTTGTGGCGGAGCAGTCCAACACCCGCGTGGCGGTCTATTTCCCTGAAAAGGCCGATGTGAAAGTGGAATACAATACCCAATACCAAATGCAAACGGAAGTGCTTCAAGGATTTAGCCAAGATTTGTTTTTGGATGTCCTTTATGGTGCCTATGCCGATGAGTTGCGAGCCTACGGTCTGGATGTATATGTGCCAGAAAATGCTGACAATGTGCAGGTTGATTCTGTGCATTGGCTTGTCATGCTTTCACGGATGGAGATTTCGGGGCGTATTACGGAATATGAGGACTTTCTTTTTAGCGATACCGACGAGTTTAGTTACAAGCATCCGCTGAATACGGTCAATGTGGCCTCGTGGTTCGAAATCAACGATGGCGAATGGAAACCCGTGCAGTTTTGCGAGCACAACCTCATCGACGGTTTCGACTCAAAGACTGATTTTTCGTTTTGGACAACGAAATTTGACTATACCTATACCATTGACACACTGCAACTTGAAGATGTTTACAATTATGCGGTGTATCTTGGGAAGCTTTATGCCGGTTATACTTATGATTACATGATGAACAGTTATGTCGGCGAAGAACTGAAGAAACGAAACTATGCCTACCAGTTGCTGCTGCGCTATGATCCGTTTTACAAGAAACTGCGTTATGCTGGAGAAAACGATGGGTTCATCAGTCTAGACAATCCGTAATACTTATATAAACATCCAATAAAAAAACCTCTCCGTTTGGAGAGGCTTTTTTGTTTTTTAACCGAGATAACTCTTCAGGATTTTGCTTCGGCTGGTGTGTTTCAACCGGCGGATGGCCTTTTCCTTGATTTGGCGCACGCGCTCGCGCGTCAGGTCGAATTTTTCTCCAATCTCTTCCAAGGTCATCGGATGGCTGCCGTTCAGCCCGAAATACAGGCGGACGACATCCTGCTCCCGCTGCGTCAGGGTGGAGATGGCTCGGTCGATTTCCTTGCGTAACGACTCGTACAGAAGTTCGGTCTCAGGCGTCGGGGCTTCCTCGCTCTTCAGCACGTCATACATGGTGTTGTCCTCGTCTTGGATGAGGGGCGCGTCCATGCTGATGTGGCGTCCGGCGTTCTTCATCGACTCCTTCACCTCTTGCTCCGTGATTTCTAAGACTTCGGCAATCTCCTCTGCATTGGGTTCGCGCTCAAATTCTTGCTCTAACTTGGCGTAAGTTTTGTTGATTTTGTTGATGGAACCGATTTTGTTCAGAGGGAGTCGGACAATGCGCGATTGTTCGGCCAAAGCCTGAAGGATGGACTGACGAATCCACCACACGGCGTAGGAGATGAACTTGAAACCTCTGGTTTCGTCGAAACGTTGTGCGGCTTTGATCAGACCCAAGTTGCCTTCGTTGATTAAGTCGGGAAGACTGAGGCCTTGGTTCTGATACTGTTTTGCTACGGAGACTACAAAGCGCAAGTTGGCCTTGGTGAGTTTTTCCAATGCGATCTTGTCGCCTTGCTTGATACGTTGGGCCAATTCGACCTCTTCTTCAGCCGAAATCAACTCAACCTTACCAATCTCTTGCAGGTACTTGTCCAAGGAAGCGGTTTCCCTATTCGTTACCTGCTTCGTAATCTTTAACTGCCTCATTTAGTTTTGTTTAGTTCTTTTTAATATGGTTTGTTGTTGGCGGACAATCGCCCGCCAACAACGTTTCTTTTTTTTTATCTTCTGCGAGGACCGCCATTGCCGCGACCACCGCCGTTGCGGTTGCCGCCGCCATGACCGCCACGATTGCCGCCACCGGGACGCGGACCGTTGCCGCCTTTCTTCTCTTCTTCATAGCCTTCCGGCTTGGGAAGCAGGGCGCGGCGCGACAGGCGCAGCTTGCCGGTCTTCGGGTCGATTTCGAGAAGCTTCACGTCGATTTCGTCACCTTCCTTCAGGCCGGTTTCTTCCATCGTTTCGTAACGCTTCCAATCGATTTCGGAGATGTGAAGCAGGCCGTCCTTGTTGGGGATGATCTCCACGAAGGCACCAAAGGCCATGATGGAAACCACCTTGCCGTGATATACCTCGCCAACCTCGGGCACCTGAACGATGGCGCGAATCTTGGCCTTGCAAGCCTCGATGTCTTCCTTGTTCTGCGAAGCGATTTCCACGATGCCCTTTTGGTCGTCTTCGGTGATGACGATGACGGTGTTGGTCTCTTTCTGCATCTCTTGGATGACCTTGCCACCGGGGCCGATGACGGCACCAATCATATCCTTCGGGATATACATGGTCTCGATGCGCGGCACAAATTCCTTGTAGTCGGCGCGAGGCTCGGTGATGGTCTTGGCCATTTCGTCCAAGATGTGGAGGCGACCCTGACGGGCTTGCTCCAAGGCCTCGGCCAAAACCTCGTAGGAGAGGCCATCAACCTTGATGTCCATCTGGCAGGCTGTGATACCGTCGCGGGTACCCGTCACCTTAAAGTCCATGTCGCCGAGGTGGTCTTCGTCGCCGAGGATGTCGGTCAAAACGGCGTATTTTCCAGTTTCGCTGTCGCTAATCATACCCATGGCCACACCTGCAACGGGCTTGCGCATCGGCACGCCAGCGTCCATCAATGCGAGGCAACCGCCACACACAGAGGCCATTGACGACGAACCGTTGGATTCGAGGATATCGCTCACGATGCGGATAGTGTAAGGCATGGTTTCGTCGTGCGGCACCATCGTCTTGAGGGCGCGCTCGGCGAGGTTGCCGTGACCGATTTCGCGGCGGCTGGTGCTACGCTGCGGTCTCGCCTCGCCAGTCGAGAAGGCTGGGAAGTTGTAGTGCAGCGTGAAGTTCTTCGTGCCTTCCACCACAGCACCGTCGAGGGTTTGCTCGTCGAGCTTGGTGCCGAGGGTGACGGTCACGAGGGCCTGCGTTTCACCACGGGTGAACACAGCCGAACCGTGTGCCTTGGGCAGAATATCAACTTCGGTCCAGATGGGGCGCACTTGGTCGGTCTTGCGGCCGTCTAAGCGGATGCGTTCGTTGAGGACGGCGTTGCGCACTGCCGTGCGTTCCACGTCGTGGAAGTAACGCTTGGCAAGCGGCTTGATGGTCTCCAGTTCCTCTTCGGTGTATTTCGAAAGGTAGTTGTCCAAGAAGCTGCTGAAGGTTTCTTCGCGGAGGTGCTTGTCGGCGCAACCGGTGAGGGCGAAGTCGTAGCAGGGCTGGTAGCAGCTGGCTTCGATTTCGGCGCGGAGGTTTTCGTCGTTCACCTCGTGGCAGTATTCGCGCTTGGCCTTGTTCACTTGAGCCATGAGGTCAAGCTGGGCTTGGCATTGGATCTTGATGGCTTCGTGGGCGGCTTTCAGTGCGCCGAGCATTTCTTGCTCGCTCACTTCCTTACATTCGCCTTCCACCATGCAGATGTCCTTCATGGAGGCGGCCACCATCAGTTCGAGGCGGGCTTCCTCCATTTGGGCGAAGGTCGGGTTGATGACGTATTCGTCGCCGATGAGGGCCACGCGACACTCCGAAATCGGGCCGTGGAAGGGGATGTCGGACACGCAGATGGCAGCCGAGGCGGCCAAGGCTGCGATAGCGTCGGGGGTCTGCTCCTTGTCGTTGGAAAGGAGGTTCACCTGAACGATGGTCTCGGCGTGATAGTCATCGGGGAACAACGGGCGCAGGGCGCGGTCGATGAGGCGCGAGATAAGCACTTCGTAGTCGGAGGGCTTAGCCTCGCGTTTGAAGAAACCGCCCGGGAACTTGCCCGTGGAGTAGTATTTTTCCCTATAGTCAACAGACAGGGGGAAGAAATCGGTTTCGGGAGCCACTTCCTTTGCGGAGCAAACGGTGGCTAAGAGTACGGTGTCGCCGCAGCGGAGCATGACTGATCCGTCGGCTTGCTTGGCGTAACGGCCGGTGTTGATTGTAATCTCCTGACCGTTAGGCATTTTGATGGTTTGTGTAAATCCTTGTGGACCCATGATTTTTTAATTTTTTTACTGTTTTCTCTACTTCTTTTACTAGTGGGTTCGTAAAATAGCAAAAAAAGGCAATGTATGATTGCCTTTTCTTGCGTTTGGCTTGGGCAGCCGAAAATATTACTTTCTGATACCCAGTTCCTTAATGATGTTACGGTATCTTTCGATGTCGGTTCTCTTCAAATAGTCGAGAAGCTTTCTTCTCTTGCCTACTAAGCCAACCAACGCACGTTTGGCCGCCACATCCTTGTGATGGACTTTCGTTTGCTCTGTCAAATGCTTAATTCTGTAGGTGAACAAAGCGATTTGGCCTTCTGCTGAACCAGTATCGGCAGCGTTCTTGCCGTATTGGCTGAAAATCTCTGATTTCTTTTCTGCAGTTAAGTACATAATTCTGTTGTTTTTACGATAAATTTGTAGTTCTAAATGGGCTGCAAAGATACGACTTTTTTGAGAAATGGGATGGGTTTCATCGTTTTTTTTTTGTTTTTTGTTATGCTTTCAAGTCGCGAGCGTCCAATTTTCGTAATTTTGCGCCATGATTAAGACTTCTGTTTCCAATAAGGAAATTTGGCGCATCGCCTATCCTATCATGTTGGGCAACCTTGCCCAAACCATCATAACCTTTACAGACACGGCGTTTTTGGGGCATCTTGGCACCATCGAGTTGAGTGCTTCCATGATGGCAGGTTTGTATTATTATGTGTTCACTACCTTGGCAATGGGTTTTGCCGTGGGCATACAAATCTTCATCGCAAGGCGTTTTGGTGAAGGCGATTTCAAGAAAATCGGCGTGGTGTTTCAGCATGGGGCTTTATTTGTGTTGGGATTGGGAGTGGCGTTGTTTAGCATTTTGTTTTTCCTCAGTCATGGGTTGCTGCATATCATCATTGAATCAGAGAATATCTATGCGGCGGCGGGTGAATATCTGAAATTCAGGCAGTTTGGAATTATGTTCGTAGTGTTCAATTTCTTGTTTCGCTCGTTTTATGTTGGCATCAGCAATACGCGGGTCATTACCTATTCGACTCTCATTATGGCCGTCGTCAATATCTTCTTCGACTATTCGTTGATTTTCGGGCGGTTCGGTTTGCCCGAGATGGGTATCAGTGGCGCGGCCTTGGCCTCGCTGATGGCTGAAATCTCGGCATTTTGTTTTTTCTGGATTTACACCTATTTAAAAATACCGCACGAGGAATACGGTATGTTTCGATGGCACAAGTGGCAACCTGTCTTGATGGGCGACATTCTCAAGGTGGCTTTTCCCAGTATGATCCAACGCTTATTCTCGTTTGGAGCTTGGTTCATATTCTTCGTGATGATAGAGAAAATGGGGGAGATGGCCATTGGTGTTTCCTCTGTCGTGCGCAGTACCTACATGATTCTTATCATTCCAGGCTTTGCTTTTGCCGCCACTGCCAACACCCTGACGAGTCGCATCATCGGCGAAGGCAAAAGTGAAGAAGTGATGTCGATGCTTTGGAAGGTGGTGAAAAACAGTGTGTTGTGTGCGTCCATTTTGGTGATAGTCACCTTTATTCTGCCCGAGTTGGTGTTACATATCTACACCGACGACTTGGATTTGGCTCGTGCAGCCGTGCCATCGGTGTATGTCATTGCCTTGGCAACGCTGACGGGAGCCGTTTCGATGGTCTTTTTCGAGGCGGTTTCGGGCACAGGCAACACCACTGCGGCGATGGCCTTGGAGTTTGGTGTGCTCATCGTTTACATTATTTACATTTTCATCATGACCAAGACCTCCACCATTGCTGGTGTTTGGACGGCGGAATGGCTCTACAACATCCTCATGGGTGTGATTTCTTTCCTTTACATCTGGAAAGCCAACTGGCACCGAAAGCAAATCTGATTTCTTATCGTTTGCACATCACCTTGAAGTCGCAGTTGGTGCATTTCTTGTTGTCGTCGGTTTGGCTGAATGGGATATCGGGGTCAAACATCTCGTTTACAACCGCTTGAAGCATGTTTTCCATGTCGTCAATGAAACTGTCTCCTTCCAAAAATGGGATGCTTTCTCCTCTTTGGCTCTTCTTTAGGCCGAAAGAAATGGTGTTGGCATACCTCAGCCCGTGGATGGAAGCCTCAACCTGTTCTGGCTTGATGTCGTGGTTTTCTTTTAGGTACATGTATTCGTACAGCAACAATTGCAAGGCTTTTTCTGGTATGGTTTTCAGGTAGGTCAGCGGGGCATCCTCGGGTTTCCTGACGGGCACAGTCAGGTCTTTGTTATCCACTTTTCCGGTTTTGTAGTCGATGACGCGTGTGATGCCGTTGAGGCGGTCGATGCGGTCGGACCGTCCGCTGACTACGCAATCGCCGTATGGTGTCGCAAATTTGGCTCTCAGTTGGCCTTCCAATTCGAGCAGGATTAATTCGCTGTTCTTAAGTTGGTTGGAGGTATATTGCAGGTAGTTGGATAGTTCTTGGTGAATCAAGGTTTGGTTCAAATAATTGAACCCAATGTCGGGAAAACCTAAGGGAAGGTTGTGTTGTATGGATTCGTCAAGTTTGGCCTCCCATTGCGACATAATTTCCTTGTCAAACAGTTCTTTTCCAATGATTTGCAAGTTGCCGTTTTGGGGCAGGTATTTCGAAAAAAGGAGTTCCAGCGTATCGTGAATGATGTTGCCGATGATGTTGGCGCCCAATTCTTCTTTCATGCTTTTGTTGCTGATGTGTTCGATGTGCCGGAAGTAGAATTTAAGCGGGCACAAGAGATAGGTGGAAAGCGAGGTGGGCGAGAGGCCGTCTTGTTGGACGATGGTTTTTAATCGGTTTAGGTTGTAGGCTTTGGGAATGTTGAGAAGGGTTGGTGCGGTTTGTGTGGTGCATTGGAATGGTTCTTCTGTCAGTTTGATGTTGGCGAGGCGGCTCAGTTCGTGTCTGATTTGTAGGATGAATCGACTCGGTTCGCCGCCGGATGATTCCGCCAAATTATTGTAATACAAATAGATGTCTTTGCTGTTTTGCAGGAGCCGATAAAAATGATAGGCGAAAACGGCTTGTTTCTCGGAATAGATGGGCAAACCACATTCTTTTCGGATGTAATGAGGGATGAAACTGCTTTGGGATTTGTCGGACGGCAGGATGCCCTCGTTTACGCTGAGTATATGGATGGTGTCGAAGTCGATATTGCGGGTTTCAAGCATACCCATGATTTGAAGTCCGTCGGTACCGCTACTGTTGAGCCTTAAGGTGGCGTTCGACGACAGCAAACGATAGAGAATTTCGATGCTTGCGCTATCTTTGAGGTAGGCAGAATGGCGCTCGAGCACCAAGGCCATGCGGTTCAAGAGTTTTCCGATTTCGCTCACTTGATTGAGGAGAAACAGGTAGCCTTTTTGCTTTGATTTCGACTGAATCTTGTTGGAAACGAACAGCAGGATTTGTTGGAGTTGGTGCAAAATCTCTTCGGGCGTACTGGTTTCATTAGGAAGGAGTATCTTTATAAATTGTTGTATGTCAGGAATATGTGATAATAAATCACAGTCTTTTTCTTCAAAAATGAATTTGCCTTGGTTCACTTGATCGGTTTTCCAACGGTCAAATTGGGCACATTCCTCCCCGCTGAAAACGATGCTGACCAACTCGAGGTTCATCATCTGGAGCAATGGCCAAATATACCATCCGCGCACCTCGCGCCATGTTCCGTTTTCTTTCACCTTTCTGACAATCCTGCTTCTTCTTATCAGAGAGAAGTAGGATTTAATAAATTGGTTTACAGGAGTTTTTGAGATGGGAAAACCCATCGAAACTCTGATATTCGTGATGGAAGGGGTGTCGGGGATGGCGTTCAAAACGGGGACAAGTAGGTTTTCTTCGGCCAAAACGACGGCGGTGTTTTGATGCTTGTCGGACTGGAGTTGTTCTTGCAAAGCTTTGGTTTGCAGAGTATTGCCACCGGCACTAATGATATGGATGTGCTTTTCTTCGTGGCCGAGTGTGTTGGCGAGGCTGTCTTTCAACCATTGGGGATGGATTTTTAGGTAGCGACGGGCGAAATGTCCGGCCTCGTTTTGCGGGTCATTTACATAATGACTGTCGAAATCGAAAAGGGTTTCGGCTATGCCGTTTTTCACCAGCTTATCGATGAGTGTTTCCTCGGTGGCGGTGAGGGCGTTGAAGCCGGCAAAAATAATGCGCCTATTGCCGATTTTGTCCAAAAGCGCTTGGTCGGGAAGTTGTGATAAGTATCTGGTTATCATACCATAATATCCAGTGTTTTTGGCTTCGAGTCGGCTGCGCAGTTGGTGGTAATATTGGTAGAGTGAGGTGAAAAAACCAAGGTATTTGAGTTCTTTTTCCTTGCTTCGGCTTTCGTCGAAATTCCAGATTTCCAGCTTCTTGTTTTGGACGACATAATTGAAAAGATGCTCGGCATCGACGCCATATTGGTCGATTTCATCGAAATCTTTGGCCATTTGTGCGGCTTGGCTTCCGAAAATGGCAAGGTCGCTGTTCTGTTCCTTGTGCAACTGCGCATCGATGTCGATGAGTTCAAAAAGCATGTCGAGGGTATCCACAAGTGTGATGCTACTCCATTGGGTTACAGCCTCTTGTATCGAAATCATCTGAGGTAGCCAGATGCTTTTGTCGTAGGTTTCTTGTATTTCTTTGCGAAGGTAAAAAGCGGCTCTCTTGTTGGGAAACACTACCGTAAGCTCCTCTTTTTCAAGGTTGTAATGGCTCTTGATGTGTTGGGCTAAGTGCTTAATAAAAGTTTCACGAGTCATTTTTCATAGGTTTTGAGGAAGGTTCCGGCGCGTTCAAATTGTTCTGGTTTGCCTAAATCGAACCAAAAATCGGGCTGAATGGGCTTGGATACGATGCGCTTGGTTTGGGCTAAAGTGAGGTATAAATCAATAACACTCTGTGGTTTACATTCAAAACAGGTGAACAAGTCGCTGCGGAAGAAATGCAACCCGCTGAAAGCCATTTCGTGGTAGTTCAAGGGCGTTGTAGCTGTCGAATCGTTTTTTGCCCATTTGAATTGCCCATCTGATTTGTTGGTCCAGCCAACCAGTTGGTTTTCAGTGTCAAACAGTAATTTGCGTTTGGTATCCCTTTCTTGCGTAATCAGCCAAGCATCATCCATCGAATCCATGAAGGCTTGGGCCATCATGCCAAGGTTTACGTTGCTGATGATGTCCACATTGTTGATGAGTACCGCCTTCGCATCTTTGAAAAGGGGTGAGGCTTTCACGATACCGCCGCCTGTGTCCATCAGCAGGTCGCGCTCGTCAGAGATGACAATGTCGGCTGAGAAGTGGTTACAGTTCACAAAATCAATGATTTGCTCGCCAAAATGATGAACATTGATAACGATGCGTTTGAACCCGTTGGCCGTTAGGTTTTCGATGCAGTGTTGCAGAAGGGGTTTCCCGTTGAGTTCGACCAGGGCCTTGGGTTTGTCGTGGGTGATGGCACCGAGTCGAGTGCCCAAGCCCGCTGCCAAAATCATCGCAGTGGTGTCGTCGATGGCGTTCATACGTTGTGTTCCTCCTTGATTCTTTGTTCTATATGGTTCAGTTTCAAGTGAATGTCGGGATGGGTAGTTTTCAGCCATTCGTAGAGGTTTTGGGCAAAAAACACGGAGCGATGCTGGCCTCCCGTGCAACCAAACGACACCATCAAATGACTGAAATGACGTTCCTTGTAGTTGGTTACGCTTTGGTTTACTATGTTTTTCACGTTTTCAAGAAACTCATGTACTGCAGGTCTTGCGTTCAGATAATCAATGACTTCCCAGTCGCGGCCAGTCTTGGTTTTGAACTCGGGTTCACGACCTGGATTGGGCAGGGCGCGGCAGTCGAACACGAAGCCACCGCCGTTGCCGCTGAAATCGTCAGGATAGCCTTTTCGGAACGAGAAGCTGTTTATCGTGACGATGAGTTTGGAGTTGAGAGTTTGGAGTTGAGAGTTTGGAGTTTGGAGTGGATAGTTGAGAGAGGATAATTGAGAGATGACGTTTTGGAGTTCGGGGTAGTCGTTTAATGGGTGGCTATCATTCCATGTGGCCATTTCGTGCAAAGCGTATGGAATGCTCTCGATGAAGTGTGATTTTTTTTGTATCAATCCCCTAAATCCGTAAGCACCAAGTACTTGCATCAATCGGAGATAAACGAAGTAGGGCTGGAATTTATCGAAACCAATCTGCTCGGGATCAAGGAATTGCGACAGCTCGTCTTTGTAGTATTGAACCAGTTGGTCGCGGGTTTTCTGGGGTATTTGCGCTTTCACTTGATAGAGCAGCGAAACCACATCGTAGTTCAATGGACCTTTTCTACCACCTTGGAAATCAATGAAATATAAATCATTATCTTTGACCATGATGTTGCGCGACTGGAAATCGCGATACATGAAATAGTCGCAAGGCGCTTGGCTAACAAAGTCGGCAAAGCGGTTGAAGTCTTTGTCCAACCGCATTTCATTGAAATCGATTTCCTCGTGCGGTTTTACGAAATAATACTTGAAATAGTATAGGTCGGCCAGAATGGCTTGCCGGTCGAACCGTTCAGACGGATAGGCTTTTGAGTAGTCTAGTCCTTGATTCCCAATATATTGAAATTTTACCAGATGTTTCAGCGCTTTTTGGTAGAGCGTTATCAAGGAAGCGTCATTACTTCCCGAGGCCAAGTATTTTTGGACATGGAAAAAGAGGCTGTCGTCGCCGAAATCGCTTTGCAGATAGCAGGTGCGCGCCTGATTGACCGCCAGCACATCGGGTACATTGAGTCCAGCAGCATAAAAGTGACGGCTGAAATGGATGAAGGCCTCGTTTTCCTCAATATTGTTGCTGTAAGTTCCTATCAATGAGCTGTTTTCGGTGAATATCCTGTAATATTTCCTCGCCGATCCTGAAGCGGCAATACATTTGATTTCGATAGGTTTTTCGCCAATGGACAGTGCCAACTCTGCCAAAGTGTTCTGTATGTCAATTACTTGCATAAAAATCAATCCCTTTCTTTGCAAGCAAATTTACAAAGAAATACGGAATTGCGGTCTGATTGTCGCAAAAATGGTTGAAAAGTGGGCAATTATTGCGTTTTTTTGGCGTAATGATACATGGATTGGCCAAAATGTGCTATTTTTGCAAAAAATACGGATATGAGAAAACTGCGTTTGATTTGGATTCTCCTTTTTGTGGCCGTGCTTTTCCCTTCATGTAAGAAGGTGAGATACTGCCGTTGCACGACGATGCAAAACAACGAAGTCGTCCCGTTAGGCGAGGATTATTATGTCATTGAGGACCATTCGCCTTGTTCCGACCGCGCCAAGGAAATCGTCGGTTGGGGTCAAGTGATTTGCACCGAAGTGTCAGAATCCGAGGTAACAGGCGAGGAATCGCACTGGTGGGATAACATTTTCAACAATCATAACAACAAACCGTAGCCTTTGGATGCCTACCGCACGCTTGGCAAGTCAGTCGTGAAGGTGCTTCTGGGGCTGACGTTTGTCGTGTCGGCAGTACTCAAACTGATTGACATCGACCGATTTGAGATTTACATCTACAGTTACCATTTTTTTAGCCTTAATTTCAGTTTCTTGGTGGCACGAGCGGCCATCATCGTGGAATTGGTTTTTGGTATTGGGTTGGTTTCCAATGTTTTCCACAAACTAATGTGGTGGGGGAGTGTCGTCATGCTTTTTGGCTACACCTTATTATTAATATATGCCGTTCGTTTGGGCCGCACCGACAACTGCCACTGCTTCGGCGACTATTTACGCTTCAACCCATGGCAGAGCATCCTAAAAAACGTGGTTATGTTGGCTCTTTTCGCCTTGATTTACAAGCTGAAAGACAGGCGTTTTCGCAGACAATGGCTTGCTTTGGCGACGGTTGTCCTTGTTTCGACCGTGGCGGTTTTCGTCATCTCGCCCCCTGACAATTTCATGTCAAGCTACGATGACGAACATTCTTTGCAGACGGAATACTTTGAAGTCGCCCTTCAAGAAACCCCGTTGAAAGACCTCAATTTGGACGAAGGAAAGCATGTAATTTGTTTTTACTCAACGAGTTGTGAATATTGCCAAATGGCGGCACACAAGCTCTCTTTGATGCAACAGTTCTATGGTTTTCCGGCGGACAGAATCACCTACATCTTCATGGGTAGCGAGGAAGGTATCGAAAAGTTTTACGAACATTCTGAATCGGCGCGCTATCGGAATGTTTTGTATGAAGATGTCCCTAATCTGCTGAAAATCACCAATGGAAATTTCCCCGTCATCGTATTGCTTGACAACGGGGATGTGGTTCACGAGTATGGCTTTCGGAGCATGAAAGAGGATGAAATTAAGGCATTTATGGCCTTCTGAACCGTTCTCCCGTTTGCTCAATCACGGCCTTTTTCCATGAATCCGGATAACCGGGCTGCAAAGGCTTGGCGGGATAGCCGTAGCCGTTGCGCTTGAACTGGTGGTTCTCCTCTTGCTTTATGTTGCTATCCAAGTATTTGACCAACAAGTAATTATCCAAGGCTTTCCAGTTTTTTACAGTGTTGTGTCCGGCTTGGTTGGAAAAGTCGGTGAGGTAGGCGATGGCCTTGGTCGGGTCTTGTTCGTAGAGGTTCAAAGCTTGGTTGTCGGCATTATTGACCTGCTCCATATAAACGCTCTCCAATGCGTTTTGAACCAATTGGATGTCGTCAATCACGCGATTATAAAAGAGGTACTTGAAATGCGCCAAGCGGTTGAAGACCCAGAAGGCGGCGTTGTCGCTGTAGGTTAAAATGTCGCCGTTGCCCACGCGGTATTCAATCGGCACTTCGGTGATGGAACAGTAGAAAGGCGTGTAAACCGTTGAATTTGTGTCGTCCACGCCAAACCAGATGATGCCGCCAATCGGATTGGGTAGCCAATTGCGGCTTTGTGCAATGAAAGAGAAACCCGTCTGCACAACCTCGATACTGCGCTCGTTGAGGTATTTTTTGCCCTCAAATTCCCAATAAAGCGGATTGAAGCGGAAAGGCGAACCGAAGGGACCGCCGCCCACGTCCTTGGTTTTGTCCAATTCCGTGCCTTGGAAATGGTCGCGGTGGAAAGCCATCATATCACTGAGGCTGACTTTCTGCTTCGGCTTGACATACAGCGGCATACGGTGCGTCAGGTCTTTTCCAGTGACATAGTCCCAATACTCGTCCATGCCGTCGCAAACCTTGTTGAACATCGTCCAAACGCGGAGGTCGCACACGCGAGCAGTGCTGAAATCGACGGGGGCGTAGGCGGCTGAAAAGTCGAAGTCCTTGTCCTTGCCGCTGAAGTAGCCCTTGCGGCGTGCAAAGTCGATGATGTCGTGCTTGTAAATCACCTCAACTTGCTCATTATATAGCTTTTTCCAGTCCTTGTCGGTGATGGATGTCTTGCCGTCGCGCAAAGGGAAAGTGGTGATTCTCGCGGCGTTGGCGTGACCGCTCACATAGCCGTCGGGGATGCGGATGGCCACCCACACCGCGCCACGGTCGGCGTTGATGGTGTCGCCGGTCTTGGTTACCTTGGGCGTGTAGCCCTTGGGCATGATTTCCATATACCAAACCTCGTTGGCATCGCTGATGCTAAACGACTCGCCGTCAGAGCCGTAGCCGTATTCTTCCACCAAGTCAGCCATCACTTTGATGGCTTCGCGGGCGGACTTGCTGCGCTCCAGAGCGATGAACATGAGGCTGCCATAATCCACGATGCCAGTCGGGTCGATAAGTTCCTCGCGACCGCCAAAAGTGGTCTCGCCAAGGGCCACTTGAAACTCGTTGATGTAGCCCACAACTTGGTAAGTGTGAGAAGGTTGCGGTACGCTGCCACGCGGCGCGTTGGTGCCACGGTCGTAGCACACGCGCATACTGCCTGCAGGCCAGTCGGCGGCAGGGGTGAAGTAGAGTTCGCCATAGCGGATGTGCGAGTCGGCGCAATAACTAATCATCGTGGAGCCATCCACGCTGGCGCCTTTGGTAATCAGGAAGTTGGTGCAAGCCTGCGCCGCGTTGAAGCCAGCGAGCAGGGCGAGGAGGAGGAGGGATTTGATGGTGTTCATAAAGGATTCGATATTGATTTAATGGGACAAAAATAGTGAAAATCTTGCAGTTTTGTTTGTTGAAGTGTTTTTTTCGTTTCTTTGCAATGCCAAACGCCTCAATATCGGGCATCCATGGCGGATGTGGCCTGCCGGGTTGCGGAGACGTGGCTGCCGTAGGTCTCCCGTTCTTCCGCCTTTGCAATGCGGAAGCCGTGAGTATTAGCATTTGCAATGCGGGAAAACAACGATATGTGGCAGCCGCAGATTTGTTTAGATTTATGTGAGATTTGTTTCCTCAGCCGTCAACCTTCCAGCACAAACTCCTCAAAAACATCTGGCGTAATCACCTTGAATGTTGCGATGGGATATGCTTCCGAGATTTTTTCTAAAATGATAGCAAACCAAAAATAATTGTACCTTTGCCGAAAAATCCAGCCATGCAATCAACCATCCCATTAGCGGAACGCCTGCGCCCGACTTCGCTTGACGATTACATCGGGCAGAAGCACATCATCGGCGAAAACGCCGTGCTGCGCCGTGCCATCGAGAGCGGGCGCGTGCCGTCCATGATTTTCTGGGGACCGCCTGGCGTGGGTAAGACCACCTTGGCTTTCATCATCTCCAAGCAGGTGAAACGGCAGTTTTTCCAATTGAGCGCCGTCAGTAGCGGTGTGAAGGAAGTCCGCGAAGTCATCGACAGGGCAAGGATGGCTCCCGAGGCACCTATTTTATTTATAGACGAAATCCACCGTTTCAGCAAGTCGCAGCAGGACTCGTTGCTCGGTGCCGTGGAGCGCGGTTTGGTCACGCTGATTGGCGCGACGACGGAAAACCCGAGCTTTGAAGTTATTTCGCCTTTGCTGTCGCGTTGTCAAGTGTATGTGCTCAAGTCGCTGGAAAAAGAGGATTTGGAGATTCTTCTGGCCAAGGCCGCGAAGGCGTTGGAATACGACTTCGGCAAGAAAATCACAGTCAAAGAGCCTGAAGCCTTGATGCAAATCAGTGGGGGTGATGGACGCAAGTTATTGAACGCCACGGAATTGGTCGTCACTTCACTGAACGACTTGGACGAAACCGCCGAGGAACTCGTCATCACCAACGATTTCACCACCGACTGCATCCAGAGTAACCTCGTGAAATATGACAAGCAGGGCGAGATGCACTACGACATCATTTCGGCCTTCATCAAGTCGATGCGTGGCAGCGACCCCAACGCGGCCCTCTATTACCTCGCCCGCATGATTGAGGCAGGGGAGGACCCGCTTTTCATCGCCCGCCGTATGCTGATTCTCTCGTCGGAGGACATTGGCAACGCCAATCCCAACGCGCTGTTGCTTGCCAACGCCTGCTTCGACGCGGTGAACAAAATCGGCTGGCCCGAAAGCCGCATCATTTTGGCGCAAACGGTTACTTATTTGGCTTCGTCGCCCAAGAGCAACGCAGCTGTGGCCGCCATCGACAAGGCACAAGCTTTGGTGCGAGAAACCGGCGATTTGTCAGTGCCGCTCCACCTCCGCAACGCACCGACCAAATTGATGAAAGACCTTGGTTACGCTGACGGTTACAAGTACGCACACGCTTACACGGGCAATTTTGTGGAGCAAGAATTTTTGCCAAACGAAATTTCTGGCACGGTTTTGTATGAGCCACAGGATAACCCGCGCGAGCGCGAATTGCGCAAGAACCTGCGTGACAAGTGGAAGGAGAAGTATGGGTATTAGGTTGGAGGTATGAGGTATGAGGTATGAAGTTAGGAGGTAGGAGGTAGCCCTGAAAGGGCGATTTAATTCAGCCCGACGTGCAACGTCGGGGAAATTGGCGGATGCCAAACGACGCGAAACGTCGTGAAAAATGGCGGATGCCAGTCCCGTAGGGACGACATATTAGTAAGCAGGCGACGTAAGTCCCTGCACAACAAAAAGCGAAAAAATGAGCGAAGAAAACAAAGGAAAAAGTCTAACCCTCTGGAACAGAGTGCTCTCCACCAGCCTCAACCTGCCTTTTGTGAAGGTGGATCGAGAAGAGTTCCTAACCAAGGAGCTATCGAAGTTTTGCACCCCGATGGAGATGATGGTCGCCTTGGATGACACACCACTTAAAGTGCTGAACAAAAAGGAGATAGACAAATTGGCCAACCAGTGCATCAGTTATCATTTGACGATGGTGTGCGGCACATCCGCGCTGATGGGCTTGCCGGGCGGCTGGTGGATGGCAGGCACGATTCCCACCGACCTTACCCAGTTTTACGGACATATTCTCGCGCTCATGCAGAAGTTGATTTATCTCTATGGTTGGCCTGCCTTGACCAATGTAAACAAGCAGTTGGACGACGGCTCGCTTCAAATCATGACGCTCTTTGTCGGCGCGATGATGGGCAACAAGATGGCCGTCGAGGCTTTGACGAAGGTTGTCGGGCAAGTCTCGAAAAATGCCGGGCTGAAGGTTTCGGAGGGCATTTTGGCGCAGTATGCCATCAAAATTGCGCAGTGGATTGGCATCAACATGACGAAGGAAGGCTTTGCCAAAGGCGTTGGGAAAGTGCTTCCACTTGTTGGTGCGCCCATTTCGGCCACCATCACCTATTACACTTTCCGCCCTATGGCGCGTCGGCTGAAGGCGCACCTCGACGATTTGTACGAAATGCGCCAACTGCGCGAAAGCGCCAAGGATTAACGCTTGTATTCCTTCAAGTAAATGTCGTGCAGCTCCGAATCGGAGGTTTGGAGGATGGCCTTGTAGTTCATCTGTTTTTCTGTCATCAGCCATTCCGTGAACTCGTCCACAAACGTCTTGATGTCAGAATGTTGCATCTTGATGTAAATCAGGTTGAGTTTGGCTTTTGCCTCGGTTTCGTTGAGGCCGTCGTTGGTCATGATTTTTTCGGTGAGTTTGTCCATAGTGCTTTGTTTTAGTGGTTTTAGACTGCAAACATACGAAAAAAAACTGGATTTGTCAAGTCATGATTTACACAAAAAGCACCGTTTTTGACATTTTTTCAAAAAAAAATTGATTTTTTTTCAATTTTAACGTTGTAATAAAAAAAATGTAGTATTTTTGCAACGGTTTTTGGAACCTCATTTTGTGTATCGCATTTTGGTAAAGGTTTCATAAATTTTGGTTTTTGGTTCTTGAAAATCCTGGCTTCGGTCGGGATTTTCTTGTTTTATGAATGTGTTTTCGTACCTTTGCCGGCGCTTTTGGAACTATGAAACAACGGATAAGAAATAGTATCCTATGGTTGTTGGGTTTGTTGTTTTCGCAACTTCAAGCCCAAGACACCATCATGCTCCAACCCGTAGAGGTGACGGCAGACAAAATCGGCGTGGAAGTGCTCAAACCTTTGGTGGCGAGGAAATTGGATACGCTCGTGCTGCAGTCCAAAAGCACCTCAAGCCTGTCGGACTTGCTCATCCAGCACAGCCCTGTATTCATCAAGACTTATGGACCTGGAGGCGTTTCCACCGCTTCGTTTCGCGGCACCACGGCCAGCCACACGCTTGTGCTTTGGAACGGCTTCCAACTCAACGCGCCCACGCTCGGGCAAGTCGATTTCAGCACCATTCCTGTCTTTTTGGCCGACGACGTGAGCCTCAACTGGGGCAGCGGAACCTCCAATAACAGCGGCGGCTTGGGCGGCTCTGTCAATATCGACAACACCCATCATTTTGGCGACGGCTTTTTGCTCGACTTGAAGCAGACTTACGGCAGTTTCAACACGTTGGGAAGCTTTGTCACGGTGGGCAACTATGGCAAGAAGTTTTCGTTTCGCGTGAAGGCCTACCGCAACTCGTCTGACAACGATTTTGAGTACGAAAATTTGGCCACCATCCCGCACCAAACCATGAAGCAACGCAACGCCGACTTCGTCGATTACGGCGTGATGCCAGAGGTGAGCCTTTTGTTGGGCAAGAGTATCATTACGGTTTCATCGTGGAACCAGTGGAACAACCGCAACTTGCCACCTATCATGCCTAATGTCTTCAATATCAATATGGAAGAATGGACGAGTGATAACTTCTCGCGCAACTTTGTTTCGTTCAAGACCTTTTGGGAAACGGGCAGCCTGCAACTGAAATCGGCGGCTTTTGCGGAAAACCAACGTTATTTTCTTTTGACGCGCAATCCCGTCACCGACGACACCGTCACCTTTATTAATTCAGCGAACCGAGCCTTGATTCTGCACCAAATCGCCAACCTTGAGCAACACCTTTACAAGACTTGGATCTTGAAGGCCAAGCTGCAATGGGACCATGAGCAGGTGAGGAGCAACAACTATGCGGGCGTGAAGCGCCGCAATTTGGCATCAGCATACGCAGCCCTCGACGGTGAGCCTTTCGATTGCGCAAAACTCAGCCTGACAGCCCGTTACGACTTCACCGACGGCAAACCGATGGGACTCTTCCCGACGGCGACTTTCTCTTACCAACTGCCTTTCTATAAGGCGGTGAGCTTCACTTTGGGTTATAGCCACAACTATCGCAACCCCTCGCTAAACGACCTCTATTGGTACCCAGGCGGCAATCCCGACCTCTTGCCCGAAAACGGCCGCACGGTGGATTTGGCCGTGAAATACGGTCTGCAAAAAGGGGCATTCAAACTTGATTTGCGCTCGGGCGGCTATTTTTCCAACGTGAAGAACTGGATTCAGTGGATGCCGACCGCCTACCGTTTTTGGGTGCCAGAAAACGTCGCCAAGGTCTATGCGCGCGGCATAGAGAACCATATCGACGCGGCCTTTGTTAAGGAAAACTGGAAAATCACGTTGTCGGGGAATTATGTGTTCACCGTCACCACTGACGAAAGCGAGAAGGCCTTTGCCCAAGGCACCAACGGCAAGCAGCTGATTTACATTCCGCGCCACCATGCTAATGCGTTTCTCAACACGCAATGGAAGACGTGGAATTTGAGCTACACTTTTGAATACACGGGTCGTCGCAGCACGTCATACGCCGAGGACCAGTTTTTCGCCTACGACCTGCCTTATTACACGCTGCATCACATCGCCATTGGAAAGAGAATCAATAAGTTTCGCATTGAGTTGCGCTGCAACAATATCCTTGATACCGAATACCAAAACGTGATTTGGCGCGCCATGCCTGGCCGGAGCTTTGAGGTGATGGGATGCTATAGATATTGAGGATGAAGGAAAATCAGTGGATTTTCCCCAATTCTTTTTCGATGGTGGCACGCAATTCCAAAGGTTTCACTGTACGAATCTCGCCGTCGATTACCATGCTGATGCGTCCTGTTTCTTCTGACACTACGAGAGCGATGCAGTCGTTGACTTCCGTCACGCCAATGGCGGCGCGGTGGCGCAGACCATAATGACCAGGAATGTTGGTCTTTTGTGAAACGGGAAGGATGCAACGTGCTGCCGTGATGCGGTTGTTTCTGATGACCATGGCCCCATCGTGCAAAGGGCTATTTTTGAAGAAAATGTTTTCTATCAACGAATTATTGATGTCGGCATTGACAACTACACCCGTTGCAACGATGTCGTCGAGAAGGTTGTTGCGGGCAATCAAAATGAGGGCACCTTGTTTGATTTCGGCCATATTGGCACAAGCCTGTGTGATGGCATCAAGGTCGAGGTTGGCGTTATGACGCAAAAACTTGAAACGATTGACCCATTTACCTTCCTTGGCTTGGGTTCCGATGGTGAACAAAAACCGTCGGATTTCAGGCTGGAAGATGATGATGAGCGCGATGAAACCTACGCTGACAAAAGCACCGAGTATGGTGCTCAAAAGTTCCATCTGTAGCACTTTGACCACTTGCCAGATGAGGAAAATGGCAACAATGCCAAGGAAAATGCTGATGGCTGAGGTGCCTTTTAGGATGCGGTAGAACCAATAAAACAACAGTGCGACTAAAAAAACGTCGATGATGTCGAAGATGCGCACTTGGATGAAAAGGTCAGTCATGGCTATAGTTTAACTCAACTTGAATTTGTGATTTGGCGGCAAAGTTACAAGGTTTTTCCGATACTTTCACGAAAAACGCCCACCAATTCGATGGCTTCACGTGCTTTTCGCACATCGTGGACGCGGAGGATGTCGGCACCATTCAGCAGGGCTATGGTGTTGAGCACGGTGGTGCCGTTGTCGGCAGTGTCAGGGGTGGTACCGAGAACTTTGTTGATCAATGACTTTTTGGAAATGCCGATAAGAATGGGGCAGTTGTGGAGTCTATAACGGTCTAAATCGCCGAGTAATCGGTAGTTGGATTCGAGGCTTTTTCCGAAACCGATGCCTGGGTCCAAAATGATTTGCTGTTCGCCGTAGGCTTCCAAAACCTGGCATTGCTGTTCGAAAAACCCAAGAACGGTTTGATGGATGTCGCCGTCGAGGGCATATTGGTGCATGGTTTCGGGAGTGCCCACACAGTGCATCATCACATAGGGGACGTGGTTTTGGCCTATGTAAGGTAGCATCTCCGCGTCGAAAAGTCCGCCGGAGATGTCGTTGATGAGGTTGGCGCCTTCAGCGAGGCAGGCCTCAGCTACGCTTTTCCGAAACGTGTCGATGGAAATAAGTGTTTCTGGGAAGGCCTTCCGTAAAACTCTTAAAATCGGGATGACACGCTCGGTTTCTTCATTCGCGGTGGCAATCGCGTTGTTGGGGCGAGTGGAACATCCTCCAATGTCAATGAAATCAGCACCTTCTGCAATCATGGTTTTGCAATGATGTAAGGCGTTGTCAATCAAATTGTAACGTCCACCATCAGAGAACGAATCTGGGGTTACATTGAGAATGCCCATCACGGCGGGACGGTCAAAAATGAAGGTTTTTTCGTTGATAATGAGTTTCATGCTTTCTTTGGATTTGAGTGGTATTGACACAAAACTTTACATTTTATCCATCTCCGAGTCATCCTCAATCCGCAGGTTGTCAATGATGAAACGCTGGCGTTCCATGGTGTTTTTGCCCATGTAGTATTCAAGCAGTTCTTTGATGCCAAAGTCGTAGCGGAGGATGACTGGCTCAAGGCGCATGTTGGGGCCGATGAAGCCACGGAACTCGTCGGGGGAGATTTCGCCCAAGCCTTTGAAGCGGGTGATTTCGGCCTGCTTGCCGCATTTCTCCTTGGCGGCTGAGCGTTCCTCGTCGCTGTAGCAGTAGTAAGTTTCCTTCTTGTTGCGCACGCGGAATAGCGGCGTTTGTAGGATATAAACGTGGCCGTTGCGCACAAGGTCAGGATAGAACTGGAGGAAGAAGGTGAGCATCAGCAGGCGGATGTGCATACCATCCACATCGGCATCAGTGGCGATGACGATGTTGTTGTAGCGCAGGTTTTCGATGTCCTCGTCGATGTTCAAGGCGGCTTGCAAAAGGTTGAACTCCTCGTTCTCGTAACACACTTTCTTGGTCATTCCCAAGCAGTTGAGCGGCTTGCCACGCAGGCTGAACACGGCTTGGGTCTGCACGTCGCGACTCTTGGTGATGCTTCCCGATGCGGAGTCGCCCTCAGTAATGAAGATGGTGCTTTCGAGGCGTTTCTCGTGGTTGGTGTTGAGGTGGATGCGGCAGTCGCGGAGCTTGCGGTTGTTCAGGCTGACCTTCTTCGCACTCTCGCGGGCGGCCTTCTTGATGCCGGCGATTTCCTTGCGTTCCTTTTCGTTGGCTTGGATTTTGGCCTGCAAAACGCTGACCGTTTCGGGGTTCTTGTGAAGGTAGTTGTCCAAGTGGCGTTTCAGTATGTCGAAAACGTAGGTTTTGAGTACAGGGCTGTCGTTGGTGCCGTCGGGGTTGTTGGGCGCGAGATGGGTGGAGCCGAGTTTGGTCTTGGTTTGTGCCTCAAAAACAGGCTCTTGAATCCTTACGCACAAGGCACAAATCAAGCCTTGGCGGATGTCGGCGGGTTCGTATTCCTTTTGGTAGAATTCGCGCACCACGCGGGCATAGCCTTCACGGAAAGCCGACTGGTGTGTGCCGCCTTCGGTGGTGTGCTGACCATTCACAAACGAATAGAAATAGTCGCTCGACTGCCCATTGACGTGGGTGAACGCGGCCTCAAAATCGCCGTCCTTGATGTGGATGACGGGGTAGAGGCCTTCGCCTTCCATGTTGTTCTGCAAAAGGTCAAGGAGACCGTTCTTGGAGTAATAGCGTTTGTCGTTGTAAATCAGGCTCAAGCCGCGATTGAGATAAGCGTAGTTCCAAATGCGCTTTTCAATGTATTCATCGACATAATGGTAGTTTCCGAACAAAACGGAATCAGGGATGAACTCGGTGAGTGTGCCTGGGTCGCCGTCGGAAGGAATGATGCCCGAATCGCTGACCATTTTTCCTTGCGCAAACTCCACAATGCGGGTCTTGCCTTCGCGGATGGACTGCACCTTGAAATAAGAGGAAAGTGCATTGACGGCCTTGGTGCCCACGCCGTTCAATCCGACCGACTTCTGGAACACTTTGCTGTCGTATTTCGCGCCCGTGTTGAGTTTCGAGACGGCCTCGGCCAGCTTGCCGAGCGGGATGCCACGGCCATAGTCGCGGATGCGGACTTTTTTCTCCGCCTTATCGACCGTCACCTCGATTTTCTTGCCGAAGCCCGAAGTGAACTCGTCAATGGAGTTGTCAATCACCTCTTTGATAAGCACATAGATGCCGTCGTCTTGCGAGGCGCCGTCATGTTGTCTTCGGTGTAGTTTTCAACCGTTGGAGTGGGGTCTTCGCTCTGCGTGAAGATGTCGTCTTGCAGTTCGTCTTTGATTTCGTTGTCCATAGAAGCCTATTTGAGCGCAAAATTACAAAAAAAACGATTGCGTTGCATTCCAGGTTTTTGAATGAAACACGAATTTCCAAAAATTGTTTTTGGGGAATTTGTGGCAAATCGATGATAACTCGTGTTGAAAAATTGCTTCCATAAAAGAAATTTCTGTTGTTTTTACTGAAAATTGCTTCTATTAAGGCAAAAATCAACGAACCTACTTGTCACGCGCAACGACGACAATGGCATCACGCACCTGAATTTGCGGAGGTTTTTGATGGAGGGATTAGTATAATTGAAGGTTTTACCAACCCAATCGAATTGAAATATTCGGCAAAATCCCAAACATCGAATAGGCGTAAGCCCGCATCAAGCCCGATTCAATATCAGTCTCAAACTGATACCCCAACGGATTCAAGCGATTATACGCATTGAACACTCCGACACTTGCGCTCCAGTTGAAGCCGTTTCTGTATTTCGGCGAGTGATAGGCGCACGAAAGGTCAAGGCGATGATAGGCAGGTGTGCGGCTCGCGTTGCGCTCGGTGTAAACCGGGACAGTCTGCCCCATGTATTCGTAGAAGCCCACAGGCAAGGTGACGGGATGACCGCTCGAATACTGCCATGCGGCACTTGCACTCCAGCGCGGCGTGAACTGGTAGCAGCCATTGATGCGGAAGTCGTGCGGGATGTCAGACAAGGCCGAATAGGGATTGCCTGCGTTGATGCCGTCGATGGAATAAATCACACGCGAATAGGTGTAACTCATGGCTCCTGTGAACTTTCCTGCGTTCTTCGAAAGGTTCAGCTCCAGACCGTAAGCCTTGGAATTGCCGCTCCTCACTTGGTTGATGACATTCGGGTTGCTGATGAGTTGCGCATGGTCGATGAAGTCGATTTGGTTCTGGCCTTTCTTGTAATAGAGTTCAGCCGAAGCGGAATACTGCCCACCGAAATCAAGGAAGCAGCCACCCGAAACCACATCGGCGATGACGGGTTTCAACCCGTTGACCGCCGGAAACCACGTTTCAAGCGATTGATAGTCCAAGGCGGTGTTTTGCAGCACTTGGATATATTGCACGTTCCGCGCATAACCGGCCTTCAGCGAGGTGTTTTCGTTCAGCATGACGTTCATGCTCACACGAGGCTCGGGATAAAACATCAGTTTCTCGTCGCTGTTCAAGGGCTGGAAGGCCGACAGGTGTACACCATAGTTGAAGCCCAGCCAATGCAAAGGCTTCCAATCGTTCAGAACGTATGCGGAATACTCCATCGCCTGATAATGCGGTAGGCTCATTCCAATGCTGTCCGATTCGCCAGGTGTGAAAGCATGGCGGACGGCACTCGCACCAATGCGCAGTTCACAATCCGGGGCGATGTAATAGCTCAAAGCGGCTTTCAGGTTGAGATCGGAAATGCCAGTGCGCCAATTGAATTTACGCCTTTTGAAACTGTAGTCGATGTCGTTGCTGTAATCGCTTACGATGAAAGCTGTGTTGAGGAACCAGCGGCTGCCGAAGTTGTGCGTCCAGCGCAGGGTGCCCGAGGTGTTGCCCCAAGTGTTGTACATGCCTTGCGCTTGATAGATGCCGCCCATGGACTCAATGACATCGTGACCTCTGTAAAACGAGAGATAAATACGGTCGTTCTGCCCGATTTTGGTGTTGATTTTCGCGTTCAGGTCGTAAAACCTCGGCACGAGCGGCATGTCCTCGTTGGGTTTCACGAAAAAGTCGATGAAACTCCTACGTGCCGAAACCAGGTATGAAGCCTTTTCCTTGATGATGGGACCGTTAGCGGTCAAAGTGGCGGCAAAAGGACTCAACGCCACCGAAAAATCATGGTGGTTCACGTTGCCTTCCTTCATCTTGCAGTCGAGGACGGCAGAGACGCGCCCGCCATATTGCGCGGGCATGTTGCTCTTGTAAAGCGTCACTTGGTTCACCGCCTCAGCGTTGAAGATGGAGATCATGCCGAATAGGTGCGAGGGGTTGTAGATGGGCGCCTCGTCGATGAGGATGAGGTTCTGGTCGTTGGTGCCGCCGCGCACGAGCAGTCCCGACGAGGCGTCGCCGATGGTCTTCACGCCTGATTGCATCTGCACAGCCTTGAGGATGTCGGCCTCGCCAAAAACGCTCGGGAGTTTTTGTATCGATTGGATGGTCAGCATCTCGGCATGGAACTCGTTCTGCTTTTGCGGTCGCTCCAAAGTTGTCGCCTCAACAGTGATTTCTCCCAACCCCACAGCGTTTTCCTCCAACTTGATTTCCAAGGTTTGGTCGGCATTGAGTTGAATTTCTATTTCTTTGGTGCTGTAGCCCAAATAGGCGCATTGCAACTTGTGTTTTCCTGCGGGCAAACGCAGCGAATAAAAGCCGTAGCCGTTGGCCGAGGTGCCTGTTTGAGAGGAGGCCTCATATAATGTGGCACCGATAAGCGTCTCGCCCGTGGCGGCATCGGTGATGTGGCCGCTTAAAGTATAGGTCTGTGCCTGAAGACAAACAAAAGAGGCAAAGAATAATATGGTGATGAGGATACGTTTCATGGCTTATTGGTTTTCGGGGGTGAGGGAGTTGTAGATATCGTGGTAAGTAAAGGGTTGGCGTCGCACATCGGAGGCAAAGAAATAGCCATAGCCGTTCTTGACATTGCCTCGCACGTTGCCCGAGATGGTGGCGAACAGGCCCAGGCTCCAGTCGTCTTCGTTGAAGACATCCAACAGGAAGGTGTAGAATTCGGGCGAGACCGAACAAGTGATGAAAGTCTCGTTTTGGTCGAGATAGTCTTCCGTGACGTGATAGGAATACCAGAACAGCCTGGCGGTGAACAGTGCCGAGAGCGACATGTCGTTATGGATGAATGAGACACTTTCGATGCTGTCGATGGGGAAATCCTCAGACTGATAAAAGGTCAGGCCGCAAATCACAGGTTGTTCCCCAACGGTATAGATGTGCTTGTCGAACTGGAATTCATGCGCCATCATGCCCGATTGCATCTGATAACTCCTCACTTTTGTGTGGTCCTGGATGATTTGGAAGTAATCCGTGTTGCCCAAAGGCGTCAGATAGTCCTCGGCGGTGATGTCACCCGTAGGTGTTTCGACGACGAGTTTGTAGGTCTTGCCCGCCTCACCTTTGAAGGGTTGCTCCGAAACAAAAACCATCTTGTTGCGGTCGGCTTCCTTTTCGATATAAGGTATGGTGTCGTTTCCGCAAAGCACGAAAACACGGTTGATTTCGGGCAAAACATTCTGATTGTCGCCCCATTGATGCACAGGCGAAATGGTGACGCGGTGCTGGCGCATCTCGGTGGTCACATTGCCAAACACGGCGACGGTGCCGTTCAAGACCTCGCCATCCGGCTGGTCGAAACTGTTGATGTCAACTTCATCGATTCGGCTGCAAGCGACTGACAGCAAGACGATAGTCAACAATAATAAGGCTTTAAACTGTCTCATCATATTATTTCGGTTTGAAAATATAACACTGTATAGGGTTTATTATTGTCTTTCAGGGATCAAAAAGACTTTTCTCATACAAGAAGCGTGGCCCTGTATGCTCACATCTTCAAGAGGAGGCCCTAGGAAAGCCCAATATAACAAGATGTTAATAGCAGTCCACGCTTTGAGCGTTTGGAGCTGCTATGCTCGCATAGTTATATTTGCTTTCCACTTTCAGATCAGCGATGTCGCAGTTGAAATTTCCTAGGTTTCCTCTTGCAACACGAAGCATAACGCTTCTTTTCCATTATGTCTTGGTAATGAGAATTACGTCCCAAAACCAGTGGCAAAAATAGGGAAAAATTGGGATGAGTAAGAGGTTTACGAAAGATTTGTATCAGATTTGTTTCCAAAAATGCCTTGCAACTCCGCTTTCAACCAGCTAAAATCCTCTTTTTCAGGAATTAACTGCCTCAATCGACTTCCTGTTTGTTTATGGAACACAACCCATTGATAAACAAACAAAGCCATATAAGTCAGCGAAGTGGTGATGGCCGCGCCTTTGATGCCTAAAGCTGGAATTAAGATAAAGGCTGCTATCAAAGTGATAGTCAGTCCGATGAGCGAAGCGTATAGATTGTATTTCGGCTTGCCTGTTCCGGAGAAATAGTTGGCCAAAACGGTGTGAGCGGAGAAAAACAAAATGCCTGGTGCCATCAACAGGATGACGGGACGAATGTCGGCGAACTCACCCGAGAAAATCCACTCGAAGAAATCTGTCGGGAGCAAACAAATCACCAACAAAGCGCTGAAAGTCAGCAAGATAGAAATCTTCATAAAACGCAAGGTAAGTTGCGAGGCGCGTTGCTTGTTTTCGGTGTTGCTCAAGGCGGAAAATTCCACCAAACCGATGCTTTGACTGACGATATTCACGCCCTCGGTAACTTGTGTTCCAGAGGCATAAACGCCGATTTGTGGCTCGGTGCAGTTGGTGTGCAACAGATAGAGGCTCAGGCGTTTATTGAGCGTGCTGACCAAGGTGGAAAGTTGCATGAACGCGCCGTAATGCAGCATTTCCCTCAAACTGCCTTTCAATGGTTCGCTGGCTTCACGTTTCAAATCAAGACGGCCATCATTGCGACTTGGGTGAGTATCTGAATGATAAACAGCCAGTTATATATGGCCACTTTTTCCTTTCCGAGAAAAAGGTTGAGGTTGAATTCGTGCAAGCTGTAAACAAAAGTCATCAGCAGAACCAGCCAAGCATAACCCTCGGGGACGATGGTGTGATAAAATTTGGGGAAGAAATGTAAGATATTGAACAACAGGAGATAAATTAGCATCACGAGGGCAATCCAGCCGTAGGAAACCTTCATCAACGTGGCGAGTTTCTTGCGGGGAGTGAAATAGACCAATCCGCTGCCGGCGATGAGTTCGATGCCTATTAATAAAAAGGTGATGTCGGTTTGGGCGATGAAGGCCTTTCCCCATTCGGCGGCACCGAGGAATTTGGTGCCCATGATGAGGGTGGCCAACTGGGTCAGCACATTGACGGCTCGCGCCGCGCCCGTTCCGAGTATCTTCTTGAACATTCCGATCTAAAATGACTTTGAAAGCGCAAAAATAGGCAAAATCTTCCTACTTTTGCAAATTCTTTTGACCTGACTATTTCCCGTAGGGTCATCTGCCCGTGACGGATGCCTTACAGGTTTTTGATTCGATAAAATATGCGCAAACTGCTGATAATTATAGGAATATGTTGTATGCCGCTTTTCGTTCAAGCCCAATTGAAGGCTTGTCGCAACTGCATCAAAGACGGTTACGACTTTTGGCTTTATGAGCCGGAAGGAGCCGATTCGGCAACCAAAAAGCCCGTTGTGATGTTTTTGCACGGCAAGACGCTCTCTGGCTCCGACCTCTCGATGGTGAAGCGATACGGGTGCATCGACGCGCTGAAACGAGGCCGGAAAATCGATGCCATCGTGGTGGCTCCGCAAACCCAAGGCGCTTGGAATCCCCAAAAGGTGATGGATGTTTATGACTGGGTGAGAGGACATTGCAGCGTCGATACAAACCGTTTCTATGTCATTGGGATGAGCATGGGCGGCTACGGTACGCTTGACGTGGTGGCTGCTTATCCCGACAAAATTGCCGCCGCAATGGCCATGTGTGGCGGCGCAACGGCGAAGTCGCTTTGTGGCCTCAATGAAGTACCGCTGTGGATTGTGCATGGCACCGCCGACAGCGCCGTGCCCATTGGCTGCTCGCAGAGAGTGGTGGACGCGATGAAAGAATGTGGCGATACTACAAGGTTGATTTTTAGCTCGTTGAAAGGTGTGAATCATACCCGTTTGGCGCGGGTGTTCTATCTTGAACAGACCTACGAATGGCTTTTCTCTCATTCGCTTACCGATTCGACACGCAGCCTCAACCGCGACTTCAGCATTTCAGACAAGATTTTGGCCAAAGCCTACAAGGACTACGATAAGGATTTCGTCGTGAAGGAAGTGCCGTTTAAGCCTTCGGACGATGCACAACCTGACAAGAAATATTATGTTGTCAAAAAAGGCGACACGTTAAGCGAAATCGCTGTGAACCAATGTACTACGGTGTCGATTTTGTGCAAACTCAACAACATGAAGCGAACCGACAAACTAAAGGTTGGACGGAAAATCAGGGTGAAATGACACAAGAAAACGGCCCGCCGAATCCGGCAGGCCGTTTCAGTTTGAAATCCAACGTCAGATTTAATCGACTTTAATGTCCTTGTTCACGTTCTTCGAACCCACGAGGGCATAGAAAAGGATGTAGGCGGCGCAGAACAGCACGACGACGTAACTAGTCATGTAGCTGCCCGTCCAGTCGGCGACGAGGCCTTGCAGACCCACCATGATGGCGAAGCCGAAAACCATGGTCATAAAGGCACCCGAGGCGATGGCGGTGTATTTGCCGAGGCCTTCGGTGGCAAGGTTGAAGATGGCGCCCCACATCACCGAAGTGCAAAGACCCACGAGGATGAAGGCGAAGATGCCCACGGGAACTTCAGCCCAGATGAGCTTCAGATTGGCCCAGTCGATGCCCGGCACCTTGACCTGCCAGGTTGTTGGGGCGAACATTCCGAACAGCACAAGGGCGATGGCCGCGATGGAAACCGTTGTCACCATGGCCTTGGACGAAACCTTTGCGCCGATGGCACCTCCAACGAAACGCCCGATGAGCATCATCAGCCAATAGACGGCCACGATGAGGCCCGCGATGGTGCCGCTCATGCCGATACCAGGCGTGGCTGCGGTAGGTTCGGAAGTCAGATACTGAAGAATGTAAGTAGGCGTTCCCACCTCAATGCCGCCATAAAGGAAGATGGCCAAGATGCCAAGTTTGAAGTGGCGGAACGAGAAGGCACTGTACTTGTCCTTCACTTCCGATTTCACTTCCACGGGCTGTTGCGGCTCCTCAATCTTGGTGAACAGGATGACGATGAATCCGATGACGAAGATGCCCAAGGCAATCAGCAGGGCAGGGGTGGCATCGGAAATCTTAGCCTTGGTGGCCTCGCCGATGAGCGCGCCCATGAGGATGTAAACCGCCACGGCAGCCGCCGAGTTGAACACGCCACCGATTTGGATGAGTTGGTTACCTTTGTTGCCGCCTCCGCCGAGCAGGTTCAGCATGGGATTGACGACGGTGTTCAACATGCACATGCAGAAGCCGGCGATGAAGGCACCGATGAGATAGACACCGAAGCCCATGCTGCCGCTGGCCCATTGCACGAGGATGCCGACGATGCCCACGGCAAGGGCCATCAGAGCGGTTTTCTTGTAGCCGAACTTCTTGATGAGCATACCCGAAGGGATGCCCATGACCAAATAGGCAATGAAATTGCCATAGTTTCCGATTTGCGACAGGAAATTGCTGGCGCCGAATTGGTTTTTCACGATGACGGCCATCGGTGAGCAGAGGTTGGTCACGAAGGCGATCATGGCGAACAAGGCGATCATGACGATGATTGCGCCCCATTGTTTCGTTTTTGTACTCATTATTTTTAGATTTAAGATTTTACCATGGTTACTCAACTACGAATTTCACGAATGACACGAATTGATTGGGATAGAATTTTTCAGTTTTGTTGCGGATAAATACAAATTCGTATGATTGCAACTTTAGTTGCCAAATTCGCAAAATTATATTCGCTTAATTCGTTAGATTCGTAGTTCCTTTTCATAATAACGTTGAGAATTTGAAGATGATTGTTTCGTTGTATTCCTCGCCGGAGCGGAGGATGGTGTTCGGGAAGTTGGGCTTGTTGGGCGAGTCGGGGAGGGCCTGACACTCCAAAGCCACGCCGGAATAGTCCTCGTAAACATGGCCGTTTTTGCCCTTCGGACAGCCCGTGAGCCAGTTGCCGGTATAGACCTGCACACCAGGTTGGGTGGTGTAAATCCTCACCATGCGTCCCGTGCCTTCGTGCGAAAGTTCGGCAGCAAGGCAGATTTTGTCCTTCTCCACGCCGTCAATCACCCAACAACTGTCGTAGCCCTTGCCTTGAATGAGGTCGGGATAGGGTTCCTTGATGTCGCGACCAATCAGCTTGCCTTCGGTGAAGTCCATCGGCGTGTCGGCCACTGGCCGCATTTCGCCCGTGGTGATGAGTTCTTCGGTGGCGGGCAGGAAGCGCGAGGCGTTGAGTTTCAAGGTGTGGTCGAGAATGTCGCCTTTGCCTTCGCCTTTTAAATTGAAATAGGTGTGGTTGGTCAGATTGACGATGGTCGCGTCCGACGAATAGGCATTGAAATAGATGTTCAGCTCGTTTTCGTCGTTGAGCGTATAGCGCACCTTGGCGACAAGTTCGGCGGGATAGCCCGCTTCGCCGTCGGCGCTGAGGTAGGTGAACACCACACTGTCGCCATTGATGCGGCTGGCCCATTTCTGGTTGGCGAAGCCGATGCTTCCGCCGTGGAGGTGGTGCTTGCCGTCTTTGTTTTGCTCCAGTTGATATTCCACGTCGTCAATCTTGAAGCGACCGTAGCCGATGCGGTTAGAGAAACGTCCGGGTGTCTTGCCCGCGCAGGGACCGTCGTTGTAGTAATCCCACGGATGGGGATAACCGAGGGCGATGTCTTCCATGTGGCCGTAGCGGTCGGGCGTGACAATGCTCACGATGCCCGCGCCGATGTCGCTCAACTGCACCTTGATGCCGTTGGCGTTGGTCAAAGTGTAGAGCTTGATGTCCTTGTTGTCAGGGGTCTTGCCCCATGTTTTTACTTCGATGTTCATATTTATTTTGGAGTTTGGAGTTAGGAGTTAAGAGTTAGGAGTTGGCCGATAGTAAGCAACTCCACACTCATCACTCCACATTCCTAAATATTACCATAAATCATTCGGATAAACGCCTTCTTTGTAGGTCACGCCGAACCAGGAAGCGTTGCTTGAAAGCACTTTCAGTTTGGCTGAGCCATCGTGGATGCTCTGGTTCACCATCAGCGGGATGAAAAACTCCGCTTTGATGTTGGTCTGGGCCGGGCCTTTCAGGAACTCAACGAAGCCCTTTTCGGAATACTCAAAGAAGTCGGGCGTAAAGCCGAAGAAGTTCATCGAAACGAGCGAATCCATGTCAAGTGGATGCGAGCCCGTTTCGTCAGTGTAGGCCGCGCCGCCGTCCTCGGTGTGCCCGATGGCCGTGCGCTCGACGATGGTCTGAAGGTTGCCTTCCGCGTCGGCGGTGCAGATGCCACGACTCACCGTGCCGAAGTCCGACATGGTGTTGTGCAGTTTGTAGGCGACCATGCTGTAGGCACCCGTTTTTCCCTCACATTCCGTGAGATATTTGGCCAAAACCTCGTAGGCTTCCTTGCCGTAGAAGTCGTCGGCGTTGATGGCGGCAAAGGGTTCGTGGATCACGTCCTTGGCCATCAAGACGGCGTGGCAAGTGCCCCACGGCTTTTCACGGCCTTCGGGAACAGTGAAGCCTTCCGGCAGCTTGTCAAGTGACTGATATACATACTCAACGGGGATGCCGAATTTCTCCGTGTTGTTGACTTTCTTGAACGCCTCGGCGAAGTCCTCGCGGATAACGAAGACCACCTTGCCGAAGCCGGCGCGCTTGGCGTCGTAAATAGAATAGTCGAGGATGGCTTCGTTGTTCGGCCCGACGCCGTCCATCTGCTTCAGGGCACCGTAACGCGAGCCCATGCCAGCTGCTAAAACTAATAGGGTTGGTTTCATTGTATGATTGTTTTAATTTCAAAATTTTAAGATTTAAAAATTAGTGTTTTATCGCTTTATTGATAATGCTGTTTCCGGAATTGTCGAAGACTTTGATAATGTAAAGACCTTGCGGCAACCTGCCAAGGTCTAAGGTGGTTTGCTTGCTTTGTTTCAAAAGTCGGCCTGTGAGGTCATAGACTTCGGCATGGCTGAAATCCTCCATCGCAATCGTAAGGCTTCCCGTGGTGGGGTTGGGGCAAAGGATGGTTTCGTAAGTCAGAGTTTCCTCAACATGAACTGTCATGTCGAACTCAGCAAAAGCGCTTTCAACGGAGCCAGTTTGGAACACATTGTAGGCGTTGAGCTTATACACATAATTGGCGTTTGGAACGGTGTCCCAATACTCGAATGATTCATGGCTCTCGTCTTTAGCCACGACTCCGACCAATCTGAAATTGTTGTCGTCAGTGCATTTGCGGTAAATCTCGTAGAACGTCTTGATGTCTTCGCGTTGCGGGATGTCGTCTTCCTTGTCCCAAGTGAGATGGCACATTATTGTTTCCTCATCCAACGGTTGGGTGCTGACCACGATATTTCTTGGCGGATAGCAGGGACGCACGTCGATGGTTTTGGGACATGATTTGTTGGGACATTCCCACCAGTTAGGGTCGGAATATACGTTCACGATGCTGTAACTATGTACGCCGTGCGGTACATTGTGGTCAATGTAGCTCTCTTCGTATGGGTCTATGCCGTGGGCAATCAGTTCACCGTCGCGGTAGAGGTCGGTGTATCCGATGGGCAAAGCTCCGCCTGTGCCAGGACCAATCATGCTGAACGACAATCCTTGCTGGGTTCCAGTTCCCGGGTCGATGAGGGGTGACCAACCTTTATCGGGATCGTAGATACGGGCTTCTCCGGTAGTGGTTTCGCCCAATACGGTGCGTGGAACGGCATACACGCCGCCTTTCAATCTTCCAGTGAAAGTGGCTATGAACCAATAGGTTCCAGGAAGGATGTCATCGAGATACATTCCTGCCGTAATGCAAGCTACTGGACGATTCACTTCTGTAAAGTCGTTTTCACTGGTGCGGTAAACATGCTGCATATGGGTGCTTCCCATGATGTTCTCATCCAAGTTGCCGTAGATGAGTTGTCCGCCATCCAAGGGGTCGCCGTCATAAATGGCCATATAGACTCCCGTGAGCGTCGAAACGGGTGTGGCATCCTGATAGAGGTAGAATCGAAAGCCATAGATGCCGCCTTGCGACCAGCCTTCGGGCGTGTCGAATTTGTCCATGACCATGATGCCCTCATCGCGGTTCACGTTGAAGCCGTAAGCTGTCAAACCATCGTGCAAGGCGCTCACGTTCCAGCCGTTGTTGTAGCCAGCGCCTGGATGGGTGGTAAATTTATCACCATGTCCCCATGGCTCATTAACATAATTCCTCCACGTCAGCTCTACTGTGTTCTCGTCCACAAAGGAGCCTGCGAAATAGGATGGACCTGCATATTTAGAACAAGTTTCATAAAAGAAAGAGTGCGACACGGATTCGGAAACCTCGTCAGGATAGACGGCGGCCACCGAGAAGGTGTATTCTTGGTAGAGTTGCAATGTGTCGGTATCAATCTGATACTCGTTTGTGACGATGTCGCCCAATTCGATGTTGTCGAGCCACAGACGGTAGCCTTGTAGCCCGTTGGGGTTGGTTGGGGGCAGCCAAGAGGCAAAGCCCGTGTTGCCTACGCATAGCTCATGCGGCGGTTCTTGCGCCCAAAGACTCACAGTCAGTAGGGCAGAGAAGAGGAGGAAGATAGATTTTTTCATAGGTTTGAGTGTTTATCGATTCGTAGGGGCGGACCCGCGTGTCCGCCCTCCCTGTATCAATTCATTTGAAACGGGCGGACACATGGATTCACCCATTTGATATTTTGTTTGTTTTTGGGCGGACACATGGGTCCGCCCCTACAGGTTAAATTCTCCTTGCGCCGTCCGAAATCACCACATCATAAACCTTCGGCTCATGCCCGAATTTGGCGGCAAATTTTTCCTTTGCTGTTGCGATAAATACTTCATACAGAGCTTCTTTCACCAAATTGATGGTGCAACCGCCGAAGCCGCCGCCCATCACGCGAGAGCCGGTCACGCCGCATTCCTTGGCGATGTCGTTGAGGTAGTCCAATTCATCGCAACTCACTTCATAGAGCTTGCTCATGCCGTAGTGCGTGCCGTACATGCGCTCGCCAACGGTCTCATAATCACCTTTTTCCAAGGCATCGCACACGTCGAGGACGCGCTGCTTTTCACCTATTACATATTCCGCGCGCATGTAGTCCTCTGCTGGAATCTCGTTTTTCACCTCGTTGAGCATTTCCATCGTTGCATCGCTCAAATATTTCACTTCGGGATGCTTGGCAGCAATATGAGCGCAAGCGTTCTCGCACGACTCGCGGCGCTTGTTGTAGGCCGACGAAGCCAGATTATGCTTTACGACGGTGTCTAAAAGCACCATCTTGTAGCCCTTGGGGTTGAAGGGGAAATACTCAAACTCCATCGTGGCGCAGTTGAGGCGCATCAGGTGACCGGCCTTGCCGAAGAGCGAGGCGAACTGGTCCATGATGCCACACTTCACGCCAACATAGTTATGCTCCGTGGCCTGACCAATCCGTGCCAACTCGAACTTGTTGATGCCGAGGTTCAGCAAATCGTTGAGTGCGAAGGCGAAAGTGCTTTCCAAGGCTGCCGACGACGACATTCCCGCGCCGAGTGGCACATTGCCGTAAAACACTGTGTCGAAGCCTTCGAGTTTGTAGCCCCGCTTGATGATTTCGCGGCACACGCCGAAGATGTATTTGGCCCAGTGGATATTGGGGCAGTCGTCCTCGTTCATGCCGAACTCGCAGTAATCCTCCTTGTCGATGGAATAGGCGCGAACTTTTTCGGTGCCGTTGAGCTTTATCACAGCATAGATTCCCGAATCGATGGCTCCGGGGAAAACAAAGCCGCCGTTGTAGTCGGTGTGTTCGCCGATGAGGTTGATTCGCCCTGGCGAAGTATAGACAACGCCCTCATTGCCAAAGCGTTGCTGGAACTGGGATTTCAATTGTTCTGTAGTCATAGTCTGTTGTAGTTTCTCAATTTTGGGCGAAAATAGGAAAAAAATCGTTTATTAAGACCAATTTTTTATATTTTTGTCGAAAATTTGACTTTAATGAGCAAAGCAAACCTTATCACACTTTTGATGGTCGGAGGGCTTTTCGTTTCTTGCGTCCATCGCCCCGAGCGCAGCTATCCCATCCCGACAAGCCAACAATTGGAATGGCAACAGCTTGAAACTTATGCTTTTATCCATTTCGGCCTGAACACGTTCAACGACATGGAATGGGGCTACGGCAACGCAATGGGTTTTGACTCTGAAAGCCGCTGGCATGAAAGGCGTGATTTTCACTGCCAAGCACCACGACGGCTTCTGCCTTTGGCCGACCGCGACCACGGAGTATTCCATCAAGAACACCTATTATAAAAATGGGGAAGGCGATTTGGTGCGCGAACTTTGCGATGCTTGCAAGAAGCACGGCTTGAAGTTCGGGTTGTATCTTTCGCCTTGGGACCGCTACCAATCGGAATATGGCTATCAAGGCTATGTGGACATTTATCATCAACAGATTGAGGAACTTGTGAGCAACTATGGCCCGTTGTTCGAGTTCTGGTTTGATGGTGCCAACGGTGGCACGGGCTGGTATGGCGGTGCCGACGAAATGCGCTCCATTGTGGCTGAGCAATATTACAATTATGAAAAAGCCCGCGACATCGTTTGGAAATACAGCCCCGAAGCGGCCATTTTTGGCGGCACGGTGCCCACCTTGCGCTGGATTGGCAACGAAAAAGGTGTAGCTGATGCCACGCAATGGTGTATGTATAAAACTGATTTCGAGTCGCTTAACAACGAAAAGACCCTTGTTCGCGGATTCCGCGACGGCGAGGCATGGCTGCCCGCCGAGGTGGACGTGTCGATTCGTCCGGGATGGTTCTACCACGCGAGCGAGGACAACCAAGTGAGAACCGTGGAGCAATTGATGGATTTGTATTTCAACAGCGTAGGCCATAATGCCAACCTGTTGCTCAATTTCCCTGTGAATCAAGAGGGTAGGATTCCTTCCATTGATTCCGCCAATGCCGTGAATTGGTATCAAAAGTTGCAAAAGGACTTTTCCAACAATCTCCTGAAAGGCAGCAAAGTGACCGCCAGCAACACCCGTTCAAGGCGTTTTGATCCGAAATATGTCACGGATGACGATTACACAACCTATTGGGCAACCGAAGACGGTGTGACCCGTGCCGAACTCATCTTCGATTTCCCCCAAGCCACCGCTTTCAACCGCTTGCTTTTGCAGGAGTATGTCCCTTTAGGTCAGAATGTTGAGGCCTTCTATTTGGACTATTACTTTAATGGCAAGTGGCTTCCGATTGAAATAAACGAGCCAACCTCATCCATCGGCTACAAGCGACTGCTTCGTTTTCAGACGGTTAAGGCAGATAAGTTGAGAATTAGGTTTAAGGTGTTTAAGGGCACTTTGTGTATCAATCGCGTCGGGGCGTTTTTGGCCGAATAACGCACTTAATCACCGTGTCATCAAAGCATCAATCGCGGGCAGAATCTCACCAGACTTGCCTTCGAGGTAGATGTCCGTGATGTAGTTCGTATAAGTCGAAGGCTCCATGTTGATTTCGATGATCTTAGCGCCGCTTCGTTTGGCGATGCCTGGAATCATGTTGGCTGGGCTGACCTGTCCCGAGGTGCCAATGATGACGAAAGCGTCACAATTTTCGGCAGCTTTCACTGAACCATAATATGCATCCTCCGGAATACCTTCGCCGAAGAAGATGAAGTCGGGCTTCATCAGTCCGCCGCATTGGGCGCAACGGGGTGGTTCCTCGGTGAGTGTCAGGCTTTTGGCATCGACCTTGTGGCCGCATTTGGTGCAGACGAAGCGTGACATGTTACCGTGGAACTCATACACCACGCTGTTGCCCGCCACGGTGTGCAGGTCGTCGATGTTTTGTGTGATGACGCTGCTCAGGCGGCCTTCCTTCTCCCATTTAGCTAAGACGAGATGTCCTGGATTAGGCTTGATGTCCTTATTGCTGAAGAAGTTATAAAACACTTCTCGGATAATCTTCCACGACTCCTTGGTGTGGCGGTAATAGAAGTCGATGTTCAAGGAATTGGGGTCGTACTGGTTCCAGATGCCGCCCTCGCCACGGAAAGGCGGAATGCCGCTCTCGGCGGAAGTGCCAGCGCCGGTGAAGCCCACGATGTTC
This sequence comes from uncultured Bacteroidia bacterium, assembly GCA_902791165.1. Taxonomy (GTDB): domain Bacteria; phylum Bacteroidota; class Bacteroidia; order Bacteroidales; family F082; genus Limimorpha. The sequence continues at coordinate 68,592 of CADAVB010000010.1, forward strand.
TTCGCCTTGGAGAGGATTTCGGCGGCTTGCTTGATTTTTTCTTCGTTGTTCATGTTGGTATTATATTGATTGTTAGTTTCTTATTGGCGTGAGGCACGAGAATGAGGTTCACTACGCTAACGCCTTTTACCGTCATGGCGGAGGCACATCCGCCATCTCCCAAGCGCTAAGACTTATCCTTATCGCTCGGGAGATTGCGGGTCAAGCCCGCAATGACGGTTTCGGGCTAATGGATTTTATGATGCAAAGTTATACAAAAAAACCTTGCAGAATTACCCGAAAAATGCGTATATTTGCAATCTAGATGAATATCAAATCGCTATGACACAAAAGCAAGCCATACAACTGTTTGAGCAAAAGAAAGTTCGTACTGTTTGGGATACTGAAAAGGAGAAGTGGTATTTTTCGGTGGTTGATGTGGTGGAGGTGCTGACTGATAGCACCAATCCGCAAACCTATTGGAGGGTATTGAAAAACCGCTTAAAGAAAGAAGGAAATGAAACCGTTACAAATTGTAACGCTTTCAAATTACGTGCGCCTGACGGCAAAATGCGCCTGACGGATGTAGCTGATACAGAGCAACTTTTCCGTCTCATCCAATCCATTCCTTCACCGAAGGCAGAGCCTTTCAAACAGTGGATGGCGCAGGTGGCGGCCAAACGCATTGACCAGATGCAGGATCCCGAGTTGTCCTTTGAGCAGGCGGTGGCCGACTACCGCAGGCTAGGCTATTCGGAGGCATGGATTAACCAGCGGATGAGGTCGATAGAGGTTAGGAAGCACCTGACCGACGAGTGGAAGCGTGCCGGATTGGAGGAAGGACAGCAGTTTGCCTCACTCACCGACATTATCTATCGACAGTGGAGCGGCCTCTCCGCCAAGGAATACAAGCAGTTGAAGGGCTTGAAGAAAGAGAACCTGCGCGACAACATGACCGACCTTGAGATCGCCATCAACATGCTTGCGGAGGCCACCACGACACAAATCTCAAAGAACGAAAACCCGAAAGGCATGGCTGAAAGTGCCGGCATTGCCCGACGCGGTGGCGCCGTGGCCAACGATGCCCGCAAGGCCGTTGAGAAAGAAACCGGCCAGCCTGTGGTCTCAACGATGAACGCCAAACAGATTGCACAGGGAGAAGGGGATTTGGATTTGAAAGGAGAGAGAATTAAAAAAGTTGTATATTTGCCAATTGAATCTATATAATGATTTTCTAATCATCTATAATGGCATACATAACAAAACATAATTTCGACAAGATATTTAACGACAGGTTTCATTATGATTCTACGAAAAAAGTAGAAGGTACAATAGAAATAATGGAGCCTATCGGTTGTTATTATAGTGAGAGAGAAATGCAGGTGCTCTTGGCGTATCGTGAATTTGTAAAAGACCCTGTTAGATTTTTTGGTATGTATAAAATACCATTTAGGGATACTTATACATATGTGTGGGAAAACCCACCTGCATATCATAATAACTGTAATTGTGAGTTACTTCGTAGCGATTACTCTGGAAAGGGCGCAAAAATACCTGATGAGATTAGAAGACTAGGACGCGATAAAATTGAGGAATACAGGCGTTTTTATAAAAGCAATAGAGCTTTGCATGACATAGATCCATATGCATTCTTTAGAAAGGTAAACTCGCATTTTCATACAAGCATTTCAAGAGAAGAAATAGATTCTGACCATGCTCCTAATTCTGGAGCGAAACGGATTCCTAATGTGCCATTAGAAAAGATGATAGAAGTGTTTAATCGTAACATTGAAGTACTGTTAAAGTATTGGAATAACCATATTGTTATTTGCAATAATTTTGCGAAACGCTCTTATTATATTACAAATTATATCAGAAAACATGGATTAAATGTGTTTTATACTAGCACTGATAACATGTCCAATACTATAGGGAAAGTATTTAATGGAACAGAGTTTAGTAATGAATTGGTAATCAAAAAAGTAAAGGAAATCCAATTTATGAAAACCACAATGAGCAACCAAGTAAAAGATATAATACTCAAACAGCATAATCCTGCCGTTTCGATGGATATGACATTGTTGGACGCATTAGGTTTTAAACGCTGTAGTAAATGCATGTCAAATATTGTCAAAACAATGGGCACGGATTTATTAAATTAAGCAATTATGGAATACTCATTAAAAGACACTATTGAAAGGGTCGGGATGACTTTGATAGATGTTAAAGTTAAGGACTTTAAACTGACTTTTGACATAGATACTGGCTCCACGGAGAACATCGTGTTTGATTTTGTTTCTAATCAATTGAGCGATGTTTTTAAACCTATAGATGGCAGTACAAAGGTGTTTGGGATAGATGGAAATTATAAGGAAAATCCTTGTGTAGAGGCTGAATTGACCATAGGTGACAAGAGTTTCTGGGTTCAGTTTAATGCAGTCAATGCAAACCAAACCGTTATTAATCTTCAAAATGATTTTGGGTTTCAATTGCATGGCATACTCGGTATCCCTTTTTTAGTAGAGAATGGTTGTATTATTGATTTTAAGAACAAACTATTAATAATTGGAGAGTGATTCATGTCAAACATCGAAGAATTACTGAAAGACCTGACGCCATGTGACATGCAAATGTCGCAAACAATTGACAGTTTGCTTGAACGTGGACTTTGGCAAAGAGCTTTTCTCCAGGCTAGTAAGAATTTGGACGATAGCCTAAAGGAAATGCATAGTTTCCTAATAAAGCATTACGATGTTTATGAGAATCATCGTGATGAAGACCCTGAAATTGATGATACTGCGGGACTTTGGTACGATGCTTTTGTCAATAGTAGCACGGGGAAGTTTCTGCCGTCTATCAATAACCTTTTGAAAGTATTCGGTAAGGCAATCAATGAAATAGATTCCATGAACGCTGTCGTTAACTATGATGTTGAACTTGAAGAAATACGGGATACTATTGATTCCATACTTCAACAAGAAGAATCCTAAACTCTTCAATCATACAACTCCACAAACTCATAACTATTCCCCATCGCCTCCAAAAACTTGATAAAATCCTCCTGACTAATGATAATCGTCCCCGTATTGTCATTGGGATGGAAGCTCAGGCGAGGGGCATTCAAGAGGTTTTTGTCGATGAAGAGGTGCACCTCGTGGTTTTCGTCGTTGATGAGGCCGAAGGGGGAGACGCTGCCGGGCTTCAGGCCGAGGTATTTCTCCATGCGGGCCTCCGAGGCGAAGGTTAGCTTGCCTTGGTGCAGACGCTGCTCGAGGTCGTGGATGTCCATCTGGTGCATGCACTCGAAGATGACGAGGTAGTGCTTGTTGCCCTTGTGGTTCCTGAAAAACAGGTTCTTGCAGTGTGTGGCCTCGAACTTGCCCCAGTAGGCCAACGACTCCTCGATGGAGCCCAACGGCGGGTGGAACTTGATGTCGAAGTCGATGCCGAGGCCTAGCAGGGTATCCACTACTTTCTGCTGCCGCTCACTCAAGGGTTGGTTGATCTCTGATGGTTTCATATTGTTGTCAGTTTTTCTTCTAATTCGGTCTTTTTCTGACTATGGCTTATGGCCGATGACTATGGCCGCTTTCACGACCGTTGAGGCGGCCATAGTCATAAGCCATTGGCCATAGTACTACAACTTGCTTTTCAACGCTTTACCCGTATATGATGTCTTGCACTTCACCAAGTCCTCGGGTGTGCCTTCAAAAACAATCTCGCCGCCCTTGTTGCCTCTCTCAGGACCGAGGTCGATGACCCAGTCCGCCGACTTGATGACATCCATGTTGTGCTCGATGATGATAACACTATGGCCGTTGGAAATCAAGGCGTTGAACGACTCAAGCAGCTTGTTTACATCGTGGAAATGCAGACCCGTGGTCGGCTCGTCGAAGATGAAGAGCGTAGGCTTCTCCACCTGGCCCTTGATGAGGAAATAGGCCAACTTCACGCGCTGGGCCTCGCCGCCCGAGAGCGAACTCGACGACTGCCCGAGTTTCAGATAACCCAAACCGACCTCCTGCAAAGGCTTCAAGCGGTTGATGATGCGCCCGACGATAGGTGTCTGCCGCTCCGACGAGTGCTCGAAGAAGTCGATGGCCTCCTCGATGCTCATATTGAGGATGTCGGAGATGTGCTTGCCGTCGTATTTGATCTCCAAGACCTCTTCCTTGAAGCGCGTGCCGTGGCAGGCCTCGCAAGGCAGATAGACATCGGCCATAAACTGCATCTCGATCTTTTGTACGCCCTCGCCCTCACATTCCTCGCAGCGACCGCCCGGCACATTGAACGAGAAGAAGGCGGGCTTGATGCCGCGCAGTTTGGCCAATTTCTGTTCCGAGAAAAGCGTTCGTATTTCGTCGTATGCCTTCAGGTAAGTGGCCGGATTGGAGCGCGATGACTTGCCGATAGGGTTCTGGTCGATGAACTCGACGGCTTGGATGAGGCGCAGGTCGCCTTCCAAGGCACCGTAACTACCACATTTCTCGGCGTTTTCGCCCAGCTGCCGTTTCATGGCGGGGTAGAGCACATCCTTCACCAAGGTCGATTTGCCCGAGCCGCTCACTCCCGTGATGACGGTCATCATGTTGAGCGGGAAGCGTACGGTGAGGTTCTTGAGGTTGTTCTGCGTCGCGCCCTTGATGACGATGGCGTTGGCGCTCTTGCGTCGGCGGGTGGGGACGGGAATGCTCATCTTGCCCGTGAGGTATTGCGTGGTGAGGCTCTTCTCGCAATGGACGAGGTCCTTGATCTCGCCCTCAAACACGACTTCGCCGCCAAAGGCACCTGCCATTGGCCCGATGTCGATGATATAGTCGGCAGCACGGATGATTTCCTCGTCGTGTTCCACCACGATGACGGTGTTGCCGATGTCGCGAAGGCGTTTCAGTACCTTAATGAGTTGCTCGGTGTCGCGTGAATGCAAGCCGATGCTGGGCTCATCCAAGATATAGGTGGAGCCGACAAGACTGCTGCCCAACGAAGTCGCGAGGTTGATACGCTGCGACTCGCCGCCCGAGAGCGTGTTGGAGAGACGGTTCAGGGTCAGGTAACCCAAGCCCACCTCGATGATGAAATCCAGGCGGTTATTGATTTCCACGAGTAGGCGAGAGGCGATTTTGCTGTCGGTCTCGTCGAGTTTGAGGTGGTCGAAGAAGGCCTTCAGCTCGTCCAAGGGCATCAGTACGAGGTCGGTGATGCTCTTGCCGCCCACCTTCACATATTGTGCCTGTCGGCGCAGGCGTGTGCCGTGGCATTCGGGGCAGACCGTCTTGCCGCGGTAGCGCGACAACATCACGCGGTATTGTATCTTATTTGACTGTGTCTCAACATAGTTGAAGAAGTCCACGATGCCTTCGAAGTACTGGTTGCCGGTCCAGAGGAGGCTCACCTGTTCGTCGGTGAGTTCGTAGAACGGCTTGAAGATGGGGATGCCCACCTTGTCGGCCACGCGGATGAGGGCGTCTTTCCACTCGCTCATCTTCTCGCCGCGCCAGCATGCGATGGCGTTTTCGTAGATCGACAGGCTCTTGTTGGGCACCACCAGGTCGGGGTCGATGCCGATGACGCTACCGAAGCCTTGACAGGTGGGACAGGCGCCGTAAGGGTTGTTGAAGGCGAACATATTGGCCGTAGGCGGCTCGAAGGTGATGCCGTCGGCCTCGAAACGCGACGAGAAGTCGGCTTCCTTACGCTCGCCGTCGAGTTCGCTGATCACCTGGCAGGTCTCCTTGCCCTCGTAGAAGGCGGTCTGCACCGAGTCGGAGATGCGCCCGATGGCGTCGTCCATGTTCTCGCTGACCTTGATGCGGTCGATGAGTAGCTTCACCTTCTTCTCGCTGACCTTTTTCTTCTGGTCGAGGAAATCTTCGATTTTGATGATCTCGCCGTTATATAATATACGGTAGAAGCCCTGCTGCATGAGGATATTGAGGTGTTCTTCGAGGCTGCGGCCTTCGGGCAGGATGAGGGACGCGACGATGTAGGCCGTGCTTCCCGTCGGCAGGCCGAGGATATGGTTCACCACATCCATCACCTGGTGCTTCTTGACCAACTTGCCCGAGGCAGGGGAGTAGGTCTTGCCGATGCGGGCGTAGAGCAGCTTCAGGTATTCGTAGATCTCGGTGCTTGTGCCCACCGTGGAACGAGGGTTGTGCGAGTTCACCTTCTGTTCAATGGCGATGGCGGGCGAGAGGCCGGTGATGCTCTCCACGTCGGGCTTGTTGAGTCGGCCCATGAACTGTCGTGCGTAGGAACTCAAGCTCTCCACATAGCGGCGTTGCCCTTCAGCATAAAGCGTGTCGAACGCCAAGGACGACTTACCCGAGCCCGAAAGGCCGGTGATGACCACCAGCTTGTTCTTCGGAATCTGCAAACTGATGCTTTTCAGGTTGTTGACCTTCGCATTGCGGATGGTGATATAGGATGGTTTGTTTTCTTTCATACCTTAGTTCTCCGATAACAGGTTTCTTAATTGTTCCACATCTGGCAATGCTTTTCGCAGGTTTTCAGGCATTTCGGCAGAGGTTTTGTAGGTGGCCACGCCCATCGGCTTGTGGTAATCTTGAATGACATATTCCACAAGTTCCTTGTTGCTTGATTTTCAAAGGCTTTTTGCTTGATGAGTTTTTCGAGGGCTTCAACGGAAAGGTGTTCTTCGGCGGTACGATGGATGTAATAATAGCGGGCGTCTGTTCCTTTTTGCAACGTGATAATCCTTGAATGGTGAGAGAAAGGAACTTTAAAGAAATCTTCGACAGGGAATTCGGCTATGTTTGGAATAGCGATCGTATTGTATATATCTATATGATAATCTGATGTTTGTAATTTTCCTGACGCAACTGGAAAATTTGATTGTTCTTGAGGCTCACCAATCAGAATCGAATTATTGGTAGAATTATTGATTTCTCCAGACGCGACTGGAAAATCAGAATCCAACATAATCCATGCTTCGTAGAATTTCCGCATTTCATAAAGATTAGAAGAGGAAAAACCACGCAACCCTGGAAGTTCCTTGCGAAGTTGCACGCTTATTTTATCCATCACACCGGAGCCCCAAGCAAATCGTTTTGTATTCTTCGACAAGTATTTCCCAATGGCAAAATAAACAGCAAGTTGTACACGATTGACATCTTTCAAAGCCTCATATTGGCCTTGCAGAATGGCAGTTTTGATGGCCTCGACAGCTTGAGAAAGGGATATGGGAGAATTGGCGTTTTCCATAACAACTATTTTTTTGTCATCCTACTTTCCGATGCAGAATCGGGAGAAAATCGTTCCCAGCACCTCGTCGGTGGTGATTTCGCCCGTGATGCTTCCAAGATGATATAAGGCTTGACGTAAGTCTTGGGAAATCAGGTCGGTGGGAAGATTTGTTTCAAGTCCATGCTGCACTGAATTGAGGCTTTCCGAAGCACGAAGCAGGGCTTCGTAGTGTCGCACATTGGTCACCAAAGTGGCATCGGAGTGGGTGAGGGGCTGACTATTTTTTAGGGTGTCAATCAAATCGTTTAAGCCGATTTTGTGCTTTGCAGATAGGCGGATGAGCGTAATTTTGTCATTGTCCAAATCCTGACGGATTTTTTCTAACAAGGTTTCGCCTTGGTCGGGCAAAACATCCACTTTGTTGAGGCATAAGAGCGTTTGTTGGTGGCCGAAATCGACTTTTTCAATCATTTCCTTCGCCGACAAAAGCATTGATTCATAGTCGATTGACGAATCCAACATTCCAATGATGAGGGTAGCTTCCTTGATTTTTTTGTAAGAGCGATCAATGCCTATTTTCTCTATGGTTTCGTCGGTTTGGCGCAGTCCGGCCGTGTCGATGAAGCGGAACAAAATGCCGTCAATATTCAGCGTTTCCTCGATGGTGTCGCGGGTGGTGCCTGCAATGTCGCTCACAATGGCGCGGTCTTCGCCCAAAAGGGTGTTCAGTAGAGTGCTTTTTCCAGTGTTGGTTTGTCCCACAATGGCCACGGGTACGCCATTTTTGATGGCGTTGCCCAAACGGAACGAGTCTTTCAAACGGTTCACGTGCGACAGCGTTTCCTGCAACAACGCCAAGAGTTGGCTGCGGTCGGCAAACTCGACATCTTCTTCGCTAAAGTCTAATTCCAGCTCCATCAATGCGGTCATTTCCAGTAGTTTGGAGCGCATTACTTGAAGTTCTTTTGAAAATCCGCCTTTCAGTTGGTTGATGGCCACACGATGGGCGGCTTCGCTTTCCGAACCAATCAGGTCGGCGATGGCCTCGGCTTGGGCAAGGTCGAATTTACGGTTTACGAAAGCCCGTCGCGTGAACTCGCCAGCTTCGGCCATGCGGCAACCGCACTCAACCAGCACTTGCAGTAGTTTCTGTTGGATATACACCGATCCGTGCACACTAATTTCGGCCGAGTCTTCACCCGTGAAAGAGTGGGGGGCACGGAAAAACGTCGTCACAACTTCGTCCAGAAGGTCGCCATTAATATTAATAAGGTGTCCGTAATAGGCTTTGTGCGAAACAATATCCTCAACAGCAAGTCTTTTTCCATTGCGTTGGAACAATCCAGCCACAACGGAAAATGTCTTGTTTCCAGAAACTCTTATCGTTGCAATGGCGCCCATACCATGCGGAGTGGCGATGGCGCAGATGGTGTCGCTATTTAACATAATATTAGAACGGCAGATCGTCTGTACTGTCCTCCGAGGGAGCATAATACTCGGGCGACGGAGCGGCTTGAGACGGCGTCTGGTGCGTCATGGGTTGTGCAGGCTGTGCTTGTGGAGCGGAAGTGGTCGTGGCGGGTTGTGCGCCAACGGGGTCGAAACGCCACACGCGCACATCGGTGTACCATTTTCCATTGAACTCGCGCGATGAGATTTCAATCTGTGCCTTGATGCTCTGTCCAGGCACGAATTTCTGAATTTCGTCAATTTGATTTGTCCAGCAGATTAGACAAACCGTGCGCGGATATTGTTCCTCGGTTTCAATGATGAGTTCTTGTTTGCGCCACGGACCGCGTGCGCTGGTGCCTTCAGTAAGGGTTCCAAGTCTGACGACTTTTCCTGTAATTTCCATAGTATCTGTGATTTAAAATTAATAATCAAGTTGAAGAATGGGCTGTTTCCAACACTATCTATACATTTGCAAAGGTAAGCATCATTTTGGTTTTGGCAATAAATTTTCTTCCTTTTTTATTCAGTTTTTCTACATGCAATTTTTCAATATAATCAACATTATGTTAAATAGCACATTTCGGAAACGATGATAAAACAAAAAGCCCCGCTTTTGCGAGGCTTTTACGTTTTCAGTGTTGTTGGCTTTATTCTGCATCCAAAGCCTTGGCTTCATCATTCATCTTGAGTTGCACATACATGGTCTTCAAGACTTGTTTCACTTCAGGCGTGGGTTGTGCTTCGTAGGCTTGCTTCACATACGGCAGACCCGTGCGGATGAGTTCTTCGGCCTGCTCCACCAATTCGTTGTATTCCTTCACTTTGTTCAAGGGCAACTCGTTGGCTTCGGTCTTCACCTTGTTCGACAGCGTGATGTACATGGCGCCAAGGTTATAAACGGCATCGTAATAGTTGGGATTGACTTTGATGGCTTCCTCGTAGTATTCGATGGCCTTGTCGCTGTTATAAACATCGTTGTTCTCGTCGCCGTAAATCGTGCCAAGGATGAACAGAATTGAAGCGTTGTTCGGGTCGAGTTTGTTCAGCTCCATCAGGTCGCTGATGGCTTCTTCGCCCTTGCCTTGCTTCAGATAGACGTTCACCTTTTCGATGATCATGGCAGCGTCGCCAGGATATTTGGCCAAACCATCGTTAATCATCTCGAAAGCCTTCTCCTCGTTGCCCATGCCATGGTAGGCAGCAGCCAAGTGTTTGTAGATTTCGACATCATCAACACCGTTGTTCTTCAACTCGGTGAAATACTCCAAAGCCGTGGCGTAGTCTTCGGCGCGGAGGCTCGAAGTGGCAGCAAAGTTAAGCATGTCATTGGCATCGGCACTGCCAAGGCTCTTGGCAATGTCGTAAGCCTTTTTGAAAGCTGGTGCAGCTTCGGCAAACTTGCTCGAGTTGTAATCGTCGGCTCCCATGGTATAATAGGAGTTCATAACGGAAGCAACACGCTGGTAAATCTCTTGTTTGTTGTCGTCAAGATAGGCTTTGTTTTCCATGCACTTCATCAGCGATTCATAAACGATCTCCGTGGCATTGGGGGCCTTGGCCATCAGGGCTTCGTCACCCGATTGAAGGATGTTCTGGTAAATAGCGGCGCGATACAGCCAGGCTTGCGATTGGTCATTGGGCTTCATACCCGCAAACTGTTCGTGGTTGATGCACTTCTCAATGGAAGCCATCGCTTTTTCGTACTGACCGTTCTTGTTGTACATAAAAGCATCGGTTCTGTCTTTCTTCTGGGCCATCATCACGTTGGCGGTGAGCACGACGGCCAGCAAAATCATTACTTTTTTCATTTTTTCAATTATTTAAAGTTTGACAATTTTGTTTGTTTGGTTTTCTCTCTGCAATTATTGTTCCAAAGTGTTTTCGGCGGGATTCTCCGCGTCAGGTGTGGACGTTGTCGAGTCTGTCGAAACGGCTTCTTCTATCGTCGCTTCGGCTCCTTCAATGACCTCGGTTTCGGTCATTTCTTCTTCGTCCTCATGCTCGGTCTTGGTGACGGCGGCGATTTCGTCGTTGCCGCGCAAGTCGATGAGTTTCACGCCTTGTGTGGCACGACCCATCACGCGCAACTTGCTGACTTCCATTCTGATAACGATACCCGATTTGTTGATAATCATCAGGTCGTCGTCGTCTGTCACGCCCTTGATGGCGATGAGGTCGCCGGTCTTTTCGGTGATGTTCAAGGTCTTCACGCCCTTCGCTCCACGGTTGGTGATGCGGTAGTCGTCGATGTCGGAGCGCTTGCCGAAGCCCTTTTCGGAAACGACGAGCACGGTTTGTTGCGGGTCGTTGATGCACACCATGCCGATGACTTCATCCTCAGGTGAGCCTAACGTGATGGCTTTCACGCCCGTTGCGATGCCGTTTTGGCGGATGTTCTTATATGCGGCCAAATTGGTCTTCTTGATGATGCCCTTCTTGGTGCAAAGGATGATGTAGTTGTTTTCGAGGTATTCCTCGTCGCTCATGCTCTTCACATTGAGGTAAGCCATCACCTTATTATCTTTGTCAATCGGAATCAGGTTTTGGATGGCGCGACCCTTGCTGTTTTTGCCCTCTTCGGGAATCTCGAAGGCCCTGAGTTTGTAGCACTTACCTTGTTCGGTGAAGAAGAGCAAGTGGTTGTGATTGGTGGCCGTGAAGATGTGCTCGATGAAGTCGGTGTCGCGGGTGGCGGAGCCTTTCGAGCCCTTGCCTCCCCTACTCTGCACGCGGTATTCGCTCAGCGGGGTGCGCTTCACATAGCCGAGGTGCGAGATGGTGATGACCACGGCGTCGTCGGCGATGATGTCTTCCATGCGGAATTCGCCGGCGGCGGGCACGATTTGGGTGCGGCGGGCGTCGCCATATTTTTCCTTGATGACCAAGAGTTCGTCCTTGATGATTTGGAACTGCAATTCCACATTTTGTAGAATATCGTGGAAATGTTTGATGCGCTCGCGGATTTCGTCCAACTCATCCAAGATTTTCTTGATTTCGAGGCCGGCCAACTGACCGAGGCGGTAGGCCACGATGGCGCTGGCTTGCGGGTCGTCGAAGCCGAAGCGTTCCATGATGGCTTGCTTGGCCTCAGGTGTGCCGCCTTTACAGGCGCGGATGGTGGCGATGATTTCATCGACGATGTCGATGGCGCGTGCCAAGCCTTCCAGGATATGGGCACGGTCTTCGGCTTTCTTCAGCTCGAAGCGGGTGCGGCGCATGATAATCTCGTGGCGATGTTCCACGAAATGCTCAATCAATTGCTTGAGGTTCAGTGTATAAGGACGACCGTGCACCAGAGCCACGTTGTTCACGTTGAACGAGCTTTGCAGCGGGGTCATCATGAAAAGCTTGTTCAAAACCACGTCGGGGTTGGCGTCGCGCTTCAGTTCATACACCACGCGGATGCCTTTGCGGTCTGATTCGTCGCGGATGTCGGCGAGGCCTTCCAATTTCTTGTCGCTCACGAGGTCGGCGGTCTTCTTGATCATCTCAGCCTTGTTCACTTGGTAAGGTAACGAGGTGGCGATGATGCGCTCGTGTCCGTTGTGCTCCTCAAAGTGGGTTTCGCCGCGCAACACGATGCGTCCCCTACCCGTCTCAAAGGCCTCACGCACGCCTTCGTAGCCGTAGATGATGCCGGCGGTCGGGAAATCGGGTGCCTTGATGTGCTGCATGAGTTCCTGCACGGTGATGTCGCGGTTGTCGATATAGGCAATGATACCATCGACACATTCGCTGAGGTTGTGCGGGGCCATGTTGGTCGCCATACCCACGGCGATGCCGTTGGTTCCATTTACTAATAAGGTGGGGATTTGCGTTGGCAGCACGGTAGGCTCTTGCAGAGAGTCGTCGAAGTTGTTCTGGAAATCGACGGTGTCTTTGTCGAGGTCGTCGAGCATTTCCTCAGAAATTTTCTGCAAACGCGCCTCGGTATAACGCATGGCGGCGGGGCTGTCGCCATCGACGGAGCCGAAGTTACCTTGGCCATCGACCAAGGGATAGCGCAACGACCAACTTTGGGCCATGCGCACCATGGCGTCATACACCGACGAGTCGCCGTGCGGGTGGTACTTACCGAGCACTTCACCGACGATACGGGCCGACTTCTTGTAGCCACTGCGTGAGCTTACGCCGAGTTCCTTCATGCCATAAAGCACACGACGGTGCACGGGTTTGAGGCCGTCGCGCACGTCGGGCAAGGCGCGTGAGATGATGACCGACATCGAATAGTCGATGTAAGCCGTCTTCATTTGGTTCTCAAGATTGACCTTGATAATCTTTTCCCCAGAGAGTTCTTCGGGGGTTTCTTCCTGATTTTCAGGGTTGATGATATTGTTTTCGTCCATTTTTTGGAGTTTATTTTCGCTTTTTCTAATAAAGGTGCAAAATTACAAAATTATCTGATTGGTTTTGCAAAACCTACATTTTTTCTGACGACTTTTGACCCAAAACTTACACTTTTTCTGACGAGTTTCGTCCAATAATCTTGAAAAGATGTAAAATTATGGCGCGGCTCAATTTTTGTTCGTACCTTTGCACTCCGTTTTGAAAAGAGTGCAAGAGAACGAAGTCTTGTTTTTAGTAATTGATTATCAAGAAAGTAGAGAAATATGGACGCAAAATTTTCACCCCGTGTTCGTGACATTTTGTCACTCAGTCACGAGGAAGCGAAACGACTTGGCAACGCATACGTGGGCTTGGAGCACCTTTTTTTGGGCATGTTGAAGGAAGGCGGCAGCATCTCCATCAAGATGCTTGAAAACCTCAACCTCAACATGGAGGTTTTCACGAAAAAGCTCGAAGCCTCGGTGCGAACCGCCAACCCCTACCCTAACACCAACCTCGCCCTGCCGCTCACCAAGCAGGCCGAGCGTGTGCTGAAGTTCACCTACATCATCGCTAAAGAGTTCCGCTCGGAAATCGTCCGCTCGGAGCACCTGATGTTGGCCATCCTGCACGAAAAGAATAATATCATATCACAGAACCTTGAATTTGAAGGAATTAACTACGACAATTTCAAGAACGAACTGATTCGCTACAACGCCTCGACGGGCAAAGACAACCCCGTGCAGCAAGAGGAAACCGCAAAGCCGCAAAACGTTTACGAAGAGGAAAACGATGAGCTTGACGACTTGCTGAACGAGATGAAGCCGCAACCGGAAAAGTCGAAGAAAACCAGCAACATAAAGAGCAAAACGCCCGTGTTGGACAACTTTGGCCGCGACCTCACCAAGGCCGCCGAGGAAAACCGCCTCGACCCCATCGTGGGCCGCGAGCGCGAGCTGGAACGCATCGCCCAAATCCTCAGCCGCCGAAAGAAAAACAACCCGATCCTGATTGGCGAACCAGGCGTGGGCAAGTCGGCCATAGCGGAAGGTCTGGCCATCCGCATCATCCAGCACCGCGTGCCACGCACCTTATTTAATAAGCGCGTCGTCATGCTCGACATCGGCGCCATCGTGGCCGGCACCAAATATCGCGGCCAGTTTGAGGAACGCATCAAGGCCATCCTCAACGAGCTGACCGCCAACCGCGACATCATCCTCTTCATGGACGAAATCCACACGATGGTGGGCGCGGGCAATGCCAACGGTTCACTCGATGCCAGCAACATGTTCAAACCGGCTTTGGCGCGAGGCGAACTACAGTGCATCGGCTCCACCACTTTGGACGAATACCGCCAATACATCGAGAAAGACGGCGCTTTGGAACGCCGCTTCCAGAAGATTCTCGTCGAGCCGACCACACCCGAGGAAACCGTTGAAATCCTGAACAATATCCGTCCTCGCTATGAGGACCATCACCTTGTGCGCTACACTCCCGAGGCCATCGAGGCTTGCGTGAAGCTCACTGACCGTTACCTCACCGACCGCCACCTGCCCGACAAGGCTATCGACGCCTTGGATGAAGCCGGTGCAAGGGTTCATATCAAGAACATTGACGTGCCTGCCGAAATCACCGAACTGGAAGGCCGACTTGAAGAGGTGCGCAAGGACAAGAAAGCCGCCGTCGCGGAACAAAAGTTTGAGGAAGCCGGAATGTACCGCAACGAGGAAGTGAAGCTCATCGACCAACTCGATAGAGCCAAGAAAGAATGGGACGAAAACGCCGTTTCGCACCGCCAAAAGGTTACAGAACAGAACGTTGCGGAAGTCGTGGCCATGATGACGGGCGTGCCCGTGCAGCGTATCGCCAAGAACGAAGGTGACCGACTGATGAACATGGCTGACGAATTGGCCGGCAGCGTCATCGGACAGGACGAGGCCATCAAGAAGGTGACCAAAGCCATACGCCGCAACCGCGCCGGACTGAAAGACCCCACCAAGCCCATCGGATCGTTCATCTTCCTCGGCCCGACGGGTGTCGGAAAGACCTACTTGGCCAAAGTTTTGGCAAAGTATCTCTTTGATTCTGAGGATGCTCTAATCCGTATCGACATGAGCGAATATATGGAGAAGTTTGCCGTTTCGCGCCTCGTCGGTGCGCCTCCCGGATACGTCGGCTACGAAGAAGGCGGCCAACTCACCGAGAAAGTGCGCCGCAAGCCCTACTCCATCGTCCTCCTTGACGAAATCGAGAAAGCCCACCCCGATGTGTTCAACCTGCTACTGCAAGTGCTTGACGACGGACAACTTACTGACTCTCTGGGGCGTAAGGTCGATTTCAAGAACACCATCATCATTATGACTTCCAACATCGGCTCGCGGCAGCTGAAAGACTTTGGTCAAGGCGTGGGCTTCGGCACACAGGCCAAACTGAACGCCAAGAACGAGTATTCGCAAAGCGTCATCGAGAACGCCTTGAAGCGCACCTTCGCCCCCGAGTTCCTCAACCGCGTGGATGATGTGGTGATGTTCAACTCGTTGGAAAAGAAAGATATACACAAGATTATCGGCATCGAGATTCGCCATGTGGTGAAGCGTGTCGAAGAGATGGGCTACAAGATCGAACTCACCGAAAAGGCCTTGGATTTCATCGCCGAAAAGGGCTGGGACGAGCAATATGGCGCCCGTCCGCTGAAACGCGCCGTACAGAAATATGTGGAAGACGTGTTGGCCGACGCCATCATTTCCTCAAATCTTCACATCGGCGACCTGATTTCCATCGACTTGGCCGAAAACGGCGAGGAAACCGCAGTGAACATCGTCCCAAAAAACGAAAGAATACTTGAAGAAGCTGTTGTGTGACAATGAATTACGACTTCAAGAAACATATTAGCAGCCCGATTTTCAAGGTCATCGCCTATTCCAGCATGGAGTTGGGCTACAAGAGCTATGTCATCGGCGGCTATGTGCGCGACATTCTTTTGCGCCGCCCGTCAAACGACATCGACGTAGTGACGGTGGGCAGCGGCATCGCCCTTGCAAAAAAGGTGGCCTCTCACCTGCCCGGCCACAAGGAAGTCAAATACTACGGTGCGTTTGGCACGGCCATGATTCATTACGACGGCATGGAGGTTGAGTTTGTGGGCGCGAGAAAGGAATCCTACGACCGCAACAGCCGCAAGCCAGTGGTGGAAAATGGCACCTTGGAAGACGACATCAGTCGCCGCGACTTCACCATTAACGCACTGGCTATCAGCCTCAACAAGGAAGATTTCGGCACCCTCATCGACCGCTACAACGGCATGGCCGACATGGAAGAACTCACCCTGCGCACTCCCCTCGACCCCGACATCACCTACAGCGACGACCCGCTCCGAATGATGCGCGCCATCAGGTTTGCCTCGCAGTTGAGGTTTTACATTGAGCCAGAGTCGTTTGCGTCCATCAAGCGCAACGCCGAGCGCATCAAAATCGTGTCGATGGAGCGCGTCACCGAGGAACTGAACAAAATCATCCTCTCGCCACGGCCTTCCATTGGCTTCAAACTGCTTGACCAAAGCGGACTTTTGAAGTTGATTCTGCCCCAAGTTTCACTTCTCAAAGGAGTTGAAGTAGTGCAAGGCAAAGGACATAAAGACAATTTCTTACATACGCTTCAAGTCCTCGACCAAGTGTCCGAAAAGAGCGACGATCTTTGGCTGCGTTGGGCGGCCCTGTTGCACGACATCGCCAAACCCCAAACCAAACGTTGGGAAGACGGCACCGGCTGGACCTTCCACGGGCACGAGTTCAAAGGCTCCAAGATGGTGCCTAAAATATTTGCCGCCATGAAGTTGCCCCTCAACGAGAAGATGAAATACGTGCAGAAACTAGTGCAATTGCACATGCGCCCCATCGTGCTCGCAGAGGACATCGTCACAGATTCCGCCGTGCGCCGCCTCCTTTTCGATGCTGGCGACGACATCGACGACCTAATGCTGCTCTGCCACGCCGACATCACCTCGAAAAATGAAGAAAAGGTGAAGAAATTTCACCACAATTTCGAGATTGTGCAGGAAAAACTGAAGGAAATCGAGGCCAAGGATCACCTGCGCAACTGGCAACCGCCTATTGATGGCATTGCCATCATGGAAACGTTTGGGATTCCAGAAGGGCGCGAGGTCGGGGTCATCAAGAACGCCATTCGCGAGGCCATCTTGGACGGGGTCATCGGGAACAACTTCGCCGAGGCTTACGCCTTTATGATCGAGGAAGGCAGAAAGCTGAATCTCAGCGTGGTAAAGGAAATCCAAGAGCCAATTATTGTTGCTAACAATGGACCAGTACCAAGCAAAATATAAATGCGGAATGATGAATGCGGAATGCGAAATAGAAGTGAAACCCAGCGTCGCTTTGCGTCATTCCGAATTCCGAATTCCGAATTCCGAATTAAATAAGACCCTCACCGTCATCGCCGGCCCAACCGCATCGGGCAAGACCGCCTTCTCCATCCAGCTCGCCAAAGCGTTGAACACCGTCATCATCTCCGCCGACAGCCGACAATTTTACAAGGAAATGAGTATCGGAACCGCTGCACCGACACCTGAAGAATTGCTTCAAGTAAAGCATTATTTTATCCACAATATCAGTATCGAAGACAAATACGATGTAGCGGATTACGAGCGCGAGGTTTTAGATTTGCTTGACGAGCTTTTCAAGACCCACGACAACGTAATTCTCACAGGTGGCTCAGGCCTTTTCATCGATGCGGTGTGCAATGGCATCGACGAAATGCCCGACGTGCAGCCCGAAATCCGCCAAAAGGTGGAGAAAATGCTCAAAGAAGGTGGAGTCAACGCTTTAAGTGAAGAAATACAACGACTTGACCCAGAGTATTTTGCCGTTGTGGATAAACAAAACCCTCGCCGGCTGCAACGCGCCTTGGAAATCTGCTACCAAACGGGCAAGATGTTCTCTTCGTTTAGGCAAAACAACAAGGCACAGCGCGACTTCAACATTGTGAAATACGCCCTCCTTTGGGACCGTCAAGAACTCATCAAGCGCATTGACAGACGGGTGGAATTGATGATGGAACAAGGTCTGCTTGAGGAAGCCAAGGCACTCTATCCCAAACGTAACCTAAATGCTTTGAACACAGTAGGTTATAAAGAATTGTTTGCCTATTTCGACGGCCAATGCACCCTCGCCGAAGCTGTCGAGCAAATCAAAATCCACACGAGGCAATACGCCAAGCGGCAGATGACTTGGTTGCGGCGGGACACTGGTTATCAGTGGATTATGTCTGAGGAGATTGATAATATCGTATCAGTCCTTCGGCAGGAGTTTGAATGACCGTTCCAAAAATAAGGTTTTGGTCTGAAAGGATTTCTTTTAAGAGACCCTGGAAATGGTAGGCCACTGACCCAACAAAACTGATTTTCAATGTTTTGAAATGCTCGTATCGTAGAATAAAAGCCTCGATGAACGCCTTGAAGCAATCTTTCACCAAAGCGCGGATATATGGATGCGCCTGGTTTTCGCCTGCAAACTTGGCAAATGAAGCCAAATACTTGGAAGGCTGTGTTTTATGATAAAGTGTCTGGACGAAATCGGGCAATTCCAAGTGAAAAGTTTCGGCAAACTTCTGCCTCAAATCCTCGGGCATAAAGCCGTAAAAATAGGCTCTCACCACTTCCCTGCCGATGTGCATCCCGCTGCCCTCGTCACCTACAATATAACCCAAAGAAACGGCCTTTTCCGTGATATTCTCGCCATCGTAAACACTTGAGTTTGAACCTGTTCCGAGAATACAAGCGATTCCTTTTTCATGTCCCAAAACAGCGTGGCAGACGGCCATAAGGTCGTGGGTAACGTGGATTTCGGCTTTCGGGAAACGGTCTTGGAACACCATATTTATTAATAGGCGGTTTTGCTCGTTGCCGCAGCCCGTTCCGTAATAATGGACGGATTGGATTTCGTCAGGCAAGGATACGTTGTTACAAGTTTTAGCAAGAATCTGAATATCAGTATAATTCGGGTTAAAACCTTCGGTTTGGAAACGATTTGTCACCGCGTTTCCGTCCATCAGAATCCATTCAATTTTGGTCGAACCAGCATCGAGGATTAGTTTCATTGAAGTATAATTTTGGCAAAAATAAGAAAAACTTCAGTAAACAAACACTTTTTTTATAGTTTTGCAGCCCAAATTAAAACCGATAGACATGAGAAAATGGCGCATTGAAGACTCCGAGGACCTTTACAACGTGAAAGGCTGGGGCGGCAATTACTTTTCCATCAACGAGAAAGGCCACATGGTGGTGACTCCCAAAGAAGGCTGTGCCTCCATCGACCTGCCGGAATTGGTTGATGAACTGTCACTTAGGGACGTTTCAGCTCCCATGCTGCTGCGTTTCCCCGACATTCTCGACGACCGCATCAACAAGATTGACTCCTGCTTCAAGGAGGCGGCCAAAGAATATGAGTTCCACGGACAGAATTTCGTGGTCATGCCTATTAAGGTGAACCAAATGCGCCCCGTGGTCGAGGAAATCGTGAGTCACGGCAAAAAGTGCAATATTGGTTTGGAAGCCGGCTCGAAGCCTGAACTCCACGCCATTATCGCGCTCGGCACCGACTCGGATTCCTTAATTGTTTGTAACGGCTACAAGGACGAGGAATTTATCGAACTGGCTTTGCTCGCCCAAAAGATGGGTCGCAAAATCATCATCGTCATTGAGAAGCTGAACGAACTGAAGACGACGGCAAAAATCGCTAAACGCTTGAAAGTCACGCCCAACCTTGGCGTGCGCATCAAGTTGGCCAGCTCAGGATCGGGCAAATGGGAGGAATCGGGCGGCGACGGCAGCAAGTTCGGCCTCACCTCGTCGGAACTCCTCGAAGCCCTCGACTTCCTTGAGGAACACAGCATGAAAGACTGCCTGAAACTCGTTCATTACCACATCGGTAGCCAAGTCAGCAAAATCAAGAAAATCAACGTGGCCCTTCGCGAAGCGGCACAGTTCTATGTGCAGCTCTACAAGATGGGCTTCCACATCGAATATGTCGATATGGGCGGCGGCCTCGGCGTCGATTACGACGGTACCCGCTCAAGCAGCGCAAGCTCAGTGAATTATAGCATCCAAGAATACGCCAACAACGCGATTTATACCATCGTGGATGCCTGCGACAAGAACGAACTGCCCCACCCCAACGTCATCTGCGAGTCGGGGCGCGCCCTCACCGCGCACCATTCCGTGCTGATTTTCGAGGTGCTGGAAAAGACCTCGCTACCCGAATGGGACGACAACGAAGAGCCCGAGGAAGACGACCACGAACTCATCAAGGAGCTTTACGATTCGTGGGACGAACTCACCAAAAACTCATCGCTCGAGATCTGGCACGACGCGCAGGAAATCCGCGAAGAGGCTCTCAACCTGTTCAGCCTCGGACTGTTAGACCTCAAGTCGAGGGCCAAGATAGAGCGTCTTTTCTGGAGCATCGCTCGCGAGGTGAACCACATCGCCAACAGCCTGAAACGTGTGCCCGAAGACTTCACTTCGCTTCCTAAACTCTTGGCCGACAAATACTTCTGCAACTTCTCACTGTTCCAGTCCCTGCCCGACCTTTGGGCCATCGACCAACTCTTCCCCATCATTCCCATCCAAAGGCTTGACGAAAACCCAACCCATTTGGCCACCTTGCAGGACATCACCTGCGACAGCGACGGCAAAATCACCAGCTTCGTGGGCAAGGCTACGCCGCACACCATTCCGCTGCACAACTTCACCGACAAGGAGCATTACTATATCGGCGTGTTCCTCGTGGGCGCGTATCAGGAAATCCTCGGCGACTTGCACAACCTGTTTGGCGACACCAACGCGGTGCACGTTTCCGTTGATGAGAAAGGCTATTACATCGACCAAGTCATTGACGGCGAGACCGTTGCCGACGTGCTCGAATACGTCCAATACAGCCCAAAGAAACTCGTCCGCACCGTGGAGACTTGGGTTACCAAGTGCGTCAAGGAAGGCAAGATTTCGGTCGAAGAAGGCAAGGAATTCCTGTCCAACTATCGGTCGGGGCTTTACGGTTATACCTATTTGGAGTAATCAGTTTTTGCCTTCGGCTTACGACTATGACAATGGCCGCTCCTACCTTATTGTAGAGGCGGCCATTGCCATAAGCCATAGGCCATAATATTCAAGCAAACATCTTCTCAATCACATCCTTATACTTCGCCGTGATGACTTTGCGCTTGGCTTTCAGCGTGGGCGTGAGCAAGCCGTTGGCGATGCTCCACTCGTCGGCAAGGAGAACATGTTTCTTGATTTTTTCGGTTTCGCCCAAACTTTTGTTCAAGGTGTTCACTTCCTTGGCGTAATGCTTCAGCACTTCGGGATTCTTGATCATCTCCTCATTAGAGGTATAAGGGATTTTCTCGTGAGCGCACCATGCCTTCAGGTCGGCGAAGCTCGGTATGATGAGCGCACCGGCGAATTTCTGGTTCTCGCCCACCACAAGAATTTGCTCAATCAGCTTGGAGGCGCAGAACTTGGCCTCGATGACGTCGGGGTTGATGTACTTGCCGCCCGAGGTCTTGAACAGGCTCTTGATGCGTCCCGTGATGCGCAGACGATTGTATTGATCGATTTCGCCCATGTCGCCCGTGTGGAACCATCCGTCCTCATCGATGACTTCCTTGGTGAGTTCAGGCTGTTTGTAGTAGCCCATCATCACATTGTGTCCACGGCAAAGGATTTCGCCGTTGTCGGCAATCTTCACCTCCGTTCCGGGTAGCGGCTGCCCCACATAGCCCACCTCGCGCCCATGCGGGTTGCGGGTGCTTACGGCAATGACGGGTGAGGTTTCAGTGAGGCCATAGCCTTCGAAGACCGGCATCTTGATGGCCGAGAAGAAGCCCGCTATCTTTTGCGAAATGGCGGCGGCACCCGACACGATGATGTCGAAGTTCTCGGCTCCGATGTTGGCGCGTATCTTGCTGTAAACCAGCTTGTCGGCAATGCCTAACTTGATGTCGTAGAACCAATGGCGGCTGTCGGACGGAATCTTGTAGCGTTCGCCGAGGTGCAAGGCCCAGAAGAAAATCATCCTCGCGATGCCTTTTTGTTTCTTTCCGGATTGGTAAATCGCGTCGTAGAAACGCTCAAGCACACGTGGCACGGCGCACATCATCGTGGGATGGATTTCGCGCATGTCGGCAGCGATGGTGGCCAAACTTTCGGCGTAATAGATTGACATTCCGCGATATTGGTAGCAATAGTTCAGTGCGCGCTCGTAGGCATGACACACTGGCAAGAAGCTGAAGGCCTTGTCGGAGTGGTCGCTGATGGTGTAATGGAAGTTCTTGAACTGGTTCATCAGGTTGTGGTGCGAGAGCATCACGCCCTTGGGTGTGCCCGTAGTGCCCGAGGTGTAGATGATGGTGGCACATTCCATTTCATCGACGGCGGCTTTGCGGGCTTCAAGTTCCTCGGGGTGAGGGTGTTCTTTTCCTAATTCAAGCAGTTGGTCGAAATAAGGATATTTCTCGCGGTCGATCATGGTATAGACCAATTTCACATTGGGTGCGTCGGGCAGGATGTTGGTCACTTTGTTCATCACGGACAGGCCGTCGATGACGACCATCTTGGCGTCGCAGTCGGCAAGGATGTAGCGATAGTCTTCCTCGCTGATGGTGGGATAAATCGGCACGGTGACGGCACCCACTTGGCTGATGGCCATGTCGAGCATGTTCCATTCGGGGCGGTTGGTCAAAATCATGGCCACTTTGTCGTCCTTCTCGATGCCCAATTCAATGAGGGCGTAACTCAACAAATTAGCATACTCTTGATAAGATTGGGCGCTGTATTTCACCCATTCCCCGTTCTTTTTGCCGGCAAGGGCTGCTTGCTGGTTGGGGTACTTCTCCACGTAATTTTGGAGAAGGTCAAAAACTCTTTTGATTTCCATATCGTTCAATCTGAGTTGGTTTCTTAACATAAGAAGGCGCAAATATAGACATTTTCCAAATTCGCTCCGATTTTTAAGCAAAAACTCGGTTTTTTTCAATCAAACGCAAAGGCTGTCTATTACCACAACCCCAATCCTTACAATAAACCTTTCTGAAATGCTATTTTCAACAAATCGGAGGATGTTTTTGCTCCCAACTTGTTGTATAAGTTCAATTTATGGTGTTCTACTGTGCGCGGGCTGATGAAAAGTTCGAGGGCAATTTGCTTGGATGTTTTGCCCTTGATGCAGAGCTTCAAAATCTCCATTTCGCGCTTCGTTAGGCCGAAGTCATCGTTGGACGGGGCGATTGTCCTGTTAGGATTGCTGCTGTCGAAACGGTTTTCGCCTTTCAAGATGGATTTGACGATGCCCGACACTTCCTCGGCCTGCACATCCTTGCTGATGACACCGCTGATGCCTTCGTTCCATAGCTCAACGACTTCGGGCGCATCCACCGCGCTGGTCACCACGAGCACCTTTACTGCGGGACAACGCTCCTTGATGAACTTGATGACATCAAGCCCGCTGCCATCGGGAAGGAAAAAGTCGAGCAGCACCAAATCAAGCTCGTTGGGATGGCTATCGATATATTCGACAGCCTCTTTCATGTTGGTTAATGCCGCCTTTACTGTGCATTTCAGTTCGGAAAACGACAAGGCCAGTTTCATTCCCTCACGGTAAATCGGATGGTCTTCAACGATGAGTATTCTTATCGGTTTTTCCATAACGCTCAATGTTTGTTAATGGTGAATCTGACCGTTGCCCCCTCGCCTTCCCTGCTTTCGACGATGATTTCGCCGCCGTTGCGCTCGATTACCTGCTTGCACAGCATGAGACCGATTCCCGACCCCGATTCGCCCGATGCCTTGATGACACCATTGTCGAAGGCTTCGCGGCTTGCCGCGTCGAAGCCCGTGCCGTGGTCGGTCACGGCGAGCCAAACGCGCTTGCCGTCTTCACGCGCTGTTATTTCTATCGTGCCTCCTGGCTGTGAGTATTTCACCGCGTTGCTGAGCAGGTTGCGCAGCACGAGTTTTACCAAATTCTCGTTGTCGCGGGCTTTCAGGTACTCGTTCACGCGGTTGTCCAAAGTCAATTGTTTCTTGGTCGCATCGGTTTTCTGTGTGCGCATACATTCCTCCACGACTTTGCGCAGGCCGAAAGTATCATAGTTTTCCTCGCCGCTGTTCAGCTCGGTCTTCATCCACTCGATAAGGTTGAACATGTCTTCTTTCAGCAAATCTGACGAGGTTTTCAACTGGCTCACGTTTTCCTTGATGTCGGCTTGGCTCATGTTGTCGAAATGGTCGTTCATCACGCCGAGCATGAGGTTTTGCGACAGCAAAGAGGTCTTGAAGTCGTGCGAAACGATGGAGAATAAGTGGTTTTTGGCCATGTTAAGCCTTCCCTCGATTTCGTGGTTGCGCTTGCGAATGGCCCCGATGTGCATCACGAGGACAATCACGGCGAGCAACATCACGGCGAGAATGCCGAGGATGAGGATAATAAAGCGATGGCGGCTGTTTTTGGCGGCTTCAAGCTCAAGTTGGTATTCCTTTTCGGCGAGGTCGTATTTCACTTGGTATTCGCGGACGATTTGCTGTTGCTGCTCGTTGAACACTGAGTCGCGGAGCGCGGCATACTGCTCGAAATAGTCCAAGGCCAAGACCTTGTCGAAGTGCTTGGAGGATGTGTAGGCTCCTTCGATAGCCAACAACTGAAGCTCACTAAAGTGGTTCTCCTTGGCGATGGCGAGGGCTTGGGCGAAATGCCTTTCGGCGGAGGGATGGCGGTTCATGCCAGCCTCGCAGTTGCCATACACAGCATGGGCTTCAGCTTCCAGGTAAGGATCGTTGTTGGCCTCTTCCGAGTCAAGCACTTCCTTTGCCAAGCGAAGCGATTCGTTCAGGCGGCCTGCGGCGTGGTAGGCCTGGGCCAAAGTAACTTTTTTGTTTATCCGCTTGGAAGGCTGGTTCTCGTATTGCTCGGCCAGCTCCACCGACTGTTCGGCCAGCTCCACTGAGGTTTTCAGGAAAGCTTCGCGCTCCGTGCCCTTCATGCCGAGAGCTTGCTTCGTGTAAACCTCTGAGAGGTTCTGCTTGTAGGTGGCAAGGTCGCGGAAATCCAAAGTGTCGGAAGGCTCGCCGAGCATCTCTATGCAGTTGAGGTAGATGGACTCGGCATGACCCAATTCACCGATTTGTATAAAGATTTCGGCCATATTGTTGCGCGTGTAGCGTATGTTGCGGTCATACATCTTCGTCGCCCTTGCATGATCCTTGTTGTTTTCGCTGTTTTTCAGTTTCTCCAACGCCTTGGTGCATTGTTCGTAGCTCTCGATGGCATCCTTGAAACGGCCCATGCGCTGGTAGGCGTTGCCGAGCAAATTGTAGCAGCCAGCCATGTCGTAAAGGTTGTTATCGGCCTCATACAAAGCAAGGGCTTCGTTGCCAAGACGCACCACTTCTTCAAACTCCGACTTGTCGTAATGATGGAAAATGCGGTTCTTTAGGTCGTTAATATTGTCGTTGTCTTGAGCATGACAATACAGTGCAATCAAACCGAGCAACAAACATACGAATAGTCGCTTCAACATTGTTTAAAGAGTTTTTCAGGTTTTTCGCTGCAAATATACTCTTTTTTTTCTAATAGCATGAGAAAAAAGTCTTACGACAAGAGCTTGTCGTAAGACTATGACATAACAAATAATACAATTATAGTAGCCGTTCAGAAAAGGCTTTTAGTTTTTGCGTTCTTCAATGGCTTCTGCGATGCTCTTTCGGGTCTTGCGAAAGACATTGGTGAAGCGCACTTGCTTGCCGTCGGCTAAAATGAACATATAGCCTCCAAGGCCATACTTGCGATGATTGGCGATTTCGGCGATGTCGATGCACCACGACTTGGGTGCTCCGGAGAAATCGAAAGGATGCCTTTCGTTGGGATCAGGCGGCGCAACAAGGAAATACACCTTGTCGCGGGTGAAAACCATTTCTCCGTTGTAGGATGAAACGCGTGTCTTGTTGTACTGGATGCCTTCGATAACATCCTTGGCTTCGTTGGCGAGGTCATGCAGACCAAAATTGTCGTCTAATTCAATCATAGTTTTGTGTTTTAGGGGTTCAACTCCGCAAAATTATAAAGAAAAAACGGTCTGAAAATGCGTAAATCTACCCATTTTTCACCTGAATTGTGTTTTTTTTCGCAAAACAATTGTGATTTTTACCTCAAACCCTCATTTCCGAAACACATTTTTCCGCTTCCTCAAATAGTTTCCACTGCGCCCGTGTACGTACCAGATTATGCGTGGCATAATCTATTTTATAATAGGTGTTGCCGTTGATGTAATCGGTGAGGAAACGTACGGCTTGCATGTATGGGAACAGTGTGGCAGCGTAAGGCAGGTTCTCCCGCTCGATGGGCAACAGAAAGGATTTCGTGCCTTCGAGATAGCCTTCGGTGAAAGCGCGATACACCTCCATATTGAAGTGGATGTTGCCGAGGTCGGGGTCGTCTTCCGCGCCGGTGTTGGCCGCCGAACGCAAAAAGTCGCCGAAGTCGGAGAAGACAAAACTCGGCATGACGGTGTCCAAGTCGATGACACACAAAACGTTGCCGTCCTTGTCGAAAAGCATGTTGTTCACTTTCGTGTCACAGTGACAAATGCGTTTCGGTAGCTTACCCTCGCGATAGAGCCGCTCGCCGAGGCACATTTGCTCGGCCTTTTCCCTGATTTTATCGACAAACTTCTTCACCTCGACCTCGCGCATTTGGCCAATCCGATCTTCTGCCACGGCCTCGTCCAACTGTTTCAGGCGGAATTCAATGTTGTGGAAATCAGGGATAATCTCCCCTATCGGTGCCTCCAAATCGCTCAACAATGCTTCAAAATCGCCGAATGAGCGCCCCGCATAGTAAGCGTATTCCGGCGTGACGGCCTCGTACGTAAGTGTAGCTGTTGGCGATGAAGTCCATCACGCGCCAATACTGGCTTTCCTCCTCCACGTAGCTCTTGCCTGTTTCGGCCTTCAGGAAGTGCAAAACGCGACGATTAACATTCTTAATTCCTTGGTTTTCATACTTTTTCCGAATGTGGCTTGTTACGGCTTCGATGTTGTTTTGCAGCATTTCCACATCAGTGAAAATGGCGTTGTTGATGCGCTGGAGCACATATTTCGGTGCGCCATCCACTATTATCTTATAGGTGTCGTTGATGAGGCCGTTGCCCAAAGGCGCAATGTCTTGGATGGTTTTCGGGTCGATAAAGTGGCCCGCGATGGTGGTGAGATTATTCATGAGGATAAATTTTTCGCGAAGATGAAAAACAAGTTCTTACACCTCATCATTGGCCTCGTATTGTTGGCCTTCGCCACTTCATGCGGCGAGAAAAAGGAAACCGAAGCACGCAACTACCGCATCATTGACAACACCATTGTCTTCGATGAACCGCAACGCATTGAGGGGCAGAAATCTGTGCTTCAGTTCGCCGTCGATCCGATTGAAAACGTGCGCATCGGCTTCATCGGCCTCGGTATGCGCGGCCCGGATGCCGTCGACCGCATGACCTACATCGACGGCGTGACGGTCGTTGCCTTGTGCGACATCGAGCCTGACCGCGTTGAAAAGGTGCAAACCAACATTCTGGAAGCCAAAGGCTTGCCACGAGCCGCTGCCTACACAGGCCGCGAAGGCTGGCGCGAACTCGTCGCCCGCGACGACATCGACCTCGTCTATATTTGCACCGACTGGAAGACCCACGTCCCGATGGCGGTTTATGCCATGCAATGCGGCAAACACGTGGCTGTTGAGGTGCCCGCCGCCACTTCCATCGAGGAATGTTGGCAGCTTGTCGATGTGGCCGAGCAGACCCAACGCCACTGCATGATGCTCGAAAACTGCTGCTACGACTTCTTCGAGCTGACCGCGCTCAATATGGCGCAAAAAGGCATGTTCGGCGAACTCATTCATGGCGAGGGTGCCTACATCCACAACTTGGAGCCTTTCTGGCACGAGTATTACGAAAACTGGCGTTTGGAATTTAACCAAAGCCACGCTGGCGACGTGTATCCAACACATGGCTTGGGACCTCTCTGTCAAGCCTTTGACATACACCGTGGCGACCGCATGAAGACCTTGGTCAGCATGAGCACGCCATCCTACAACGGCAAGAAAATCGCCAAGGAAATGATGGGCAAAGACGACTTCGCCAATGGCGACATGACCACCACGATGATTCAGACCGAAAAGGGGAAAACCCTGCTCATTGAGCATGACGTTTACACCTATCGACCCTACAACCGACTCTACCAACTTACTGGAACTGAAGGTTTTGCCAACAAATATCCGAGCGCAGGCTTCACCCTTTTGGATGAAAAGCTTCCCTCCGGATTCCTCGCCGAAGGCCAAATGCTTGACCCGCATAGTTTTGTGCCCGCCGAGGTTCGCGACAAGATTCTGAAGGACTACCTTCACCCTATCGCGGTCGAGATCGAGGAAAAAGCCAAGGAAGTGGGTGGCCACGGCGGCATGGACTTCATCATGGACTATCGCCTGATTTACTGCCTGCACAATGGCCTTCCGTTAGACCAAGACGTTTACGATGCCGCAGAATGGTCGTGCCTCGGCGAGCTGACCGCCGCGAGCATCGCCAACGGTGGAATGCCAGTGAAAATGCCCGACTTCACACGCGGAGATTGGGATAAGGTGAAGGGATATAGGCACGCGCAATAACAAAGCAAACATAATAAACTAAATACACATTATTATGAAAAAAGCAAGACTTCTTATCGTGGCATTTCTGGCTATGGCTTTGTTAGGTTTTTCGCAGGAAAAACTGACAGACAAAGAATTGGTGAACGTTATCTACGCCATGGGGCAAATGTTCCCTGACGGATTCACCCTTGACCTCAACACCATGAGGCAACCCAATGAAGGGATTTTTGTTTCCTACAAGGCGACGCAAAACAGTTTCGACCGCAAGAGTCTGCCTGCCGTTATCAAGCACGCCCGTGCCCATCAAAATATAGTGGGCGGTTGGTATAATGTTGAGGAAGACAAGTATTATTTCGACAGCAACCGCAAGTTTCCGGAAGACAGCCTTGCCGCTGCCCTCGCTTTTGCCCGCGAAAACGACCAGCACACCGTTTATGTGGCCTCGAAAGGCATCAACATTTTGTCGAACTACGAACAGCGCGACATCCGTATCATCCTCGACTGCGACATGGGTAGCTCGACTGACGACCTTTTCGCCTTGATGATGCTCTATCGCTATATGGACATGAAACGTTGCAACCTGCTCGGTGTCATCGTTGACCGCATGGGAAAAGCCAACGCCGACATCGTCGATGTGATGAACAACTTCTACGGCTATCCTGATATTCCCATCGGCCTTGAAACTGAAGGACAGAAGGACACCCATGTGTGGATTACCTACCACAACCTCCCCTACGCCCGCTCCACGGAGGGCGTGCCGATGTTCAAGCGCAGCGTGGGCGACAACGGTACCTATATGGAAGGCTACAAGCTTTACCGCAAAATCCTCGCCCAACAGCCCGACCATAGTGTTACCATTGCCTCCATCGGATTTGTTACGACTTTGGCCCGTCTGTTAGAATCCGGTCCCGACGAGTACTCGCCTCTCAACGGCGTGGAGCTGGTTAGAGCCAAGGTGAAAGACATCTACGCCATGGGCGGAGTTTTCGGCAAAGCCGTCGAACCTGACTACAATTTCAAGCAGGCCATCAACTTCTCGCTCAAGTTCTTCGAACTGTTGCCTGATGAAGTCGATATTGTCTTCTCGCCCGGCGAAGTGGGCGATCCGCTCGACTATCGTCCCGAAACCGTCATCGCAGATATGGACTGGACCGACCTGCACCCTATCAAATGGACCTACCAGTTCTTGAACTGCAACACGGGCCAAAAAATGTGGGACCCGCAGGCCATCATTCATGCCGTGGAAGGCAACGATTTTTACAAACTCTCTGAACGTGGATGGGTTACACTAACTCCCAATGCCGAGACAATCTTCACCCCTGACCCCAAAGGCAACGCCC
Organism: uncultured Bacteroidia bacterium; assembly: GCA_902791165.1. GTDB lineage: Bacteria > Bacteroidota > Bacteroidia > Bacteroidales > F082 > Limimorpha. The sequence goes on from CADAVB010000010.1 coordinate 98,593, forward strand.
GCTATCAATTCCCAGGTGATGCTGTGTGGTGCGACATGGTGCTCAAATATATCCGTTTGATGGCCATTCAACATTGATCAGTCAAGAGATATCCAAAGGGTTTACCTTGGAAACGACACTAAACACGAAAAAAGCCTCGACCAACATCGAGGCTTTTTCAATTCATCCTGCCGCCACTGACCGGAAAAATATCTCCGCGTCTTTCCAAACGGTATAGTCGCGGGCATAAAGCAAATTCATTTGGTTAAGGACATCAGTTTCGACACCCTTTTCCATGTACGAAGCGGGATTGTAAACGCCTCGGCGGATTTTGGGCAACTTCTGCGTTTCGTCGGCGGGCGAACAATAACCCACCCAGGTTTTCCTGCCAAACAAAACAAGGACGGCGTTTTTCAGGAACCGCACGGGCTGCTTCACCACCAAGGCCAAAGGCAGCCAAAACACGATGCTGAACACACTCATCACCACGTCGAAAAGGCGTTTGTTGCGACGGTTGGAAACGGTATCAATCGCCTTAATATCAACAGTATAGAGGTCGCCGCGCGTGTTGATGCTGTTGCTGCCGATGATGGACAGGCTGTCCTCGGGTGCAATCTTGTAATCGACGTTGGTGGCGTGCCAGTCCACCATCTTGTCGATGATGACCTGATGCGGCACGTCCTTCGAGCAGAAAATGACCTCAGTAATCTTGTAAATCTCAATGATGTCGGGCACTTGCGCGAGGTTGCCTATGAAGCCCTCTGGGGCCTCGCCTGCCGCTTCCGAACTCACCAAACCGATGAAATCCGGCTTGATGGATGTGCTCTCCAAAATGGAATTGACACGCAGCGTTTCCTCTGGACTGCCGATGACCAAGAAGCGTTTCTTCTCCGTCCGTTTCGACTGAAAATCCTCGTTGCCCAACAGGATCCCGATGAATCGAGTGAGGCTCATCTCCAATGCGAGCCAAATCATGCCAAACAAGATCAATGCCCTCGAAAAACGAAGGCTTTCAGGCAACAGAGCGTACAAAACCAAAATCGCGGCGCTGCCGAAGGCCACGCCGAGGATGGCTTTCGCGATGCTGTATGGCTTGTCGTAACCACCTGAGAAATAGGTCGATAAAAGCCAAATCAGGATATAAACAGGCAAAACGACCGCAAACAGCACCGTCGGATATGCGCCATCGGCACCGAACAAATAGCGTCCCCAAAGATGGCTGATGGCCGCCAGGCCTACGTAGCCCAAAAGGGCATCGAGGAACGGAATGGCCGCCTTGCGGAAAAACTGCGACACCAGCGCGAAAAACGCCTTGATGTAGATGGCCATATTAATAAGGAATGAGAACGACTTGGCCCACGAGGTGCCGAAGTGTTTCTTGGCGAAAATCTCCATGGCGCAATAGAAGACGAAAACGTAGTTCACGCTGGTTTTCTTCGTGCTCTCGCCCTTGTAGTGGATGATGCGCGTTTCGGGGAAATAGTAGTTTTTGTAGCCGCCTTGCGTGATGCGATACGACAGGTCGATGTCCTCGCCGTACATGAAAAAGGTCTCGTCGAGCAGCCCGATTTTGTCGAGCGTTTCCTTACGCATAAGCATGAAAGCACCGGCGAGAATCTCCACTTCGTTGGTCTCGTCGTTGGAAAGATGACCCATATAATACCTCGCAAAACGCTTGCTGTGCGGGAAAACCTTGCAGAGGCCGAACATCTTGTAGAACGACGTTGCGGGCGTGGGCAACCCGCGCTTCGACTCGGGCAAGAACCGTCCTTTCCCATCGACCATCTTCACGCCGAGGCCGCCCGCGTCGGGGTGGCTGTCCATGAAGGCGAGGCACTTGCTGAAAGTGTCGTCCTCAACCACCGTGTCGGGGTTCAACAAAAGCACGTACTCCCCAGAAGAAACGCGGATGGCTTGGTTGTTGGCGCGGCTGAAGCCCACATTCTCCTTGTTGGCGATGACTTTCACCTCAGGAAACTTCTGCGCCACCATCTTCAGTGAGCCATCGACGGAGTTGTTGTCCACGACAAACACCTCGCCCTCAATGCCTTGCATGGCGCGACGCACCGAATAGAGGCACTGCTCGAGGAAGTACTCGACGTTGTAATTGACGATGACGACAGACAGCTTCATGCGCTAATGAATCATTTTGGAGAAGGATGCGAGTCGTGATTGATTCTCACAGGCTGGATTTTCTTGCCTGGGTTTTCTTGCAGTGTGTCGCTAATGTTCTCCAAACCGCAGGCATTCAATATTTTGCCTTTCAAATCCCGGTTCTGCATCCAGCCCGTGAACCTTTCAGCTCCTGGGCCGTAGGCAAACACCATCACGGGCAAGGCGGAGTGGCTGCCAGTGGAATAGTCGAAGGAAACGTTGGTGTATTTGCCTTGGCGGTCGATCAAGGTCAGGCCGCCGGTTTCGTGGTCGGCAGTGACCACGACAAGCGTGTTGCCTTTCTCCTTGGCGTAGTCCAGCGCCACCTTGACGGCATAGTCGAAGTCCATCATCTCATCCATCATCCAAGTGGAGTCGTTGGCATGGCAGGCGAAGTCGATCTGCGAGCCTTCCACCATGAGGAAGAAGCCGTTTTCGGCACCGTCCAGCGACTTCAAGGCGGTCTTCACGGCACGAGGCAGGAAGTCGCCACGCTCGGCAGCATGGGGCATGTGGTCTTCGTTGGCCATCACCGCGTATTTCTTGCAGGTTACATCAATGTCGGCCAGGGTGTCATAAACCTTCCATCCGAGTTCGTTTTCCATTCTTTCGACGAGATTCACGCTGTCCTTGCGCTGGTTGAAATGCTTCATACCGCCGCCGATAATGAGGTTAAGGTTTTCTGTTTCAGCCATTTGTAGGGCAATATTCTCATAATTTGAGCGTTTCGGCTCTTTGGCGTAAAACACGGCGGGCGTGGCGTGGGTGACGTAACTCGTTACGACGATGCCTGTTTCTTTGCCTTGCTCCTTCATCACTTCCAAGACCGTTTTCACCGGAATCGTGTCGGGGTTCATGCCGACCATGCCGTTCTTGGTCTTGTGGTCGGAAGCGAGCGCCGTGCCACCCGCCGACGAGTCGGTGATGTCGTTGCTCGAAGAATGTGTATCCACCACACCGATGTACGGGAACTGCGAAAAAGTCATCTCCTCCTTCGAAGCAAACATGGCGGCATACACCTGCGGCAGTGCCATACCGTCGCCAATCAAATAAATGACATTCAAGGCTTTGGCTGGTTCTTCAACTTTTTCTTTCTTGTTGCCGCAACCTGGCAACATGCCCATCATAATGAGGGCTGTCAATGATAATATGGCTAGTTTTTTCATATAGACATAAATTGTATTTTCAACGTTTTATTGTTTGCGAGTCACAACTTTTTTCACGGCTTCCACGATGTCGGGCGTGTCCAAATGGAAGAACTTTAGCAGTTCCTCTGGCGTGCCGCTTTGACCAAACTCGTCATTGACGGCCACCATCTCCATCGGGCAAGGCGCGTTCATGGCAAGGACTTGCGCAATGCTGTCGCCCAAGCCGCCGTTGCGCTGGTGCTCTTCCGCCGTGACTACACAGCGGGTCTTGCGCACGGATTTTAGCACAGCTTCCACATCCAACGGCTTGATGGTGTGGATGTTAATCAACTCCGCGTTGATGCCCATCTCCTTCAGAATCGGCAGGGCCTGGACGGCTTTCCAAACGAGATGGCCGCAAGCGAAGATGCTCACGTCGGTGCCTTCTTGCAGCATTTGCGCCTTCCCGATGACGAACTTTTCGTCCACGGGGGTGAAGTTCGGCACTTTCGGGCGACCGAAGCGCAGATACACGGGTCCGTCATGTTCGGCAGCGGCAAGGGTGGCGTTCTTGGTCTGATTGAAGTCGCAAGGCACGATGACGGTCATGTTGGGCAACATCTTCATCAGGCCGATGTCTTCAAGGATTTGGTGCGTGGCGCCGTCTTCGCCGAGCGTAACGCCGGCATGGGAAGCCGCGATTTTCACGTTTTTGTTGGAATAAGCCACGCATTGGCGGATTTGGTCATAGACGCGCCCTGTGGCGAAGGCCGCGAAGGTGCCCGTAAAAGGCACGAAGCCGCTCAAGGCCATGCCAGCGGCCATGTTAATCATGTTAGACTCGGCGATGCCCGTTTGGAAGAAACGGTTCGGAAACTCCTTGGCGAAGTCGCCCATTTTCAGCGAGGGCGTGAGGTCGGCGCAAAAAGCCACCACCTTGGGGTTGCGACGACCTGCCTCGAGCAAGCCTTCACCGAACCCTGATCTTGTATCTTTCTGGTTTTGAATTGTAAAGTCCATGTTTTCCTTAATTTCTAATTTCAAGATTTCTAATTTCAAAATTGGCTGATGACTTATGTCTTATGATCATGGCAACTTGAACCTAATGATTAAGTTTGCTCATTTTCAACAAGTTGCCATAAGCCATTGTCATTAGACATAGGCCCTAATAATCTCCTAATGTTTCGGTGAGTTGCGCCAGTGCGTTGGCGGCCTGTTCGTCGTTGGGCGGTGTGCCGTGCCATTTGTGGGTGCCCATCATAAAGTCCACGCCCATGCCCATCTCGGTGTGCGCGAGGATGACTTGCGGCTTGCCCTGACAGGCGTTCTTTCGCGCAAGGTTAAGCGTATCAACAACTTCCTGCATGTTATTGCCGTTCATTTCGAGGACGTTCCATCCGAAGGCTTCGTATTTGGCGCGGAGGTCGCCGAGATTGAGCACGTCGTCGGTGGAGCCGTCGATTTGCTTTTTGTTGTAGTCGATGATGGCGATGAGGTTATCCACGCCTTTGGCGGGCGCATACATGGCGGCTTCCCAAATCTGGCCTTCTTCCTGCTCGCCGTCGCCCATGAGGACGAATACGAGGTTCGGGTCGCCGTTTAGTTTCTTGGCTTGTGCCGCACCGACGGCCACCGAAAGACCTTGTCCGAGCGACCCCGAGGCGATGCGGATGCCTGGCAGCCCTTCAGCCGTGGTGGGATGTCCTTGCAGGCGCGTTCCGAGGCGGCGGAAGGTAGCCAACTCGCTCACGGGAAAATAGCCGCGACGCGCCATGATGCTATACAGCATCGGGCTGATGTGGCCGTTGGAGAGGAAGAACATGTCCTCGCCGTTGCCGTCCATGCGGAACTGCGCGGGGTCGATGTGCATTTGGTCGAAATAAAGGGCTGTGACGATGTCGGTTGCGCCCAACGAGCCGCCCGGATGCCCCGACTGGCAGCCATGCACCATGCGGATGATGTCGCGGCGCACCTGTGTGGCGGTTCTCTCTAGTTCATTGATGGTCATAATGAAAGCGTTTTATTGTGATATTTTCCGACTGCAAAGCTACGGAAAAAATCCATTCCACCCCATTTTCTGAGATTTTGTTGCGTTTTAGTTTGAAACCCTTGCCGAAAAACGGACATTTTTTGTAATTTTGTTGCCGAAAAGCGGACAATTTTATGTAATTTTGTTGCCGAAAAATGTACAATTTTATGTAATTTTGTTGCCGAAAAGCGGACAATTTAATAATTAAAATAATGATTTATAGAAAGTTATGTGATTTTATAAGGAATTGGATAAGTTCTTCCACAAAAAAGGCCTTGCTGATTACGGGTGCTCGACAGGTAGGAAAGACCTATTCCATCAGGAAAACCTTGAAGGAACATGCCGCTTCATTTGTGGAAATCAACTTCTTGGAAAACGAAGCCGCCATGCAACTTTTCCAAAAGACCACCAACGCCCAAAACCTCTTGCGAGGCCTTTCGGTGCTTGTCGGGAAGCCTTTGGTGAAAGGGAGAACCATCATTTTCTTCGATGAGGTGCAATGTTGCAAAGAAATCGTCACCGCGATAAAATTCCTTGTGGATGAAGGCAGCTACAAGTACATCATGAGCGGCTCGCTGTTGGGTGTTGAACTGAAAGACATCCGATCTTTCCCCGTCGGTTATCTTGACATCAAAACCATGTATCCACTTGATTTTGAGGAGTTCATGATAGCCAACAACTTCTCTGACGAAGTCATCGGACATCTGAGAAACGGTTATGAGAGCCTTTCCCCTGTTGACGATTTCATCCATCAGCAAACGATGAAGCTTTTCCACCTCTACCTCATCGTCGGAGGAATGCCCGCCGCCGTTGACATCTATCTGAAAACCAACAATATCGCCAAGGTCATAGAAGTCCAAAAATCCATCATCGACCTGTACAAAAAGGACATCGCGCAATACGACCCCAAGGAAAAACTCTACCTGAACGAGATCCTGACGCTGATTCCCTCGGAAATCAACAGCAAGAACAAGCGCTTCGTGCTGAAAAACCTGAATGAGAACCAGCGGTTCAGCCGTTACGAAAACCGATTCCTTTGGCTGCGTGATGCCGGCGTTGCCTTGCCCACCTACTGCGCCAACGAACCTGCCCTTCCGCTGATGCTTTCCAAGTCGCGCAACCTCTTCAAGCTGTTCTTGAACGACATAGGACTGCTTTGTGCCATGTATGCCAACGGACTGCAACTGAAGATTTTGCAAGGCGAAATCAACATCAACCACGGGGCGATTTATGAGAATTTTGTCGCCCAAGAACTGACTGCGCACCAGTTCGACCTGTATTATTACAACAGCAAGAAAAACGGCGAGATTGACTTCATGATTGAGCATAACGGGGCTTTGCTTCCGGTTGAGGTCAAGTCGGGGAAAGACTACATCCGCCACGTTTCCATGACGCATCTGCTGACCAACGAGCATTACGGCATCGCCAAGGGCATCATCCTTCAAAACGAGAACATTGCCGTCAAGGACAAAGCCGTCTATCTGCCCGTTTACATGACCATGTTCATTGAGAACCAGCAAGTTCCTGAGGACTTGATTTACCGCGTGGAGGCGATATGATTTCTTTAGTTAGCTCGTGCTGAAAGACTTGGTTTGCATTTTGAAAACTGCTGGAACAAGATATAAAAAGTGCGTTTCAGCGGGTTTCGATTGATAAATATCCAGCTGATTTTGCATTTTCTCTTGCCGAATTTACGCAATTCTTTCCTTCTCTTCGCGCAGCCACTCCTCATCATATAGCTAGTTGAACTTAAATGCTATTATTTCCTACTCTTGCTTAACTGAACATCGTACACACTAACTATTTGGAAATCATGGTTAAGCTCAAAATGCTTCTCCAAAACAAAAATAGAATACCTTGATAGGTCCTTTCTGTCAATAGTAAAATCCTCAATATACGTTAAATAGATTTTTTCATCTGATTGAGTATAAGACACAGTATTCCATCTCACACTTGAATGTTTTCCGTACACGGAAAATGTTTCGTCATATCTTTCAAAGCACCCTGCGACATATTCTGAATCAGTATCATATGCGTTAAAATAACGCTTCACCTGAGGAGCAAACAATTCAGATACTAATAATTCAATTAACTGTTTATCGGAAGTTTCTGTCAATCTTGAATAACTTTCAATGAAAGATTGTATTCTGTAATCAATAACATCATTGATCTAAGGTTGCAACGACTTTATACTATCTTGAACGAACTGCTCTAGTTTTATTATAACTGCACTAACATGACTGCCATTTGGAAATTCTTTCAAGTATTGGCGACATAATTGGGCAGTAGAACAGTTGTTAAAGGCAGTTTGTTCAACTTCCCTATAATGAACCTCAGCTTTGTGAATACTATCTGCTCTCAATTTTTGGATATTTTCAGAGGCTTGTAGAACAAACATTTCATCAGGATACCTGCTCAAATACTCCATGTAATCAGTTGTAGTTGAACAACTTTGAAAAAAAGCCTCTTCTTTTGCAACTTCTTTTTTGCTTCTATTAAAAAGCACAATTGAAGTTGCTCCGATAAGCAGTATTCCAAACACTAAGAACAAAGGCCAAATAGCTCTTTTTACCTTGTTACCACAATACTCGCAAAAAACGCTATTGCTCTCAATTTCTCGATTACATTTTGGACATCTTTTCATATACAATAAACAACCTTGGTGTTTTGTTATTCACAATCCATAGCCAATCGGAATCCCAGAAAATCATTCCTTTGTCCGTGAGGAGTATAATATCTATATGTAATGCGGCTATAGTTCGCTCTGTTAAGCCATCCTCCTCCTCTACGAACACGTCCTTTTTCCGATGTTGATGGCCCTTGGGGGTTATACTCACTTTCTTCTGTATATCGAGCATACAAATCAGAGCAAATCTCCCATGCGTTACCCGTCATGTCATACAGCCCAAGCTCATTAGGCTGCTTCTGTTTTACAGGATGCGAAATACTATCACTCACTTCTAGACTCCATGCAACATCTTCTATTAAATTACTCCCAGAGAATTTATAACCTTTGCTCAAATTGCCTCCGCGAGCCGCATATTCCCATTCTGCTTCAGTTGGTAGCCTAAAACGGCAACCTGTCTTTTGGCTTAGTCTTTGACAGAACTCAACACAATCGTTCCAACTAACACATTCGACTGGATAGTTGTTGCCGATATGCTGACTTGGATTGTAACCCATTACCTGTTTCCATAACTCTTGTGTAACCTCTGTCTCCCCGATGTAATAACTATCAAGCGAGACTCGATGCGCAGGTTTTTCCCATGCTTTGGATTCATAGTCGAATTCATTGGCACCCATTATGAAACTGCCTCCCTCAACCTTTTTCATCGTGAATGAAGCATCTCCAATCGAAAAAACGCGGCTGTGATCATCTTTAGCCCTGCTTTCTGGTGAAATGGAAACAATTAAGACAATCAGAATAATTATTGCAGCACCAATTAACGCACCTATCAAAGGCCATTTTGATTTTTTTATTTTTTGGCCGCAATACTCACAATAGATGCTATTATCTTCTATTAATCTTTTACATTTAGGACAATACATAAACTTTCTATTGTTTCAAAACTATCGATATTCGATGTGGGTATAAAGTTTTGATACCCATAATTGTGTGCCTTTGAAATCTATTTTGTAAAAGTCACCAGATTCTCCCAAATAACGAAAAGCCTCTCCTACCTTTGGATGTCGGTTGGTTCCATCCTTCCATTTATAAGTATCAGCTGTTGTAGAAGGACCCAGTCGTAGGCGCAATTCTGAACCGTCTATGATAACATATCGGCTGGAACTGTTGTAATAATCATATTGTTGTTCCTGTTGGGGGTAATCATCATAATAATTCTGTTGATTCCTTTGAGCCGTTTCGATACTATCTTTGATAAAGTATTGAAGCTTTTCAATAACCTTTTTGGCATGTTCACCATTGGGGAATCCATTTAAATAATCTCGACATCCTTGTGCGTTTGTGCACTTGTTGAACGCGTTTTTTTCAGCTTCAGCTTGAAGTGCTTTTACTCTATTTATGCTGTCTTGAACTAGGTAGTTCAAGTTTCTTGTCGCATGTGAAATAAATTGCCCATTCGGGTATCGTGACAAGTATTTTCTGTAATCATCCGCACTTCTGCATTGTTCAAAATACTGCTCTTCGCGTTCTTTTTTTGCATTATTTCCATGAATTAACAAAAATGTAACCAAGCCAATAACAGCAACCCCAAATACGAGAAACAGTGGCCACTTTGGCTTCTTTACTTTTTTGCCACAATATTCGCAATAGACACTTTCGTTTTCTATTTCTCTTTTACAATGAGGGCATTTCATCTTTCAACAGTTTAATTATTGAATTTTTTTCCACACCACTTACAAAAAGCAGCATTTGTTTTTATTTTTTTACCGCATCGAGAACAAAACTTGACTTCAGACCAAGGATAAAACTTAACTAACCCTAACCATGAATGCAATTGCTCCATAAAAGCCATTTTTTCTGACCTTTCATTGAAATCAACTACAATGGCACGAAATTCAAATTTCTTTAGTCTCAATCTTCCTTTTTCAATTTTCAAAGGAATTATACTCTTATTGATATTGCGGCAATAAGTTTGTACCCGGATTGCAAGTTCATCAGCTTCAATGCTTTTTGAGAGCATAAATAATACAAAATCGGCCTGCTCAATAGCTGGTTCTACCACTTTTTCATAAAATACGTCTAAGTCACCAACTGTATGACGATCCCATAAGACATAGTTGGTTTCTAAAGTAGAATTGATTTCGTCCATTACAGACTTTGCCAAATCCTCCATGTCGCTCGCATAACAGACGAAAAACTTGTCCTGTACATTAACATTTTCCATCTTTATCGAATTTGTTTATATTCATAATGGACGGTGTCCAAATATCTAGACGGTGTGCCTAAATTACGCAAACTTGTATGAGACAGGCCATACAAATCCAATTCTTTGTTTAAGCGTTCATTAGCATCGTACCATGCAGACCTATTCCAATTATCGGTATCACTTATCAATTGCTTTCTACGACGTTCATTTCGTCTTTCAACCATTTTATCTCTCCTACGTCTAATTATGTAATAACCTGCAATTATAAGTAATCCTGTACCTAATGCCACAAAACATAGTAGTATTGAAATGATCCAGAAAAAAATGCACAGTCCTTTACTATGTTCAATAGTCTCCGGATGGAACTCTGGATAAGGCTTCAACTTTGAACAATAATAGTTGTTGTATGAGTTGACGATAATATTTTGTTTCTTCTGGTCTTCTGAAGATGAAACTAGCATAAAATCTTTACGATTAGTCAAATCCCAACGCGGTATAGAATCGCTATCTGGATTGAACATGAAAGCCGAAGTGCCATATCTAGCCAATTGACGGACTCCATCAAGAGAAACTTCAAAATGAAGCTCACTATCATTATCAGCAACTTGATACCGATATCGATTCCAACATCCATCTTTAGATTTTACAATAATGTCGCGACTTCCTTTAGCAAATACACATTTAAGTCCATCCCCTGTATCATTTCCCAAAACTTCATCGTTACGCATAATGACACTTGGTGTGTCAGCTTTTATAACAACCTTCGATCCATAAACATCGCCTACTTTGGTTAGGCCCAACCAACCATGCATTTGTTCAATAAGGCCAATTCGCTGACTTTCATCGTAAAAATCCACAACTTTGGTTCTAAATCCCCAATTTTTCTCTTTTATTCTTCCTGAACCTACTTTTATCGGAACCATGCTCTTGTTCAAGTTGCTGCACAATCGTATTGATTCATTTAACAAATAATCTTCTTCAGACTGCTTTCCAACAAATGCTAATACGAATTCCGCATCCTGAATAGCAGGTTCAACGACTTCCTGATAGTACTCAGTTTCGTCCTGTACATCAGCATACGACCATAGCTCATAATCGATGTTTAGACGTTTCTTGACAATGTTTAAGATTGCTTTTGTCTCGTCTTCACCATCCCTGGGATATGCAACAAAAAAATGATACTTTGATTTCATTTATTCTTGTCTTTTTAGAATTATCCTACCTCTTCTGACTGTTGGAATTCCGGTGACGATTCTTCTTGACCGTCCTCTGTTTGTTGTAATTTAAGCTGTTGTCCTTCTGGTTTCAATGAGTCTGACACCTGCTCATCCAATTGTTCAGTGTTATCTATCATCTTCTCTTCAGTAACCACTTTGAAATAGGCGATCCCTTCTTTTTCATTTACTGAATCAGCGTAAATGTCGCCAACATTGCTTCCTTTAGGTACTTCACTTTCAGGAGTAAGACCATTGATAAACCTTTTTACGATTATATCTTCATCGGTTAGGGGAGAATAAACTTCAAGTTTGAGAAGAGTCTGGTCTTGTGTTTTAGGATGGCGCAGAAAAACGAAGTAACCAACTATTAGCAATGCGACCACAACAGGAACAATGAGACGCTTCAGCCAAACCATCATCTTATTGGGAGCTTCGTCAGAATCATTGCTTCCATCCGATTTTGAAGGCGATGCCAATTTGTTCACCAAATCATCAAATTCGGCATCAGAAAGATTCAATTTTCCATCCTTGCGTAGTTTCTCAACAATTTTCTTGTTTTCACCGTTCTTTTTGAAATATGCAGCCAGCAGCTGCACTTTCAAAGGATGTCGATTTACTTTTTCATAGAACTCTATTCTTTCATGCTTCACATTGTTCACCAGTTGGTTCACAAAAGTTTCAACATCCTTCTCTTTAATATATGGAAATCCTTTGTAGAAAAGCAATGAGGCCGATTGACCAGTATCAATCTTCAGTGCTCTTTCCACCAATGCTGATGCGTTTTGTTCATTAAATTTACCACCCAAGAGTTGCATCAATTCATGGCAAGATTCAATACCATGCGGACGCTCTTGGTCTTTCATCAATGGAACCAGTACATACTTGTCGATTTTTTCCGCCAAATCCGGATTTGGCAATTCAAGATGGTTTCGTTCCTGGTTGTCCAAGATATCCTTAATTCGCTTATATGGAATGTCGATTTCGGAAGCATCTCTTTTCGCCACTTCTGCAAAACAATCACAAAGTTGAATATCGCTGATGCCAAAGCCTTTGATGACTTCGTTCACAACACTTTCCGAAAGGTTGAGACTCAACATCTTTGACAGAATCTTCGCATAATCGTTTTGTTCAGAGTCGGGATAAAAATATTTATAGGTTTTAGGCCATTCCTTCTTAAGTTCATCCGTTTCAAGATAATCCTTTCTCCCTTCGAAGATTTCCTTAACAATATATTTGTCCAGACTCTTGATGCCGAGACTGTCGATGGCATTTTTCAGAACTTCTGGACTCTCCAACAATTTGCAAGAAACACCCTTCTTTGCATTGGAAACAACCTCTTTAAGATTAAAACCTTTCGATTCCAATTTATCAACGAATTGCAACAAAGACAACCAGTTGTTCCCTTTAACCTGGTCATGAACCAAATTTACGCCCAAATGCTTGTCAAACAATTGTTGGTTATTACGGTCTTTAGCAAAATAATCACTTAACGATGTCAACAATTCGTCATCGCCATAGAACACTTGATTGAAATTGAACGATTTGGGATCAACCAAATAGTTATAAAACACTTGTTTGGTCGAATCTTTCTTTCCCCTTACCCATTCATAGGCAGGACTCAACACCCACTTTAGGCTTTTCAAATACTCTTCACGATTGCCAGTGTCGACGAACTTTTTCCATTCTTCACGGTAAGTTTTAGACTCATCTGTGATGACTTTGGCATTCTGCGTAACATCAAGCACATAATACTGTCCAGTGCTCTCATAATCATATTTGTAATGCTCGTTGACGAAGAATACTTTGTAGCCTTCTTTCACACCTTCAAGTTGATAATTGGTATAGAAGAAAACTTCTTTCTTCATCTCATCCGGCAGCAAACGAATCAAATCAGCCATCAATGAGGGGGCATCAGTTGCGGAGCACTTCACCAACAATGGAAGACGTTGACGGCATGACTCAATATAGGCGAAAAGCAATTCAAAAGCAAGCTCGGAGACCTGCTTGAGTCCTTGGCATGAGAAAGGCTTTTCTTCTTCCTCAAGCAATGCCATTTCTCCTAGTGAGAGCGAACGCATCTCTTCATTCTCGGGCGACGGCACCCTGTCACGAGGGATAAAGCTCACGCTACCCTGCCTTGGGTTTTCATAAAGAATCTCAAAAATTTCGGCAGTTGGTGGCTCCTCAAAGACATAGGCATCCGTGACGAAGTTGTCGACGCGTGCAGCCACGAATTTCACATAATACGGATAGTCAAATCCGACAGAAACGGTGCGAGAAAGGACATAAATGACTTTACCTGTCTCCGCAGAATAGAGCTTGGCGAACCTATAGGTAGCTGGATAATTCAAAATGATTTTTCCATCCTCCATTAATACTTTTGGCGAGGGCTGAAGCAGGTTGCCTGAAGTATAGTTGAAGAATTCATTGTCCTTCAACAAATTCATATAATCCTTGGGAGTTCCTTTTGTATAAGTACGGATTCCCAAACCTGCCGAACCGTCTTGTGTCCGTTGCGAAGAGTTGTATACAATGTGATAGTATTTCATGGCTGTTTTGTTTAATTATTTACATTTGATTCCAAAATCACCGAGTTTGATCAATATCCAAACCAATGGGTCGAGTACCCTAATGGGTTTAATTTCACCATCACCCTTGGTTTGGATTTCCATGGCGCTGTCAGTCATCCCGCCCAATGCAGAAACTCCAAAGAATTGCCCGTTTTCGCCCCATTCGTTTTTAATATCAGTAACAAAGGCTTCTTCATCCCAAATATCAGAATCTTTCAAATAGCTCTCAATTGTATCGCTGTTTTCTTTCATCTCCTCTTTTGACACCAGTCCATCTCCATCGGTGATAAACTGACTGTTCTTAAAATTATCGTCTTTATCAAGAAAGTTGTCCACAGTGCAATTCAAGTCTTCGCAATTGTCAATGACAGCATCAAACTTGGTGAAGACAAAAGCATACGGACGTTCATTCAACTTGTACGACTTGTGACCTTGACTAAAAGCTTTGATGGTATTCCACATTTCCGTGTAGTCGTACGCTTCTGTATAATTCTCTATTTCTTTCTTCTCCAGCACCTTCTTTATCTTTGGAATGGCAAGCGTGTCAAAGGCCACTATAACGGCCCTTGAATAACGGAAATACAAAGCATCGCGTTCCATTTTCTCAGCATCTCTAAAAGATTCACCAGCTGTATCGTAGAATACGAGATAAACTGCCTTTTTTGTAATTCTACTTTCCAAACGTATTATCCACGGAATAGGATTTTTTGTTTCTTGCGTCTTTTGCAGCGCTTCCTTGTCTTCAAAGATCTTTTTCTTTGCAGCCTTATACATATTACTAGTCTTCTCCTCGTCGTTTCTCCCGACCTGTTGCAATGTCACGCTAAGCCCCAACTTATTCTGATATTTCATCAGCTGATGGATAAGTGCTACAATATAGTTTGACTTTCCGCTCGAGGGACCACCTACCACCGAAATAATTTCAGACCCTTTTTCTATCATTTCAGCAGGCAGCCAATTATGGCAATGAGGGCAAACAAATTTTTGAGTCTCAATGTCACAAATCGGGCATCTTTTGGCCTGGATCGGTTTCCAACCATGTCGCTCACCAAAAGTAAGATTGGCATCAAAAACACGCTTAATCTTAGTTTGCGTGCCCCAATGGTTATTGTATTTCTCATCATCAATTGGTGAACACTGCGGCACTCTCCTATAAATGCCTTGTTCGGTCATCTCTTGCTTTTCAGTTTTATTGACGCATTGCATTTGCACCGCTCTCCTATCAAACGGAGTAAAACAATAAGGACAAAGAATGGTTACATTTGACATAGTTTATGACAATTTAATTTTTAGATGATTCTTTTTAAACACGTTTGGTGAAATGTTCTTGTCGGCAGGCCATATATGAGCAAATAACACATTTGCATCCTTAACGCCCGGGATCGGTATCTCGTGAGGTCCAAACTTCAACACACCTTTTTGTCCTTTTTCGCATTTTTCGCAAAAAGACTCATTAGGCTTGTATGACATGAAGTTTTCGGCATCAATAGTGAACATGCAATCGAATGGGATGGCTTTACCATCAAGAACTTCAACCTCAACAGTAAGAAACTGTTTCCTTTTTTCGCTTGAGAGTGTATAACTCATATTGAATTTTCGCTTGCCGTCGTCATTAGGGTCTTCCAGTGGAGGCAGTTCTTTTTCCTCATCAATAGTGGGGGATTTCTCAAGACAGATTTCCACCTCATTACCATAGCCAACCCCAATACTATTGACAGCATAGGCACGAACATAATAAGACTTTTTGACAGACAATCCTATCAAATCAACTGTAAACGTATCCCCTTCTACATCGCTTTTAACATGCGAATCCTTGACGGTCGGTTCATGATTGACGCTCCAGCACACGCCACGTTCAACCACTTTTGAGCCACCATCGTTCATCACGACTCCGCGCACAATGGAATCACCCAATTCAGTATTCAAGACAGGTGTACCTCCGAGAAATTGTTTAAGAATATAGTTTCTGATACCAGCCCTGAATTCTTGTGTCTCATCTGAAACCGGATCAAATTGATTAAACGACTCACGGAAAAACTTATTCCCAGCAGCATAGCCTTGTAACACAATGCCTGTAGTTTCATATTTCAAGCCTGACTCACCGACCACATCAGATATCAGCGAGGCAAACATATTGGCATCAGGCGGAGAATAAACGTTATACTGTTCTCTGTTCAAAAACACTTGATAATCCATTTTATCAGGCAAACGCAATGAAGTCATTTCTGACTTCCCTTGGGTAAGAAATGCATCAAGTTGTTTTTCAATGTATGGGACACACTCCTCTTCTTCACAATAGGTATAAGACTGTACCTCCTTCCATAGTTTTCTAACCGCCCACTCAAATCTTGGGTCTCGGCCTCTGTAAGGATAGCGTCGTTCAAAGGTCAAATGGTAATCTGTGAGGTCGAAACACTTGATGGAGAGATCTTTGTTGTCGCTCAACACTACCATAGCATCGGTCTCACGCGACCAGTTGTAGCGCGGACTGCTTTGGAAGTACTTGACCGCTTCAACTGCTTGAATCAGGGAGTGCAATTCAGCAAAGCCGTCATTCCGCAAACCTTCATACACATTTTTTCTTTCTTCTGAACCAATATCATTACCAAAAAGCAGCAACAAAGAAACTTGGTCGACCTTTGTTCTAAATTTGACGAAAAATTTATGGTCAAAGAGATCATCCAACATAATCCTAACGACTTCGGGGATGAACTGTTTCGATTCAATATCGTTGCATTTCAATGGTTGACCTTGCACGTCGAATAAGTCAGCATAAGCTTCTTGTACGCCATTCTCCACAGCGTTGAGAGCTGCCTGTCCGATCTCGAACCGGCCATTCACCCAGGCTATGGCCAATGGGATAGGGTTATTGAAAGTCTCAAAAACCCTATTCCCATTATCCAGATAGTAATACAGCCCAATTGTTCGTCTTGTAATATCGGCTAATACATAGTTCATCTGTCATATTATTTAAAACATTTCAACAGATGTTTCTCATAGAACTTCAAACCTTCAATGATGATAATTGGTGCAACATAGTCAAACGGCTTATTGTTGCGATAGCGTTCCATGGCATCCTTGAACCGGGGTAATTCTTGTGTGACATACTGTTCAATATTCATATTCGACAGGCCACGTTTGCATTCTTCCATATCCATGTTCAGTCCGAGGATATCTCCAACCGCCTTGTAATAGGTGCCAAGGAATTTAGTGAAACAATCGCAACTCGGAACATCTTGACGGATAAAACCACCGATCTCACGCATCCAGTCAGGTGTAATCATGGTAGTGAAATCATACTCATGTACTCCACCTTCGGGATCGTGGCCTTTGAAACCGTTCTCGCCAAAGATTTCAAACGACTGCCCTTTTGCAGGTTCCTGTAACTCACCGTTCGGCGAAGCTACGCCCTTCGACACCTCAAACTTGACATCATCGTTTGGACGACCATTTTGGAGCCCTGAGAGATCAATAAAGCTCGAATCCATCTGTGGCAACTGCGCACCAGTCTTGAACATAGCCTTAAAGTAGGCATCGGCTTTGGGATAGTTCTTAATGCTTAGCCAGTCGAAGATACGAGCTCCCTTCCCTTCAAATATAGGCTGGAAACCACGCGGACGGGCCAAACCAGGAGCAATATTGGCATTGGTTGCCTCAATCAGTGGTCGAGCCAACTGGCCAGCATAAAACATTATCAAACCTGTGACATACATATTCACAGCAAACAAGCGTGGGCAAAGTTCAGCAATCTTATTGTAGAAGAACTTCAGTTGGTCATTATTCAAAATGTCGACAATCTGCTCGTAATAATAGGGAGCAGTGCTGGAACTATAACGCGATTCACCGATATTGAAACCAATTAACTTGATGTTGAACTCGTTGCACACCCTGGTCAAGACGTGTCCAAACTCATCATGTAGTTCCCTTGTCGCTGCCGATACCCTTTGAGCAGCGAATCGGATGGAGTTTTGCTTAATCATGTGAGGTACACCATTCCTTAAGGCAAAGAGTGCCGAGATATCTGTTGTGCTGCCACCAACATCGAAACAATACACCAATTTGTTGCGGACATCTGCCGACTGGGCCGTATAGTTGGCAGAGGCACAGGCCTCGGTCATCGGGCTCTTTGTGCTGATTTGCTGGAAGATGAGTTCCTTCTTCGGGTCGTTTGGCATCAAGTCAAGTTTCTTGACCTTCTTTTGAACGACTGCTTTTTCACCAAACATATCATCGAAACTATCCTCCTTTATGCTTTGGCTCAAACCACTATCAGAAGACGATGACATATCAAACGGGTTGCTACTGTAAGAATCACCTAGATGCGGTTGACTTGAAAACTCACCGAAAACATCTCCATTCGTTTCCAAAGAACCTGTCTTTTGGTAAGCAATGTCCATGACCTCAAGAGGAACCACATTGCCATTCTCAAGAATAGGCGACACGTTGGATCCGCCCAAATTCTGCCAAATGGTGTTATAATGGTTGCTGATCATGTTCCATTCCATTGTGGAAGGATAAGACCAATTCAACTCGGTCGGTTTCAAGCCCTTTTCGAATAGTTCTGCATACACCATGAGCAATACGGTACGTAAGTAAGCCGTTTTATAGGCCTTCTCAACTGGCGAGTCACTCCACTTCATGCTGTTAATTAGCATAGCTTCTACATTGTCGCCAAAATCAAGGCTTATGGTATTCGAGGTCACCGATTTAATGGGTAGATTGCTCAAAAAGCATGGGATACCTCCCGCCACAGGCATTTCTTTGTAAGCAACGCTATCGGCTGGCATGCGCCTTTGATCATGTAATGTAAGTACGCTCTTCATGGCATTTGAGCGGGTTTCTTTTTTCGAGAAGAAAAAGAAGTCCTTGGGCTGGTACTTGCCAGTGATGTTGTCGGCTCCAAACAGAGAGACTCTGCGGTTCTTGAACATCAGACCCTTGCCTTTGGTATTGTCATCATCGTTGGGGTCAGAATAGGCCACCGAACTGTTGGTACTGCCGAAGTCGAAACCTAATCGCACTCCTTTCGACTTGAAATTGACGTTGGTTTCCATCAAATTCTTGGGCAGTAATGAGCCATCGTTGCCTTGGGCGTAACGAATCAAGAGGAAACCAGAGGATTTTTCTTTGCCATCCTTATCGATGCCGCTTGTCAGTTTCAAACCTGAAAAAGGCTTGTTCGACTGGTAAATTTCATATTTGTATGGATTCTCTGCCACACGGTGGTCGGAGGTAACCAAAAGCTTCGCATCGATATTGTGTCGCTTCAATTCTTTTTCTTCCTCGGTGAGGTAGATTGGGTTGCCTTCAGCATCCGAAATGGGTAGAAACTTGCCGTCGCGCTGTTCGCCAACGAAAGGCACAGCGTTAAAACCAATGGAGGTAACTCCATGAGGCAGTTCAGAATACATGAAATACTTGTTCCACTGACCAGAAATGAAATTGGGCCATAGAAGGACATCGACCTTTTTGATTATACGGTCGTTTTTCACTGTGTAGACTGTAACAATGTTCTTTGACTTGCCGTCTTCAGTGTTGAGGGTCAAGTAAACCGTGAGGTTGTTGTCCTTAGCCGTAGGATCAAACTCGGCAGTCATTTTTGAGAGGATGACATCATTATTCTGTTGACCAACCAAAGCCGAGACACTTGAACCAAAAATCTTTAGTCCGATGACACTCAGTGGCAAAGCGAAATAAGCGCGAGACTTCAGTTCATCACCCTTCACACGTGCTTCAAGAAGTTGGATGGGCAATTGGGAATAATTCTCGACCGCTTGAGGTGCCAGCATGACACGAGCAATCTCACTATTGCGAGGCAGTAGCAAATCTTCTGCCTTGAATGCTGTATAACCCGCCACGTAACGGCTGTTGATGGAACCGTTGGAACCATACATCTCGTCCGAATAATTGAATATGATGCTATAAGGAGAGGTAAAACCCGTCACTGGGTTGGCTGCGGCTTTCTCCACATCATCTTCAATTTCATGTCGGATATCTTCCAACCATATTTGCAAACGTTTTGCAATGAGTCCATAACCAGGTCTCAAGCCTTCATCTAGGTTCTGATAGTAGGCTGTGAAATCGCCTGTGAGGTTGTCAATTAGGTTCTTGACATAAGCATACAAGGCTAACCAATCTTTGCCACCCACATTACCATACTTCACGGGATTGCGGAATTTACCCTCAGGTGCATAACGCGGATCAGGAGTGATGCTGTAGGACGGAGCCGTAAACAACAGACATTCAGGCGAGGTGCCCCCAACCACTTGATTATTGTATTTGATTACGTTGATAAATGGCTTCTTAATGCCATTGTCTTTGGTCTGTTCGCACCAGAGCGGTTTGCGTTCGAACAACAAGTTGCCAAAAGCACCTTTAGCTTCATAGATATTACCCGTTTCAGACAACCCCTTGCCATCCGAATAATCAAGTTCAATACGCTTGATTTGCAGTTTTCCAGAATCAAGAGCGATGCAAGTAATCAAACCAAACCATTCGTCAACCAAGTCGTTGTAATACTCGATCATTCCAGCAGAGGCTGCATTCGACATGGAATCGCCAGAATAACTTAGAGCAAGTGAGAACATATTGGCTCTGGCAAAAACAGTTGGGATACCAGAAACAATCGCACTTTTGTCCGCGTTCTCATCAAGTTTTGGCGTCTCAATGTCACGAGTGAAGCCTTGCATATTACCGATGGTTTCCCATTTCTCGAGAACACCATTGAGCCTAGAACGCTCTTTTACATCAATTACTAATGCTTTATTTGCCATAATTCAGTCCTCCTTACTTTGTGTCATAGTTTTGAGCTTTTGCAATTCCCTTGTAAATATGAGCAAGGAATTTCTCCTTCACCGTATTCACGTGTTGTACCTCCTCTTTCGGCTTACAAGTAGGATCGTCGGAGATTATTTTAGCTAGAGTGTTATAGTTGGAACCAAAAACACCATGTTTCCATCTATGTTTTTCATCCATAAAGATGTTTCCTGGGTCAATGTTCTCAAGCCGTTTCGGGTCTTCCTCAAAGGCCGAACTCTTGAAAACGAACTGTCCCGAACCGATGGAACTATGGATTTGATAAATCCATCCCGGAACAAATTCGCGCTTGGCATTGATGTCATAAGCGAACATCTTCAAATACTTATCAATGTCTTTCGTCTGTTCATCGGTCAGTCCGTCGTAATCATGTGTATTCTGTTGTGCCAAGAATTTAATGAAAGCCTTGGTACCAAGCTCTCCTTGTTTGGTGGCGGCTCCATTCAGCGAAAGCACAATATGGGCAAAAGACAAGAACACGCCCAATTTGTTGGCGAGGAGATCGCTATCGTTGGCCACAAAGGTCTTCCCAGTAAAGATGAAGGCGTTGCTCTTCTCTTCCACGCTTCTGTAAACGTATTCAACCTTTTCGTTGTTCAACGCATCTGCATTGAGAGTGAAGAAGTCGTATGCAGCACAAGCACACAACAGTTCGACAACATGGCAGTTATTGGTCTGCTCGGCTCCACCTGTCAAAGTTTTTCCCGATGTCGCATGAGACATACGCATGCTCTCTGGCCAACCGATATGATAAAAACGCTTATAATACTTCTTCACTGTAGGATCTGACTGATAGAACTGAAGTGCAGCCTGACTATTAATGGCGAAGTTATCGGACGAGGCGATAATTTTCTCCGCATCCTTTTCCTTCTTGTCAGGCGGATTGAAGGAGAAATATTGTGTCAATAGGGTGGAGCCGAACTTCACGTTATCCAAATCAAGCGTCAACGCACTGTCGAGTGACGAGGCGTCTTTCAATGCCTTAGGAATGATTGGGATGGACGAAGCTCCTGTGCCACCAAAAACCGAGCCAAAGACGAACACGCGTGCGTTTGGTTCTGTCACCAACGCTCTGATGAATTCGGCAAGCGACTTTTGGTGTGGCAAAGCTTGATCCTTGTTATCAACCACTCCCTTCATGGCTTCAACTATGCCATGATACATCAGCAAACTGCCCAAATGGGTTTGAGCACGATAACCATGTTCCAGATTAAATTCCTGCACTTTCGGGTCAAAGAAGAGGTCGGAAAGATCCTTGTCGTCCTTTTCAATCTCATCGCCATTGGCGATGCCCGCAGACAAAGGTGCTGAAAGCAGATTGAAGTTACGGCGATTCTGATTGCTGTAGTCAGTAAAGAACTTATACAACTTGATTTTGGCCGAAAAGAAGGTGTCTGTATTGGCGCCACCTTCGTTAGCGCCATCGCTCTTCACCTTATTATACAATTCAATCAAACCTTCCACACGACTCTTGTTGCCATTGGAATAATCAGTATCAAGGGTAAGGACATTGATCTCCCTTCCATCAAACATGCCGATAGCACACAAATGGACAAACGACTCAAGGCATCTCATGCCTGTGCCGCCAATGGCAATCACAAATAATTTACTGTTATCCATATTCAGTTCACATTTTTATATTGATGTTTAGAACCAGTTACCGATTTTCTTGGTCTTGAAAATCTTGCTTAAAACAAAACCTAAAAGCACATACAACACGAAAGTAATTCCAGCTGAGATGCCTGCCATCAACATGTAATGGTCATAAGCTTTTTTGAAAGCTGCCTTTTGGGCTGGTGTGACTTTGGAGAGGCTGTTGACCATAGTCGGTGTCATGTCAGGATTGAATACGAAGAAAAGTAACACAAATGTAAGCACCGTAGCCAAAATGCCAAACAACCAAAACCACAACCGACGTTTCTGTGGATCTCTTGGGTTGGCTCCTGGTTCAAACTTAATCATGTTGGCAACGAGCATAGCCAACAAAAGGAACACTAAAGCGGATAGTACACCGACCAAAACTACTGTCATGTCGGGCTGAACGCTTGGGATGGTTGCGGTCTTTGACGCAACTCTAGCTGCTGCTTGTAATAACACCATAATTTTTGAATTTAAGTGATTAATAATTTTAGTTGATTGATTTACTCTTATCCTTTAATAATGTAGGTATGTACCACTTCTCCGTCATAATCAAGTCCTTTGCTCTGTTGGAGAACATTGAGTATTGACCGAGAGATGCAGTCATTTGTTTTATTCAAATCCCTAACCATCTTGCTCCCGTCTTTATTCCAAATATTCGACTTGAAATCAAATAATTGGTTTAGCTTTGACGCATTGTCGAAACTAGTATAAGCCACGCAAACATCCACTTGAAGCACATGCCCATCAAACCTGGATATCCTCTCAAATAATTCTTCATCGACGAGATTGCAACTGCCTATCTCGTTATCCTGAAACTCAGCATCAGAGTATATCTTGGCAAAATCAATGATAATATGAGTCTTGCTTGGATCTTCGGCTCGACTCCTCTCAAAGGCTTCTTGATTGATTTCAAGCAATTCTTCGTTGACGACAGGCTTACTAAATGGTTTGTACTCATATTCGGGAAGTAGATTCCCTTCTGCATCATAAAAACAAGCCTCTGGTGATTTTGGGTCAATCTGAATGATTTCACTACCATTTCCATCGTCAACAGACTGAGGTTTGTAACGCATGGCAAATTGATGGTCTGAATATGCATAAAAGTCTTCGGTAATATCTGTTATTTTCAATTTCAGACTCTTGATGTTGCGTGTTTCTTCATTCGACAAATCAATATAAAGCTTATAGAGCAAACCTTCGCATTTTTTGTCCATTTGCTTGGCCTGGTGCAACTCAGAAAGCACAGTGCTCCATGGATTGGCCATGTCATAGAACTCTATTTGTCCGTCCGAATAACTTCCATATTCCTGAAGGATCATTGGGTCGGCATTATCTTCATAGTTTCCTCCCTTTCCAGGGCGATAGTCAGTAAATACACGGTAGGAATCTCTCCTCAAAACATATTCTTGGTAGTTGTGCGCCCCGCCAGTCATTGATTGGTCAATTTTTTTCGACAATTCCATCTTCTTATTGTCAAAGACCACAAAGAAAAGTTTTTTGTTGAGGTTTCCGCTTCTTAGAGTCTCCACAAAATCCATAATGTAGAATTTGATGACTCCACCTTTTAGTAACCATGCTTCAAAGTCTTCAGTAGCGTAGGCTGTTTCCTCAATGATTTCCTTACCCATCACGTCCGACTTTTCATATTCCTCGAAATCAGTTACTAGCAATGCAAGTTTGTCATCATTAACAATCTCACGTAAGGCAACATTAATGGGGGCTTTGATCGCAGTACAATTAGTATTAATGATTTTTTGGTAGAGTTCGGTTTGAGATAGGTCTTCGCGTTTCACTTGGTCGTAAGCCAACGAATAAACCTCCCATTCGTCTTTGAATCCTGTGATGAGTTTGGTGACACTCTCAAGATTCTTCCGATTTTCTGGCACGTTATAGGCATATCGCATTCCATTAGAGAAATCAAAGTAGGCCGAATAGCCAGAAGCAAATTGATGTTCTGCAACTTCAGTACTGCAATGATTGAGATAATCACGCACCTGTTCTTTCATTGGGGTGTCGTTTTCAGGGCATTCTTTAGGAGGACATCCTGTCAAAGTCACAAGCAATACAGCAAGGACTACTATTGAAGCCAGTTTCGATAAATTTTCTTTTTTCATAAGAGTATTAGTTTATTGTTGCAAATAAAAATTCATTTTCTAATCAAGTTTAGGAAGTCTCTAATATCTTCAAAAACATTATTTAAATCATCACCAAACCTTTGCAACAAATCCAGTCCCTCCTCGCCAAAGAAACTAGAGATGTACGGTGTTAGATTCGATATTATATTTCCTGGCGCATGTGAAAGTGTACGTAAATACCTTTCCTCATATTCGGCAATTGCGGCAATGTCATCACTCGACATTTTTTCCTGATAGGTTTCAAACTGCTCCTCGAAAGACTTAAACTTGTCAAAAGACCATTTCCAATCTTCCAAGGTGTAAGTGGTGTGATTTGACTCCACTTGCGAAACAAATTCTTCAAATGAATTCATGTATTGTCTTTTTGCACTATTACATGATGTCAAAGCCATCATGCTAACAAATAGAAGCAATACTCTCAAGATGTTTTTGTCCATGTTTTTTACTCCTTTCTTTTGTTATCGTTATCCTTGTTTCAAACTCTTCGTGTTATTCCACCTCATACATAAACAAAAAAGCGTGAAGCTCGACTGCTTCCCGCTATCCAAGGTATTTGGCGTAACCTGTCTCACCCGGTGAAATAGTCTAGCCCACGCCATGCGTGAGCATTTTGACTAAATCTTAGTGAGCACTTCTTCTTTAAAATCGCCAAATTTTAGGATAGAAGTATTTTCGTCTCTATGCTTTCTTATTTAATTAAGGTGTAAATTCCCTTTCTTTAGTAACGTTTTGGTGATACAATCCTTTAATTCATGCCGCAAAAATACAACAATTCCATTACAAAACAAAAATTCGGCATAAAAAAGTTCAAAAATTGATTCCTTTATATCTAAACATGGAAATCCTTTTATTCCAAATCACGCTCATCGACTTTGTTTTTCTTCCGGTCGTAGTCTTTTTTCGATTTGTGCACTTTTGAAGGCCTCATGCTGACCTGCTTGCCGTACTGCTCGATTTCCCGTTCGCGGTCGGCCTTGAGCAGCGCTTTCACGCTGCTGAACTGCTTCTTTTTGTCTTTTCTCTTCTTTGATTTCATAACGATTGCAAAAATAAGTCTTTTTTCGGAAAAAAGACGATAGTAAATGCCGAAAAGTCAAAAAAACAATCCCCTAACTGGCTTGAAACTCCATTTAGGGGATTTGCGTGATCCGGTTGGGATTCGAACCCAAGACCCACAGCTTAGAAGGCTGTTGCTCTATCCAGCTGAGCTACCAGACCAACCTTGTTTGTGCTTTTGCTCTTGTGGGGGAGGGTGGACTCGAACCACCGAACGGATTCCCGGACAGATTTACAGTCTGTTGCAATTGCCACTATGCGACTCCCCCTAAACAAAGAACGATTTTGCGCGGCAAAAGTACACATTTTTTCGTTACCATAGGCTATATCAGCGATTTTTTTTGCAACTTTGCGCCAAATAATCCAAAACACAATGAAATACGATTTTGACAAGATAATCAACCGCGCCGATACCAACTGCATCAAATATGATTTGCGTGCTGCGGTTTTTGGCCGTCCCGATGTGCTCCCGATGTGGGTGGCTGATATGGATTTCGAGACCCCTGACTTCGTTCGTGAGGCCGTCATCAAGCGGGCCGAGCATCCAGTTTATGGCTATCATTTTAAGGATGAGCCTTATTTTCAGTCGATTAAGGAGTGGCTGAAACGCCGCCACCAATGGGAGGTGCAAACGGAATGGTTATCGTTTACGCCTGGCGTGGTGTGCGGTTTTAATATGGCGGTGTTGGCTTTCACCAAACCTGGCGACGAAATCATTATTCAAACGCCCGTTTACCCGCCTTTCCATCATGCCGTTACGGAGCATGGGCGCAAACTGGTGTGCAATCCCCTTATTAATAAAGGTGTGGCTGGCTATGAGATGGATTTCGATTTGCTGGAACAGCAATTGAAGACAGCCAAAATGCTGATTCTCTGCAATCCTCACAATCCCGTTGGAAGGTGCTGGACCAAAGAGGAACTTCAACAGTTGGGCGAGATGTGTCTGAAAAACAAGGTGTTGGTCATTTCCGACGAAATCCACTGCGACTTGGTTTTGCCAGGCCACAAACACACGCCGTTTGCCACTCTTGGCGAGGCATTTTCCCAAAACAGCATCACGTTTCATGCGGCTTCAAAGACCTTCAACTTGGCAGGATTAGCCACCTCGACGGCCATTATTCCCAATGCGGAGTTGCGCCAACGCTTCAATGCGTTTGTACACTCCCTGGAGGCCGAACTGGGCAATATCTTTGGTAAGGTGGCCACACAAACCGCTATGGAAAAAGGCGACGAATGGCTTGGGCAACTTCTTGAATATGTGCAGGGTAACATCGATTATGTCGCAGGTTTTCTGTCCGAACACTTGCCCAAAGTGGTATTCAGCAAACCCGAAGCCACCTACATGATGTGGCTCGATTTCAACGGTTACGGCCTCACCGAGGAAGCGCTTTGGCAAAAAATGACCCAGGAAACCATGTTGGGCTTAAATCGGGGCAAAGATTTTGGCACCGACGGCAGCGGCTTTTTCCGTATCAATTTGGCCTGTCCTAAAACAACCGTGGAAGAGGCCATGCGACGACTAAAAGTGCATTGGGGCTAAAAATCGTTTCGTTTTTCCAATTTCTTTTCCAACCTACTACTAAATTCGCTATTTTTGCCCACAAATTAAAACCATTCCGAAAATGGCACTCAACAATCTTTTCACGAGAGGCGGAAGTCGAGAGAAGCACTTCTTCCCTACTTATTCAAAACAAGCTGAAACTGCGCAAATTGCATCAAAATACCTAAAGGAACTTGTTAAGAGCGACGACCCTGAAGAACGCAAGTTGCTCACTAGGATGATCAAGAAACAGGAAACCACAGGCGACGAGCTGTTGCGCGAGTTTTATGTGGAACTCAACGAGGCTTTCATCACACCTTTCGACCGCGAAGACATGAACGCCCTTGCCATGGACCTCGACAAGTTCCTCGACTTCATCAACCACTCGGCCAAGACCATCCTGATGTACAACCCCAAGAAAATCGACAAGCAAATCAAGGAGATTATCGACAACATCCACGAAGACGCCTCCATAATGAAGCAAATCTTCGGCTTGCTCGACGATATTAGCAAGAACCATCAGCAAATCAGCGAGTTGTGTCAAAAAGTTACGCTTATCGAACACGCTGTAGATGACATTTACGGCGACTACATCTCCTACCTCTTTAGCAACGAACAAGACGAAATCGAGCTGCTGAAACTCAAGGAGATAGCACAAGTTATCGAAGACACCACCGACCGTGCCAAGGACGTGACTACCACCGTGAAAAGCATTATCATAAAAGAATCGTAATGAACCTCCTTACCATAGCCATCATCCTTTCCATCGTACTTGCCTTCATTTTCACCTTCCTGAACGGCATGAACGACGCGGCCAACTCCATCTCCACCATCATCGCGACCAAGGTGATGAGTCCGATGCAAGCCATTCTTTGGGCATCGTTTTGGGAGTTTACGGCCTTTATCATCATTCGATTGGTGCTCAACCAACAATTTGCTGTGGGCAACACCATGGCCAACTTTGCCGATCAAAACGTCATCACACCTTATTTAATATTGTCGGCTCTTGTGGGTGCGGCCATTTGGGTGATGGTGTGCACCCGAAACGGTATGCCCATCTCCACCTCACACGCCCTCATCGGCGGCATCATCGGGGCGGCATGGTTTGTGAACGGAAGTGCTGTGTTGCATTACAAGCCCATACTTATTACATTGGCTTTCATTGTTTTATCACCGCTCATCGGTCTGTTTTTGGGTTTCTTTTTAGAGTGCCTTTTCCTACGCATTTTCAAAAATAGTCCCCGAAAAAAAGTCGATAAGATTTTCAAGGTGCTGCAACACTTCTCGACGGCTGCGTTCTGCATCGGCCACGGCTCCAACGACGCCCCCAAAACCATGGGTATCATTGCTATTTTGATGGCCAGTGTTTTTACCACACAAGGCGTTTCGGCGGAAACAAAGGATTTCATCGGGCTGTTTTATGACCACACAAAAGACTTTCACATCCCGGATGCTCTTGCCGTTACGTGTTATATCATCATGTCGTTAGGTATTTTGATTGGCGGCAAGAACGTTATCAAGACCATGGGCGGCGGATTGGCCAAGATTACGCCAGTACGCGGTTTCTCGGCTGAATTTTCTGGTGCTACCACGCTGATAGCCACATCGTTCCTCGGTATCCCCGTCAGCACGACGCATACCATCACGGGCGGCGTTATCGGCGTAGGCCTCACCGATGGCGTGAAGTCCGTGAAATGGGTCACGGCGCGGCGTATCGTTCTTTCCTGGATTCTCACCATCCCCGTGCCGTTGGTCATCAGCGGTGTGCTCAACTTGTTGTTCAACCTCTTAATGCAATAACGATGAGCCTCAATAGTTTTTTCCAGTTTTTTGTCCCGAAGGAAACCAAGTTTTTCCCGCTCTACAGACAGCAAGCCGACTATATCGAAAAGGCTTCAAGGCTTTTGCGGCAAATGATTTCCGAAACCGACCTTCAACAGCTTGAAAACCTGAAAAAAGAAATCAAGGCTTGCGAAACCAGCGGCGACCAAGTGCTGCGCGACTTCTACTCGCAGTTGTTCAACACCGTTTTGACGCCCTTCGAGCGTGAGGACGTGCACGAGCTGGCAGAGATGATGGACAACTTCCTCGACCGTATCGACGACTCGGCCAACATCATCCTCACCCGCCGTTTCACCGACGTTGATGACGACCTAACCACCATGACGGCCAATATCGCTTTTGCTGCCGAAAGCCTCAGCGCCATCGTTAGCGACCTCGAATCGATGAACGTTCCGGCCAAACGACGTGAAATCATTCGTTTGTGCCACGAAATCAAGACTTTGGAACACGACAATGACGAGCTTTACGGCAACTACATCAGCAAGCTGTTCAAACTGAACTACAGCCTCACCGACATCATCAAGCGCAAGGACTTGGTGCAAGTCATCGAGAACACAACCAATTCGGTGAAGTATATTTCAGACAAGATTAGGAGCATTATTAGTAAGTTGTGAGTTAGGAGTTGGAGGGACGCAATGCTTGCGTCCGAAAATGCAAATCCAAAATCTTGAAATCCTAAAATTTTGAAATCTTGAAATTTGAAATCACAAAATAACATCAACCATGAAACAAATCATCACCAGCCTGTTAGACAACGACTTATACACCTTTAGCGTGTGTTATGCCTATTTGCAGAAATTTCCGCGTGCCATAGGGCAATACACATTCGTGGACCGTAACAACACCGTGTATCCCAAGGGTTTCGCTGAAAAACTGCGCGAGCAGTTCGACCTCTACGGAAAAATCAAAATAACTGATGAGGAAGTGCATTTCATGAAGAAAAAGTGCTACTATTTTCCGCTGTGGTTTTTCACTTTCCTTCGCGGTTTCCACATGCGTCCCAACGAGGTTGAAGTAAGCCAAGACGAGGAAGGCCATCTTCACATTCAGGTGACCGGTTTGCTCTGGCGCACCGTGTTTTGGGAAATGCCCATTTTGGCTACCGTCAGTGAGCTGATGCACGAATTGAATGGCGAATTTGAGCCTTACGACGCAGATAAAGAATATAAGAAATCCTACGATAAAGCCATCAAACTTATTAGCAATGGAGTGAAATTCAGCGATTTCGGAACGCGGCGCCGTTTCTCCTTCGAGCATCAAGAAAGGGTCAT
>CADAVB010000011.1 GCA_902791165.1 uncultured Bacteroidia bacterium
CGCGTGAGTGCCCACCACGATTTGCATCGTGCCGTCGGCCAAGCTTTTATAGATTTGGTTTCGCTCTTTTGTTTTGGTGGAACCCGTCAACAGAGCGAAGTTGATGTCCATATTTTTCAGTTGCTCCTGAAGCGTGGCAAAATGCTGTGAGGCAAGGATTTCCGTGGGTGCCATCAGGCAAGCTTGGAAGCCGTTGTCCAAGGCCAAGAGCATCACCATCAGCGCGACGATGGTCTTGCCGCTGCCCACGTCGCCTTGCAGCAGGCGGTTCATCTGGTGTCCCGAACCTAAATCTTTGCGGATTTCCTTAATGACGCGCTTTTGGGCGTTGGTCAGCGGAAAAGGCAGATGATTACTGTAAAAGTTGTTGAAACAATCGCCTACCACGCTGAAAACGTGACCCTTAACCGTTTGCTCACGGTGCATTTTGTTGCGCAACAACTTGAGTTGGAAGAAGAAATGCTCCTCGTATTTCAGTCGGCGCGTGGCTCGCTGAATTTCAAAATTGTTCGAGGGCAGATGTATCTGATAATAAGCGTATTTGCGCGGAATCAGTTGGTTTTCCTCAAGGAGGGTTTTGGGCAAGGTTTCAGGGATGAAATCATAGACTTGCTGCAAAATCTGTTTCTGTAACTTGGCGATGGTGCGCGTGCCCAAGCCGTTGTCTTTCATGCGCTCCGTGGTGTTGTAAACGCCTTGCAAACCCTCGCCGATGAGCGGGTCTTTGGGGTCGTACTCCTCGATTTCGGGGTGGACGAAATTGTAGTTGTGGTTGAACTCGCTGGCCTTGCCGAAAAGCACATACTTCACGCCCGGCTTGAAACGGTTCTTGAGCCATTTCAGTCCACGGAACCACACCACTTCGATGCTGCCGCTGTCGTCGGTGAAAACGCCCGTGGCACGTGTGGCCCTCGGTGCGCCAATCATCTTGATGTTTGAAATCGTTCCAACCAATTGATAATAAACGCTTTCGTCGTTGATGTAGGCCACCTTTTGGAT
Organism: uncultured Bacteroidia bacterium; assembly: GCA_902791165.1. Classification (GTDB taxonomy): domain Bacteria; phylum Bacteroidota; class Bacteroidia; order Bacteroidales; family F082; genus Limimorpha. The sequence goes on from CADAVB010000011.1 coordinate 1,000, forward strand.
TTGGCTCCGGTCGATATAACGGAACGGAAACTGGTTGAGCATATCCTGATAAGTGAACACACCCAATTCCTTCTTCAGGACTTCGGCCTTCTTCGGCCCAACGCCTTTCAGATAAGCGATATTCGTTTGGAGGAGGTTTTGTTCCATGGGGCAAAGGTAGTGATTTTCCGTATTTTTTTCGTGAAAACACAAAAAATCCCCTGAAACAGAAGCCGAAAGAAAAAACTAAAAAAATAGTTGTATATTCAAAATAATATCTATATTTGCAGCGTTAAAGCATTAAAAAAGAGGAAAAAATGGCACGAAAAAAAGAAAATTGGAACGACAACATCATCAAAATGAGAGAATTAACCAAAGCCGAAGAGCAAGTGATGCAAGTCATTTGGAACGTCGGTCAAGGTTTTGCGAACGAAATCATGGCGGCCTATCCCGAACCCAAGCCTGCTTACAATACGGTGCTTTCCATCATCAAAATCCTTGAAAAGAAGGGGTTCGTGAAGCACGAAACCTTCTGCCGCGCCCATCGCTACAGTCCCGCCATCAGCCGTGAGGAATACTCGCACCGCTACCTCGGCAGCGTGGTGGAACGCTACTTCAACAATTCCTACCTTGACCTCGTTTCGGCCTTCGCCAAAAAGGAGAATTTCAGCATTGAGGAGTTGGAGGAAATGAGAAAAACCATCGACGAGGCCATCGCTTCAGAAAGGAGTTAAGCCATGAACGCGCAAGAAATGATTATCGGTCACGTGTTGCCCATCGCGGCGAGCATCGCGGTGCTCTGGGTCGCTTACCGTCTGTTGTTCAGCAATACCAACCGACTGAAATTCAACCGTATGTATTTGCTTGCAAGCCTGTTGTTTGCCTTGGCTTTGCCGTTGATGGGCTTGTTTGTGGGCCACGAAGCGCCGCAGGTGGTCACCTTGAAACAAAACCTCTTTGGCGGATCGATGCTGAACGAAATCGTCGTCACGCCCGACGGTCAGCCCGTCATGCCTGATGCGCCTATGGTGGCTGAAACCTCAAAGACGCATGTCAGCCTGTGGCAAATCCTCGGTGGCGTCTATTTAATAGGTGTCGGCGTGATGACGCTCCTGTTTCTCTTCAAATTAGGGAAACTCGTCGCGCTCATCATCCGCTCGCCGAAGCGCAAGATGGACGGCTACACGGCAGTGTTCACGGGCAACGAAAAAGGCTCGTTCTCCTTCTTCCGCTATGCCTTCTTTCCCGACGAAAACGTGTCCCCCGACATCATGCGGCACGAGATGAGCCACATCAGTCACCGCCATTCGTGGGACATCCTCTTCGCCGAGGTGATGATGATTCTGCAATGGTTCAACCCATTCATTTACCTGTATAAGAAGGAGTTGCAGAGCCTTCACGAATACCAGGCCGACCGCGACGTGGTGGCCACGGGTATTGACAAACGAAACTACATGATGCTGATTCTCCAGCAGTGCACGGCCGGCGACTTCAGCGGAATGAGCAATAATTTCAGTTTAATCCTAACCAAAAAAAGAATCAAGATGATTACAAGAAATGAAAAGGCCAAGGGCCTCTGGTGGAGGCTCTTGGCGACATTGCCGGTGCTGGCTGTCCTGCTGATTGCCAACACGAAAGTGACGGCGCAGGAGCAAAAGGCCGCCGACAAGCCTATTACAGTTGAAATGGGCAAGTTCGAAATCCGCGACGACAACGGTTATCCATTCCAATTGAAGGACACCGTAATCTACAACGAAGATGGTTCCTACGTCAAATGCGTGACTTCCGATTCCGATGTTTTAGACCCGGATACCAGTGAGCCGCTCAAGACGATGACCATTACCACACACAATGCCGACGGTACGCCCCACGGCAACATGCGCCTTCACTGGGAAGTGGACGATGATCTGGCTCAATACCTCGCCGAGCCTTTCAGCATCACGGAAGAATCTTTGGAAACCCTTTTGGGTGGTCTTTCGACGCTGGCAGACGCTTCCTCAAACGACAGCGTCTTCCAAACCATAAAGGAAGACCTTTACCAAACACTACAGGACAAAGCCGTGAACGACAGCGTCTTCCAAATTGTGGACGAGATGCCCGAATTTCCTGGTGGTACGGATGCATTGATGCAGTTCGTGGCAAGTGGCATCAACTACCCTGAAGATGCCGTCAAAGAAGGCAAAGAAGGCAGAGTGTTCGTTTCCTTTGTCGTGGAAAAGGACGGCCTCGTTTCCAACGTGAAGGTGCTTCGGGGTGTGTGCTATAGCATCGATGAGGAAGCCGCGCGCGTGGTGCGCGGAATGCCAAGATGGAAACCTGGAATGAAAGACGGCAAACCGGCCCGCGTGTCATATCAGATTCCCATCATGTTTAAGCTCGATGAAACGAAAGATGAAGACAAAACCACAGTGAAAACGGTTGTCGCAGGAGATGAGAACAAAGGGGCTTCATGCAGAACTTCAAGAGCAACATTTTCAGGCAATCCGCCATTTGACAAAATGAAGCCCAATGAAGACGGTGTCTATCAAATCGTGGAGGAGATGCCGAGTTTCCCTGGCGGCGATCAGAAGCTGATGGAATACATCGCCAACAACATCAACTATCCGCAAGAGGCGAGGGACAAAGGCATTGAAGGTCGCGTGTTTATCCGCATGGTGATAGAGAAAGACGGCAGCGTGTCGAATGTTAAACTCCTTCGCGGCATCGGCGGTGGCTGCGACGAGGAGGCCGAGCGCGTCATCAAGTCCATGCCGAAATGGAAGCCCGGGATGATGAAAGGCGAACCCGTTCCAGTGAGCTACCAGATACCCATCAACTTCAAGCTGGCAGAAAAACAGCCAAAGAAATAGTACGAAAAAGGCGCCGCTTTGCGTCATTGCGAGCGTAGCGAAGCAATCCAGAAAACAGATTTTGCGCTCTGGATTGCTTCGTCGTTCCTCCTCGCAATGACGCAAAAGGTGACAAGAATTATTCAATGATTAATTGTTCCCACCGAATCTTAGGCACAAATTGCACACCGTTTTCATCGCGATAATACGCCAATTTCTCGCCAGCATCCACGGGCTGCAACTTGATTTTCTCGTTGCCTTTGCCGATGGCTAAAATCAGAAGCGGTTCGTAGGGCAAATTGAAAGCTTCGGTGATTTTGGCTTTGTTGAACGCACCAATCATGATGCCGTTCAAGCCCATTTCGGTGGCTTTCAGCAACATGCTTTGGGCAGCAATGCCAAGGTCGATGTCAACAAATTTTGTTTCGGGAATCGTGCTGCAAATGATGATGAAGGCTTCGGGCTCCGTGTCAGGGAAAGGCAGGTGCAATTCAGGCAGCAAGCCGCCGAGTTTCATGTTTTGCGTGATGATTTCCGCGCCCGTTTCCTTGGTCACCAACTTGAAGCGAAGCACTTGCTGGTTCTTTGCCGAGGCGATTTTGGCGTTCACTGCCACGATGCGCTCCAGCATATCGCGCTTCACCACAAATTCCTGATTATAACCGCGATAGCTGCGGTTTTTTTCAAATAAAGTATCGATTGAGGTATGTTTTACCACGGTCTTTTTGGCACCTTTGCCAAAGACTTCCTCATAGCGTTTTTCCAAGTATCCGTCTGCCATAGTCGTTGGTTTTGTTTTTGTTTCAGCGGCGAAGATACAAAATTTTTGTATTTTTGCAGGCATCAAACAGAACACATCAACGATGAAAAAACTCCTCTTCCTACTCCTTTTCCTCGCCACGGCGACTTTTGCCCAAGCCCAAGTGAGCAAGATGCTCGGCCAGTGGAACACCTTCGACGACAAGACGGGCGACATGCGCTCCACCGTCAGGATTTATGAGGAAAAAGGCACTTATCAAGCTGAAATCACCACGCTTTACGAGAAAGACGCCAACGGCAAGTATCAGGTGATGAAAGCGCCTTATCCGAAAGACTACGAAGGCGTGGTCGGCACCAAGATTTTCATCGGCATGAAGGTACACGGCGACCAACTGAAAGGCAAAATCTACGACCCCGAAAGCCAAAAGACCTACTTCGGCAAGGCGACCTATCAAGCCAAAACCGACGAACTCGTCCTGCGCGGCTCGTTGGACAAGGCCGGACTTTTGGGTCGCTCGCAGACTTGGAAACGGAAAAAATGACTAATTTTGCGGCATGAAAAAACGCTTGTTACGAATCGGTTCGTTCTTGTTGGCCCTCGTGGTGCTGTTCGTTTCCGTGGGTTGGGACGTGAAGTTCCACTATTGTACTGAAGACCACCACCTTACGGGCAGCTTCGTCGATGCCGCCTCGGCGTGTGTGCATTGCTTGGGGCATCATCACGACCACGAGCATGACCACGAGGAAGCGGACTTGCCGCACGATGTCGCCCACTTCAGCACCAAGTGCTGCTGCGAGGACTTCGACAGCAAGATCCAGTTCACCGACAACTACGTTTTTTCGCCCGACAAACACCTGATTATCAGCCTACAATCTTGCTTTCTCCCCCACCTTGACTTGAAGGAATTGTGCGCACAAGTGAGCACGGTTTTCCGACAGCATTCCTCACGAAAGACACTTAAATTCCTTTCTGGGCGAGAACGGATTGTGTTTTTTTCTTCGCTGAAACTTAATCCTTTGGTTTTCTAATAAACCTCCGAGATGTGAGAACGGGAATACTAAACCCGAGCCTTCACCGTCATAGCGGACTTGATCCGCTATCTCATAAACGCGAAGACGTATCCTAATTGCTATGGGGATTGCGGGTCTGCGCCCGCAATGACGGTTAGAAGCGTGAGGATAGTCCCGCAGTCTCGCGTCCCGAAGTCCCGCGTCTTTCAACAATTAAACAGTTAAACAATTCAACAATTAACACTATGAAAACCAATAAAATAACCCTTATCACCTTATTATTAATGGCCTTTGCCACGGGCGCGTTTGCCCAAGGCTTCATCGAAGGCACGGTCTATGAACAAAACGAGAAAGGCGAGAAAATGCCGCTGCCGGGCGTGAACGTGTATTGGAAAACCGTCAACGAGGGCGTGGTGACCGATGCCCACGGGCACTACAAAATCCCGCTGCACGAAACCGTTTGCTGCCTCGTGTTCAGTTGCATCAGCTACGAGAACGACACCATCCACCACATGCACGACCCCGCGCATTACGACCATGTTTTCCTCTCCGCCCACATGCTGAACGAGGTGGAAATCAAGGCACGCGAAAAGGCTTCTTACCTCAACACCATCAAGCCGATAGCCGTTCAGGAAATCACCTCGGAAGGCTTGCGCCGCGCGGCCTGTTGCAGCCTCGCCGAGAGCTTTGAGGGCAACGCCTCGGTGGATGTCAGCTACAGCGACGCCGTCACAGGCGCGAAGCAAATCGAACTGCTCGGCTTGAGCGGACTCTACACCCAAATGATGGCCGAAAACATGCCCAATTTCCGTGGTTTGGCTTCGGCTTTCGGCCTGAACTACGTCCCCGGAACTTGGATGAACGGCATCCAGATTTCGAAGGGAACTTCCTCTGTCAGAAACGGTTACGAAAGCATCAGCGGACAAATCAACGTCGATTACAAGAAACCCGAAGAAGGAGAGAGCGAAAAGCTGTTTCTCAACCTTTACGGCAGCACGATGACCATGACGGAACTCAACTTCAACACCCGTTGGAACGTGGGCAAGCACGGCAGCATGATGGTGCTCGGCCACGCCAACCACAACTTCATGTCGATGGACGACAACGGCGACGGCTTCATGGACGACCCGATGGTGACGCAAGGCAACTTGTTTGTGCGCTACAATTACGCCAAAGACTGGTTCGAGGGCATGTGGGGAGCGAAGGCACTGAGCGAGCGACGCTTCGGCGGCATGATGCACCACAATACCGCCAGCGATAGCGACGACATGCACTTCCTCATCAACACGACGCGCTACGAGGCGTTCTCCAAGACGGGTTTCCTCTTCGACCGCGACAATACCAGTCTCGGCCTGCAACAGCAATTCGTTTACCACGACTTGAAGTCCGCCTATTTTGGCAGGACCGACTACAATGCCACCCAGCTTTCTTATTACGCCAACCTGCTCTTCGATTCCTATTTGGTGAACGACCACCACAAATATTCCGTCGGCGCGAGTTATTCCTACGACAAATACGACGAAAGCCTGAACGACAGCACTTTCCAACGCATTGAGCATGTTCCCGGAGTGTTTGCCGAGTATGTCTTCAACGACGACCACCACTGGAGCGTGATTGCGGGCATGAGGGCCGACTACAACACCTACTACCAAAAACTGCTCTACACGCCGCGCCTGCACGTGCGCTTCAAGACGCACGACGAGCTGACGTTGCGCCTTTCGGCTGGCAAGGGCTACCGCTCGCCCAACGTGCTGGCCGAAAACTCCACGATGTTTGCCTCGTCACGGCACATCGTCTTTGTGGACACGCCGAAGATGGAAGAAGCCTGGAACTACGGACTCAACCTGACCAAGGGCATCGACATCGGCTGGCGCGAGATTGTCATCAATGCCGACTTCTACCGCACTGATTTCGTGAACCAAATCGTCCTCGACCGCGACGCTGACGCGCACCAAGTACGCATCTACAACCTCAACGGAAAGTCGTACTCCAACAGTGCCCAAATCGAGGCCAACTGCGAGATTTTCAGGGACTTCGACCTGACCTTGGCCTTCCGCTACAATGACGTGAAAATGACCATCAACGACACCTTGCGCGAGAAGCCTTTCGTGAACCGATACAAAGGTTTGGTGACGATGTCATACGCGCCAGGCACTTGGCAGTTCGACCTGACGACACAGTTCAACGGCGACAGCCGTGTGCCCGACCTGAGCGGCAACGCCTCCGCCGTGGCCAATGGACAAAACATTGAACGCTCGCCCTTCTATGTCATCATGAACGCACAGGTTACCAAGAGTTTAGGAAAGTATTGGGAAATCTATGTCGGTGGCGAAAACCTGACCAACTACACGCAAAAGTACCCCATCATCTCCGCCGACAACCCACAAAGCGAGGATTTCGACGCCTCAATGGTTTGGGGACCGCTGAGCGGCATTCGGGCTTATTTGGGTGTAAGGTTCACTGTGAAATGATATTTTGCATGATTTTTAACCTTTTTTCTAAATAATCCATTGAAATGGTTATTTTTGCACCTTTATTAATACTCTCAACATGAAAAAACTAACCTTACTCCTTGTTCTGGCCTTGAGCACGATGCTTGCTGTGGCACAGAACGGCCGCATTGACTTGCGCCACGAATCGAAAGCTGAAATCGTGAAGAGCGACTTCTCGTCGCTTCGCGCCACCTTCAGCTACGGCTCCATCGAGAGCATCGAACTGACCACAGAACGTGGCACTTTCTCTGAAATCGCCATCGAAGGCACCTATGCCTCGGGCGAAATCGGCACGCCACAACTGCCAGCCTCGCACCAGCTTTTGGCCGTGCCTTTCGGGGCAACGCCGCGCGTCAGCGTAACCAACTACACGACCACGGACTACCGTTTGTCCGACTACGGCATCAACACACTCGTCCCGCGTCAGGCTTCCGTCCGCAAGGACCAACGCCCCGAGGACATCGAGTTTGTGTATAACGCCGCAGCCTACCAAACCCGCAGCCTCGCCACGGCTCCCGAAGCCACCATCGAGGTGCAAGGCACGATGCGCGGCATCCAAATCGGCTCGTTAGTGATTAACCCCGTGAGCTACAATCCCGCCGCCAACACCTTGCGCGTGTTCAACGACATTGAAGTGGAAGTGAGCTTCGACGGCGCCGACCTCCAAGAAACCGAGCGTATGCTGCTCAGCACCTACAGCCCGTATTTCGACATCGTCTATAAGCAAATGTTCAACTACCGCGCCATCCAATCCGTGTATGACGACCACCCCGACTTGATGGCCTATCCCGTCCACATGATGGTGATTGCCCCGCAAAACTATGTGAACGCGCTTGAGCCATGGGTGAATTGGAAAACCCAAAAAGGCTTCGAGGTGAGCGTTTATACCACGGCAGAAACAGGATCCACATACAGTGCCATCCGCAGCTATATCCAGAATCTTTACAACACAGGCGTCGGCCAAGGCAAGACGCCCACTTTCCTCGTCATCGTGGGCGACGTGGCTCAAGTGGCCAACACAACGGGAAACCAAACCCAGAAGGTGACCGACTTGTATTACGGCACAGTGGACAACGACTACTTCCCCGACATGTTCTACAGCCGTATGTCGGCCGAAAACACCACCCAATTGACCAACATCATCAACAAGATTCTGCAATACGAGCAATACACCATGCCCGACCCGAGCTATTTGAACAACGTGTTGCTCATCGCCGGTGCCGACAGTTATTGGAACCCTCGCGTGGGCCAGCCGACCATCAACTATGCCACCAACAATTATTATAACGCCGCCCACGGTTTCACCAACGTGTATGCTTACCTCAATTCATACGCAGGCTGCTACAACAACCTAAATACCGGCGTGGGGTTTGCCAACTACACCGCCCACGGTTACCATCAGGAGTGGTCTGACCCGCAGTTCACCAACAGCAACGTGAACCAGCTGACTAACGCCAACAAGTATTTCCTGGCCATGGGCAACTGCTGCTTGTCGGGCAATTTCGGTTACAGCGGAGGCCCCTGCTTCGGCGAAGCCATGATTCGTGGCGAGAACAAAGCCGCCTACAGCTACATCGGCTCTTGTCCCAACACCTACTGGTATGAAGACTACTACTTTGGTGTGGGTGCCACCAACACCTTCAGCAACACGCCCAACATCAACAACACGGCTACAGGTGTGTATGATGGCGTTTGGATGGACGACACTTACAACACCGTTTCTTCCATGACATTCTTGGGCAACATCGCCGTATGTTACGCCCATGCCGGAAACTACCAAACCAGCTCCAACCAGCTCTATTACTGGCAGGCCTACCATGTGCTCGGCGACGGTTCCATCATGCCCTACCGCGTGAACCCGACGGCCAACAACGTGAACCACGCCGCCACTTTCCCGTCGGGCGCCACTTCGTTCCAAGTGAACGCACAAGAAGGCTCGTATGTGGCCATTTCGCAGAACAATGTGCTGAAAGGCACGGCTTTGGTGCCGGCTTCGGGCACGGTGAGTGTGCCCGTTGAGGCTGGCATCACTTCGGGACAAGTGAGAATTGTGGTCACCAAGCCGCAACGCCAGCCTTACATCCAAGACATCAACGTCAGCGGCGCTGTTACGCAATACACCGTCAGCGTGTCGGCCAACCCGACCGAGGGCGGCACCGTCGAAGGCGGCGGCACCTTCAACCAAGGCACATCCTGCACCGTTTCGGCCTCGGCCAACGAAGGCTACGACTTCGTCAATTGGACCGAAGGCGGCACCGTGGTCTCGACCAACGCCAACTACACCTTCAACGTTACGGCCAACCGCACTTTGGTGGCCAACTTCGAGCAACAAATCCAAACCTACACCATCACCGCCACGGCCAATCCGACCAACGGCGGCACCGTTACTGGTGCTGGCACCTTCAACCAAGGCGAAAGTTGCACCCTGCAAGCCACGCCTGCCTCGGGTTACACCTTCCTCCGCTGGACCAAGAACAGCCAGCAGGTGAGCACCAATGCCCAATATACCTTCACCGTCTCCGAAACGGCGAGTTATGTGGCCCATTTCCAAGTGCAAACCTACACCATCACCGCCACAGCCAACCCGATTAACGGCGGCACCGTCACTGGCGGCGGAAGCTTCAACTACAACGCATCCTGCACTTTGACCGCCACACCTGCCTCGGGTTACACCTTCCTCCGCTGGACCAAGAACGGAACACAAGTTTCGACCAACCCGATTTACACCTTCAACGTTACTGAGTCGGCAAACTATGTGGCTCACTTCCAAGCCCAAAGCTTCACCATTACGGCCACGGCCAACCCGACCAACGGCGGCACCGTCACTGGCGGCGGAAGCTTCACTTACGGACAAAGCTGCACTTTGACCGCCACAGCAGCTCCAGGCTATGTGTTCGAGAAATGGACAAAGAACGGGGTTTTGGGTGCCACCACCCCCAGCTGCACTTTCACCGTCGTAGAGTCTGCGGAATATGTGGCCCATTTCATCGAAGAGTTTTCGATTACCCTTTCGGCCAACCCGACAGAAGGAGGCCATGTTGCAGGCGACACTCACGGTACATACGGTCAGACAGTTTGCGCACGGGCGTTTCCTAATGAAGGATACGAATTCCTCAATTGGACTGAAAATGGAGAAGTGGTTTACACTGGCGACTATTACGTGTTCGTAATCACCAGCAATCGCAATCTTGTGGCCAACTTCAGTCGCAAGACCTACACCATTGTCGCCACAGCCGACCCTGTTGAAAGCGCTACCATAACAGGATCGGGCACTTTCGATTGGAGAGAAGAAGTCACCGTTAGCGCCATCCCCAACGAAGACTGGACCTTCCTGAATTGGACGGAAAATGGCGTTGTGGTTTCAGAAGAGTTGTCATACACCTTTACTATCGAATACAATCGCAATCTCGTGGCCCATTTCCAGAACACCGTAGGACTTGCGGAAAGCAATATTGCCGCCAAGGTATTCCCCAACCCAACCTCAGGCGAAATTTCCGTAACCTGCGATGGATTAAGCCACATTCGAATCATAAACACCTATGGGCAAACGGTTTACAATGCCGCCCAAGAAAGCGACCAAGCCCACATCGATCTCTCGCAAATGGCCAAAGGCATCTACATGATGCACATTGAAGCCAACGGCGGGCAGGTTGTCAAAAAGATTGTGGTGAAATAAACCGGAAAAACGCAGAATCAATCATGTAGAGTCGTGCCATGGCGCGGCTCTACATGCATTAATAGGTTCGATTGAAACATCGCATCAGGATTGGTGCCCAACACCCCTTGCGGTATCACCATGCCTTGTTTCACAAACAAACGCACCCAAAACTCGTCGTAGCCGCCTTCTTCGTTTTTGAAATTCATCGGAACTGCCTCAAACAGCGGCTCGCCCTTGCGTTGGTAGCATACATGAACCAATTCGCTGCAATAATACTTTTTGTTGTCGGGCATAAAGCTGAAATCGTATTCAGCACCGCAAAGGCTTTTGGCTTGAGCCACGAAAGAGGCCGCTTCTCGGTTGTTTTTCAGGCGCATCAGGTGTAAAGCAGGAAGTCTTCCTTCGTAGTCCTTTTGGGCTTCGAGAAAGGCATCAAGCGGTCGGCGCGAAACACCGGTTTGGGGTGCCGCATCGATGACGAAGACGCTGTCGCCGACCACCTCAACGATACCCACATGCACCATCGCGCCTGTGCTGCCCATAATGGCTTGGTCCATCGCGCCCGATGCCGAGCCTTCCACAAAAAGCAGGTCGCCGGTTTGGTAATACGATTGGCGGCTGCATGAAACCATCAAAGACAGCACGAAAAAGAAAAGTAGAGGTTTTTTCATCTTATTTTTCTGTGTTATTAGATTGAAAATGTGTTGCTGCCCGGCTTTGGTTCACAATCCATACACCTGTGAAAACCAACACCATAGCCACCACCTTTTGCCATGTCATTCGATCCAAACCGATGATGATACTGATGAGCGTGGCGATGATGGGTTGTGTGTAGTTGTACATACTGACCAAGGTGGGGCGCAAGCGTTTTTGTCCGACAGGAATCAGGAAATAGGCGACGAAAGTGGCACACACCACCACGTAGGCCACCTGCCAAAGCACCTTGCTTTCCATCTGGCCAAAAGGCACTTGCACGAGATGCCGCGCATTAAACGGTAGGGCGACGAGCATAGAAAACAAAAACATCCACTTCATGAAGTGAACCACGTTGTATTTCGCAATCAGCGGGCGGAAAATACCGAGATAAAGGGCAAAGGTCAGCGCATTGACGATGGTGAGCACAATGCCCATCGGCTGGGTCTCGGACGCGCCGCCTCCTAATCCTACCGAATTGAAAATCAAAAGCAAGACACCTGCCAAACTCATCAAAACCCCGCCGATTTTCTTGCCCGTGATAGGTTCTTTCAAGGCGATGGCAGCCACAAACATGGTCATGATGGGCGTGCAAGTGTTGGCAATGCTCACGTCGATGGAGGTGGCCAAAGTAATGGCTTTCAAAAAACTGACCTGGGTAAGGAACAGCCCAAGCATGGAGGCCACGAAAATCTTCGGCAGGTCTTTGGGGTCTATTTTCTCCTTCGGAATGAACAGCGAGAGCAGCCAAAAGAGCGCAGTGGCCCCAATGGCACGCAGACAAAACAAATCCATAGGGCTCAACACGTGCGCGTTGGAGATGTTCTTGCAGCACACGATGTTGAACCCGAAGATGCAATAGGCGCCGAAACACGCCAGATGGCCGATAACTGTCGAATTCCTATTCAATCCAATAAACGTAGTTCTCCTTGCGCGGCTTGGCTTCGGGATAGTCGCCCTTCACATAGCCGAGGATGCAGTTTCCGATGCCGACATACTTTTCGGCGTCGATGCCGAGTTCGGTGAGGATGGCCTTGCCTTCTTCGGTTTCGAAGACCTCCTTTGCGCGGTGAATCCAGCATGAGCCAAGGCCTTTGGCATGTGCTGCGTTGAGCAGGTTACCCATCACCAGCGAACCGTCTTCCTTCCATGTCATGGCGGCGGTGGTGTCGGCCAAGACGACCAACACGACGGGTGCGCCATAGAACGGGTCGCTGTCGAAGTCAGGGCCGAAGACGGCGGCGTTGAGTTGGCTCAAACGGTCGCGCACCTCACGGTTGGTGACGGCCACGATGATGGGGGCTTGCTTGTTCATGCCCGTTGGAGCGTAGGTGCCCGCCTTGCAGATTTCTTCGATAAGCTCGCGCGGAGGCACTTCGTCGGTGTAGCTGCGCACGCTGCGGCGCGTCAGCAGGTCGTCCATAGTGGTGTTCATGGCGGTTTCGTTTTGTTGTTCATTGGTCTTGTCGCAGCAACTGCAAGCGAGCAGCGCCAGGGCGACGATTAATAAAAGGTGTTTTTTCATATCATTTAGGGTTGAAGCGGCAAAGGTACGCATTAATTTCGCAATTTTGCAGCCCAAAACCAGGAATAATGCAAAAAATCAGGAGTTACATCCTTCCGATAGCCATCGTTTTAGGGCTGCTTTTGCACCGCTTTTGTGCAACATTCAGCGTGACAGTGCCCTATCTCATTTTCTCCATCCTCCTGCTGACCTTCACGGCGGTGGATGTGCGCAAACTGAAATTCAGCCCGATGTTCATCTGGATTCTGCTGTTCCAAATTGTGGTGAGTATCGGATTGTATGCCTTGCTGATGGCTTTGGGTGCCCGACCGGTCATCGCCGAAGGCGTGATGATGGCCGCACTGTGTCCTGTGGCCTCCTCAGTGGCAGTTGTAAGTTGCATGCTCGGGGCCGACCGCCAAACGGTAACGTCTTTCACCATTATCGGCAACTTGGTGATTTCCATTGTCGCACCGGCCTATTTCACCCTCATCGGCGTGCATCCCGAGCTGTCGTTCATGGCCTCGTTTCTGTCCATTCTGCGGCGCGTGGGTGTGGTTATCGGGCTGCCGTTTTTCATCGCCTTGATACTACAGCTTTGGCTGCCTAAAGCGAACCGTGTTTTGAGTCGCTACAAGGGTCTGTCGTTCTATTTGTGGTCGGTGGCGTTGCTCTTCACCATCGGGCAAACCATCGACTTCATCTTTTTGCACGGCGAGGGAAACTGGAATGTCATCCTGTGGCTTGGCGTGGTTTCGCTGCTGTTTTGCGCGGTTCAGTTCGCCCTCGGCAAATGGATTGGCAGCAAATACGGCGACGTCATTGCGGGCGGACAGCTTCTCGGACAGAAAAACACAGCCATGGGCATTTGGATGGCCAACCATTACCTGCATCCGCTCACGTCGGTGGTTTTGGCCTTCTACGCTATCCTCCAAAACCTGTTCAACAGCTGGCAGATTTGGCGCCACGACCGCAAAAAGAAAGAAGCGCCAGTGTCGCACTGACGCTTCATAGCTTTCCCAAAATTCAGGCATTTGTCTTACAGCGAGCTGTAGGCTGGCGAGAAGGTGTCGCCTTGGCTGACGTCGCCCGTGTAGAGGCCTTTCTTCAGCCAGCGTGAGCGCTGAGCGCTGGTGCCGTGGTTGAAGGTTTCGGGGGCGGTGCGACCATAGGCCTGCTTTTGCAGATAGTCGTCGCCGATTTTGGAGGCAGCATTGAGGGCTTCGTCGATGTCGCCGTCTTCAAGCGAGCCGAACATTTTGTTGTCGTTGTAGGCCCAAACGCCAGCGAAGAAGTCGGCCTGAAGCTCAAGGCGCACGCTCACTTCGTTTGACTTGGGCGTATTGCGGCCGTATTGCGCCATTTGCTGGTGGGCTTGGCCGAGAATGCCGAGTTCGTTCTGGACGTGGTGACCTACCTCATGTGCGATGACGTAGGCGTAGGCAAAGTCGCCATCGGCCCCGATCTGGCGTTTCATACTCTTGAAAAACTCAAGGTCGAGGTACACCGTCTTGTCGGCGGAACAATAGAAAGGTCCGCCCGCCGAGGTGGCGTTGCCGCAGCCCGAGCTGACGGCATCGGCGAAGATGACCAGCTTGGGAGCGTGGTAGGTGCGGCCCATTTTCTGGAACTCCCTGGTCCACACGTCCTCGGTGCCGGCAAGGATCTGCTTGCAGAACGTCATCAGCTCCACATCCACCTGGCTGTAGTCTTTGCCGTCTTCGACATATTCTGTCGAGCTGCCTTGTTGTTGCATCTGTTCCATCACGGCACTGGCATCGCCGCCCATGAAACTGATAAGCAAATAAATGAGGATACCACCAAGGCCAATGCCTCCGGCGGCTGCGACCGTTTTCTTTCCTCTACGGTCTTCCACGTTGGTACTTTCTCTGCGTCCGTCTAATCTCATAGTTTTTCTGTTTTTAGGGTTGTTTATGCGGCAAAAATAGACAAAAAACCGCAAGCGACTTTCATTTTTACAAAAAAACCGTAATTTTGCCTCTAGTTTAACACCAAACAATCCTATATCATGAAAGCTTTTGTGAACGACACCGAAGTGCGCACGTATTACGGCGCGAAGGTGAAATCAGTGGTGCTGGCCTACTGTCGCGCCAACGACTTGCCCCTCAAACTCGATGACGTCGAAGTGAGAGATGCCTATGGCAATATCATCGGCCTCGACGGCGCACTGCGCGCCAATTCCAGAATCTATGTAAAATTCTGACTTCCATGAAGATAGCTCGAAAATTCATAATGGCCGCCTGCGTGGCCACGCTGTTTCTTTCGGCCTGCGGCCCGAAGGAACAAAAGATTTATATCGTTTCGACCAACGACATGCACGCCAACATCGACAACTTCCCGCAAATGGCAGCCTTGATTGACAGTTTGCGCACCGTCCATCCCGACCTGCTGGTGTTTGGCGCGGGCGACAACCGCTCGGGCAACCCCATCAACGACCGCTACGCCGAGCCGGCCAAGCCTATGTATATGCTGATGAACGAAGTCGGCTTCAACCTGTCGTGCTTCGGCAACCACGAGTGGGATGGCGGCCCCATCGCGCTACGCAACGCGCTCGGCTGGGCCAACTTCCCCTTTGTGTGCGCCAACGTCACCTTCGACGACACGCTCCAGATGCCCAATGTGTATCCTTACACCGTTTTTGAGCGCAACGGATTGAAAATCGGCGTGATAGGCGCAATCCAATTGGGTGAGAACGGCTTGCCCGACTTTCACCCAAAGAATGCCAACGGATCGCATTTCGTCCCCATCGGGGAAGTTTTGCCCCAATACCTCGACAAGCTGAGCAACTGCAACGCCATCTTCTTGCTGTCGCACTGCGGCTACGAAGCCGACCGCGAAACGGCGGAGCATTTCCCGCAACTGACAGCCATCTTCGGCGGCCACTCCCACACACGCGTGGCCGAAAGGCAACTCGTCAATAACGTGATGATCACCCAAGCCGAGGCCAAGGTTAAATTTTTGACTTTGAGCACTTTCACCTTCCTCGACGGCAAACTTGTTGATAAAAACATGCAACTGCTTTCCATCAAGGACTTCCCAAAAAGCAACGAAATCGTGGCTTCCATGGTGAAGGATTATAACAGCGATCCCTATTTTTCCACCGTGGTGGCCCAAAATCTCACGCCAGTCGAAAGCTATGAGTCGCTCGGCTGCTTGATGACCGATGCCATCCGCGAACTCAGCGGTGCAGACATGGCCTTCCAAAACCCAGGCGGTGTGCGCTTCGACACCCTCTCGGCACGTCCCGTGACCATCAAGGACATCTTCGCCCTCGACCCCTTCGACAACGAAATCATTCAATTCACACTTTCCGGACAAGAAATCATCGACCTGATGAAGTCGTGCTTCGTTACCGACCACGGCCCCATTTATTGCTCTGGCTGCTCCTATACTTATAAGGTGGACGACAACGGCGAGATGAGCGATGTCAAGGTGAAATTAGCGAACGGCAAGCCGCTGGACCTGAAGGCCAAGTACAACATTGTGATGAACAGCTACATGTCTTCCGTGTTCGACTATGAGCACGAGGACGCAGGCACCTCGACCTTCCGCAGCTCGAACGACATGATGTTGGAGTTTCTGTCGCTACATCCCGAATTGGATTATGGCAAAGTTAGTCGCGTGACTGAAGAGTAAGGAAAAACTTTGGCACGGTTTTGGTAGTAAGACAAGCCAACAACCAAACGGAAGTCAAACCCTTAAAAAACACAAGCACTATGAAAACCAAGAACATCCTGATGAGCGTCCTGTTAGCAATGGGATTCATCGCAGTAAAAGCCGCCGGCTATCCGCCAGAACTCGCCTTGGTGTCACAGCCCGTGTTGGTTTACAACTACAATTCGATCACCGTCTATTACGACGTGCAAAACATCGGAGATTATACCTACAGGGGCGACATCTGCCTCTTCCTCAGCCCCGACAACGGCTACTGCTACGCAGAGAAATACGTCAAGGTGCGCCCCGGCCGCATCAAGAGAGTGGCCATCGAGATTCCGGCCTACCGTCCGAACCCTGCCCGCGCCTATACGATTATGCCTTACTACGAAGTGGGCGACGAACTCTACAGCTTCACCACCTTCGAATACTTTGAGCCGCTCGCCTTCTACTGGAACGGTCCGCGCACCGAACGCTGGGTGGTCATCAACATGCCGCCGCGCGTGCGCTACTACACCCGTCCGGGCATCTACCGCTACTACTACGACGGATTCCGTCCGCCCATGCCCCCGCCTCACATCGCTGGTCACGGCCCTGCTACCCCTCCGCCTCCGATGAACCCCATGCACCACACCTATAACTATCACCACAGCAACGGCGGCTATCCAGCCACCAACCACTGGAACGACAACCCACCCGCACCCAACAACGAATCTAACAACGGCGGCAGCAACAACATCCAAGCCACCGTCAGACCCAACAACAGCGCTGGCAGCATGAGCTCGAGCACCACCATCAACGGCGACAACAACACCCCCACCCCGAGCAACGCCACCACCGGCAGCATGAGCCGCCCCAACAGCAGCAACCGCCCCAACGGCGCTTCGACAGGATCGGCGACCCACCACAACAACAACAGCTCTGGCAACGTGAACCGCCCCAGCAGCAACGGGCGCAACAACTCCGGCAACGTGAATCGCCCCAGCGGTAACAATAACAACAACTCGGGCAACGTGAATCGCCCCAGCGGCAACAACAATCGCAACGGATCATCGAGCCGCCCGAGCAACAGCAACAGCAGCAACACCCGAACCAACTCCTCAAACTCGGGTCGCAGCAGCGGCTCCACCACCTCGGGACGCAGCAGATAACCCCAAGCAACATAACCATAGCAGGAGGAGCGCCCTGTGTAGGGTGCTCCTCCTAGTTCCCTACCCAACAAAAAAAATCGAAAAAAAACAGAAATTAATGCCTTCGTATTCAAAATCTTTCTAATTTTGCGCCCTCAAAAACCCCCTTTGGGCTAAAAACAACAAACAGAACGATTAACAAAAACAGATAAGAACAGATGAAGAAACTGACCTTAACTTTAGCAATCCTCCTCGGCTTGGCCGTGTGTGGCCACGCCCAAAAAGGCTTGTTTGACCGTGGATTTGAAACCCAAGACGGAAACACCGAAACCACTGGATCCACGCCTTTGCTTCCTTCCATTCACGACTCGGGAGACGACATGGATGCTAACGGCCCTATCGGCAGCGGCGTATTCGTGCTGGCTGGTCTTGGTGCTGCCTATCTCGTGGGCAAACGCCGCAAGGAGTAATAACCTATACAACAGACACCGAACTTTTTTCGGACAGTTTGGGTCAAACGAAAAAAGCGCCCCCTAATGCAGGGAGCGCCTTTTTTATGCCACAAACGGCTCAATAATATTTCTGCTCGAAAGGCTTCAGGCCTTCTTCCTCTCCTTTTATAATCACCTTCATATTCTTGTAGGCATATTGTTCTTTCAAGAGGAGCAAGTCGTCGTCGCGCAGGCGGATGCAGCCTTCGCTGGCACGTCCAGGCACAGAGTCCTCGTTGTTGGTGCTACCATGAATGCCGATGCCCGAAAAACCAGGCGTCAGTAGGCGCATAAACCAGTGTCCGTAGGACAAAATCGCGCCGCGCCCGTCACCAAAGTCGTGCACCCAAGTGGAGGCATCCTGAATCTGGCTGATTGAGAACGGTTGTTCCCAGGTACATTCAGGCGTTTTCATGTCGCCTTTCTTCTGCTTTGGGCCCATGTTTTTGCCCAAGCAAACGGGGTATTCGGCTATGCGAACCGTGTCGTTTTCGATGGCTTCGCACACATAGAGCTTTTGCTCCAGCTTCGAGATGACAATGAAGCAATTCTCGCGCTGTTGCAATTCTGCATACAAGGCGGTGTCGGCACTGGCGACGGTGTCAGCTGCGGTTATTTCCGCCTCGGACGCCGAAGTTTCTCCATGGTTGTTCGAACAAGCCAGAAACGGCATGGCACAAGCCAATAAAAACAAATGTATTCTCATGGTTTACAACAACTTATTGTTTAAAGATGTCGCCAACATTGGGAGCCTCTTGAGCCGCTTCCGAAGCCTCGAAGTAAGGTTTCTTGTCGAAATTGAACATTCCGGCAATGATGTTGTTGGGGAATTTGCGGACGTAGGTGTTATAAGCTTTCGCGGTTTCGTTGAACTCGCGTCTTGCGTTGGCGATGCTGTTTTCGCAGCTTTCGAGTTGCGATTGCAGGTCAAGGTAGTTTTGGCTGGCCTTCAAGTCGGGGTATTTCTCGACGGTAACCAACAGGCGCGACAAGGCGCTCGACATTTGGTCTTGGGCAGCTTGGAAGGCTTTCAAGTTTTCCTCTGTGAGGTTGTTGGCATCGAGGGTGGTTGAAGTGGCTTTGGCGCGGGCGGCCACCACGGCCTCTAAGGTGGAAGCCTCATACTCGGCATAGTTTTTCACCGTAGCCACGAGATTCGGGATGAGGTCGGCGCGCTGTTGGTAGGCTGTTTGCACATTACCCACCGCTTTCTCAACAGTTTCCTGTTTGGAAACCAGACTGTTATAAATGCTAACGCCCCAAACGACGAGCAAAGCAGCAAGACCTAAAACGACAATAATTCCTTTTTTCATGATGTAAAGATTTTAGTGAAACATTCCAAATGATAATATCGGCCACAAAAGTATTGATTTTTTTTGTAATTTTGCATTTTATATCCATAATAATAATCAGACTATTCAAATGATTGAGAATCAAGATAAAAAAGAACAGGCTTTATTGGAGGAGCAGGTGTTCAACCGTGGTGGCAAGCTCGGAAAGGAGCTGACTACGGGTCAGAACGCGCTTTGTTGCGGCCGTTGCAAGTTGAACCAGTTCGACTGGTTGAAAGATTACGAGAACGAGGAAGTGAAAGGCAAATTGTGTCTTGCCGAGGTGCGTTTCAAGAACGATCGCAAGGATTATTATACCTATCCCGAGGACTTGGAGCTTGAAGTGGGCGACATTGTGGCTGTTGAGGCGGCCATTGGACACGACATCGGCATCATCACGCTTTTGGGTGAAATTGTGGAGCGCCAGATGAAGCGCAAGCGTTTTCGCACCCCGCGCGAGGAGATGAAAAAAATCTACCGTCGCGCCCGCGCCAACGACGTGGAGAAATGGCTGTCGGCCATCAAGTTGGAGCAAAACACCTTGGCCCGCACCCGCACCATCGCCGAAAACCTCGGCCTCGACATGAAGCTCAACGATGTGGAATACCAAGGCGACAAGACCAAGGCCATCTTCTATTACACCGCCGACGGGCGCGTTGATTTCCGCGAACTGATCAAGAAACTGGCCGAGGAGTTCCGCATCCGCATCGAGATGCGCCAAATCGGTGTCAGGCAAGAGTCGGCCAAATTGGGCGGGTTAGGCTCGTGCGGCCGCGAATTGTGCTGTGCTTCATGGATTTGCAACTTCCAATCGGTGACCACGGGCGTCGCCCGCGTGCAGCAGCTTTCGCCCAACCCACAGAAACTCGCCGGACAATGCGGCAAGTTGAAGTGCTGCCTCAACTACGAATACGAAGCCTATCTCGACGCCCTCAAGTCGTTCCCCGACAACAACATCACCCTTCGTTTCAAGAGCGGCGATGCCGTGCACCAGAAAAACGATGTCTTCAAAGGCATCATGTGGTATTCTTACACCAACGACAGGAGCAACATCCTGGCTCTTCCCGTTGATAAGGTGAAGGAAATCATAACCCTCAACAAAAAGGGAGAAAAGCCCGAAAAGATGGAGGACTATGCCGTCACGACCGAAACCCACACCAACACCAACGAAGGCTACGGCGAAGCCGACCTCAAAAAGATGAGCGACTGATGAAAAGATTGGCTAACATATTGATATTGGCTCTGTTGATGGCCAGTTGCGCCGACGATTCCTTCGAAGAACGCACCGTCATCCCCGAGGCCGAATGGGCGCAACAAGACCGCGTGGCCTTTGATGTCGATATCAACGACACGATTAACGGCTATGCCTTCGGCATCGAGTTGAGGCATTTGGAAAACTACCGCTACAGCAATCTTTTCGTGTTTCTTCACACCCGGATGCCCAACGGCAACCTCACGCACGACACCATTGAATGTACGCTCGCCACGCCCGAAGGCCGCTGGATTGGAAAAAGTAGTGGCTCGATGCGCGACCTGCACGTTCCGCTTAACGAGAACCTTCGCTTCCCACTGACGGGAACCTACCATTTTGAAATCGAGCAAGCCATGCGCGAACCCGTGTTGAAAGGCATCTCTGACATTGGATTATTCATTGAAAAACAATAGATTACAACTTATTTAAGATTTAAAATACATTATTTCACAGATGGATAAAAAGAAGAAAGCAAAGCAACAACAGGGAAAATCGAACGCCATCCGCAACCTTTGGATTGGGTTTGGTGGGCTATTGGTTTTGATTATCTTGTTCTTTGCATGTGTGAGCTGGGGTTTGTTTGGTTCCATGCCTTCTTTTGAGGAATTGGAGAACCCGCAGACCAACTTGGCCTCCGAGATTATCTCTGCCGACGGCAAGATTTTGGGCACTTATTACGTTGAAAACCGCTCCAACGTGCGCTATGCCGAACTTTCGCCCTACATGGCCCAGGCCCTCATCAGCATTGAGGACGAGCGTTTCGCCGAACATTCGGGCATCGATCGCAAAGCCTTGTTTCGTGTGGCCTTCGGCGTGCTTACGGGACGCAAGAAAGGCGGCGGCAGCACGATTACGCAGCAGTTGGCCAAGAACCTTTTCCCCCGCGACGAGAACCTGAGCACCCCCAAGCTCGTGCTACGCAAGTTCCAGGAATGGATTACAGCCACCAAACTCGAGCACAACTACTCGAAAGAGGAAATCGTTGCCATGTATCTCAACACCGTGACATTTGGCCACAATTCGTTCGGCATCCGCTCGGCGGCCAGCACCTTCTTCGACAAAACCCCAAAAGAAATGAACATCGAGGAATGTGCCTTGATGGCTGGTGTGGTGAACGCCCCTACCCGCTTCAGTCCCATCCGCAATCCCGAACGCTCGACAAACCGACGCAACCTCGTGCTACAAAAAATGGCCGATAACGGTTTCATCACCCAAGCCGAGTGCGACTCCATCTCTCAGATTCCGATTGACATGACCCATTTTGGCATCATGGACCACAATACGGGTCAGGCCACCTATTTCCGCGAGTTTTTGAGAGGTTATCTCAACGACTGGGCCAAAGACAACACGCGCCCCGACGGCAAACCTTACAATATCTACCGCGACGGCCTCCGCATCTATACCACCATCGATTCGCGGATGCAGCAATATGCCGAAGACGCCGTCAAGGAATTTATGGGCAAGGAACTGCAACCCATGTTTTACAACCACTGGAAAGGACACAAGAACGCGCCTTTCTCCAACGTGAGCGCCGACCAAATCGACTTCATCCTCGAAACCTCGATGAAGCGCAGCGATCGTTACCGCAACCTGAAAAACGACGGGATGCCCGAAGACTCCATCAAGGCCGAGTTTGAGAAGCCCGTTCCGATGACACTTTTCTCTTGGAAGGGCCTCATCGATACCGTAATGAGTCCGATGGACTCCATTCGCTACTACAAATGGTTCCTTCAAGCCAGCTTGGTTTCGATTGAAACGGGCACAGGACACGTGAAGGCTTACGTAGGTGGCATCGATTTCCGTTTCTTCAAGTACGACCACGTGACCCAAGCCCGCCGTCAGGTAGGTTCCACTTTCAAACCCTTCCTCTATTCCTATGCCATGGGCGACAGCGAGTTTACGCCCTGCACTAAGATTCCGAACATCCCCTACAACATTGAACTTCCGGGCGGTCGTTACTGGTCGCCGAGCAACGGTGGCGGCGGTGGCGGCGAAATCACTTTAAAAAGTGCTTTGGCACAGTCCAACAACTGGATTTCGGCCTATCTGATGAACCACTACGGACCCGAGGCCATCATCGCCCACGTGCGCCACATGGGGGTGGAATCGCCCATCGAAGCCGTACCCTCCATCTGTTTGGGATCCTGCGACCTGAAACTCATTGAGATGGTGGGCGCCATGAGCACCTTCGCCAACAAGGGTGTCTTTATCAAACCCATGTTCATCACCCGCATTGAGGACAAAAACGGCAACGTGGTGCAACGTTTCAGTCCAGAGGAATCAGAAGCCATGAGCGAACTGGCAGCCTACAAGACCATTGCGCTGATGAAAGGCGTAGTGCAAAGCGGCACAGGTGTGCGCCTACGATCCCTCTACCAGCTCAGCAATCCCATCGCGGGCAAGACGGGTACCACACAAAAAAACAGCGACGGCTATTTCATGGGCATCACCCCCGACCTGACCACTGGCGTTTGGGTGGGTGCCGAAGACCGCAGCGTACACTTCCGCTCCACCCGATTGGGACAAGGTTCCCACACGGCTTTGCCTATTTGGGCCATGTATATGAAGAAGGTGTATGCCGACAAAAGCCTCAACGTCAGTCAAGGCGACTTCCCGAAGCCCAATATTCCTGGTGTTGACCTCGACTTCAACTGTGGGTACAACGACAGCGACGATCTCATCGAGTTTATCGACGAATTCTAAACACCATTCCTATGACCTCAAATTTCGTTGATTATGTAAAAATATTCTGTCGCTCGGGCAAGGGCGGCGCGGGTTCGCTGCACTTCCGCCGCGAAAAATACATCCCTAAAGGCGGCCCCGACGGCGGCGACGGCGGGCGTGGCGGCAACGTTATCCTGCGAGGCAATGCCCAACTCTGGACTTTGCTCCACTTGCGCTACACCAAGCATGTGTATGCCGGCGACGGCGTTCCAGGTGGCAGAAACCAACTGACTGGCGCGGCAGGCAACGACGTTTATATTGACGTTCCACTTGGCACGGTAGCTTTCCATGCCGAAGACCACACCCAAATGGCCGAAATCACCGAGGACAAGCAGGAAATCGTGCTGCTCAAAGGCGGGCGTGGCGGCAAAGGCAACGCCTTTTTCAAGTCGGCCACCCTGCAAGCGCCCAAGTTTGCCCAACCAGGAGAGCCTTGCCAAGAAGAATGGATTACGTTGGAACTGAAGCTCTTGGCTGACGTGGGTTTGGTCGGCTTCCCCAACGCGGGCAAGTCCACGCTGCTGTCGGTGGTTTCGGCGGCCAAGCCCGAAATTGCCGACTATCCCTTCACCACTTTGGTGCCCAATTTGGGCATTGTCAGCTACCGCGAACACCGTAGCTTCGTCATGGCCGACATCCCAGGCATCATCGAAGGTGCCGCCGAAGGCAAAGGGTTGGGAATCAGGTTTTTGCGCCATATTGAGAGAAACTCAACTTTACTCTTTATGGTGCCCGCCAACACCGACGATGTCAAAAAGGAGTATGACATTTTGCTCAACGAGCTGAAGAAATATAATCCCGAGCTACTCGACAAGGACCGCATTTTGGCCATCACGAAGTGCGACCTCGTGGATGACGACACCATCAAAGACATCAAGAAACACCTGCCCAAGAAAGTGCCGCACGTGTTCATCAGTTCCGTTGCCAACCAAGGCATCAACGAGCTGAAAGACTTGATTTGGCTGACACTGAATAAAGGTGAGGCTGGGGAGGATTGGTAAACTTTTTAATACTTAAAATCCTTTTTATCGATTATGTACGATAAAAATTAAGTAATTTTATCGATTATAAACGATAAATTAGTATTTTTGCAGCCACAATAAAGTAAAAAAATGCTAAGCAAGGATTTAATTAAGGATATTATCATTGAAAATCAACGATTTGTATTATCTGTGAGTTTCCAACAGCGCGATTATGCTTTTGAGGACGGCTTGAATTATGTGCTTGTGGGTTTGCGCCGTGCTGGAAAGTCGTATTTGCTCTATCAACGCATTCGTCAGTTGTTGGCTAATGGCCATCATATTGAGGAAATCTGTTATTTCAATTTTGAAGACGACCGCCTCGGCGTAATGACCTTATCCGATTTGGACACCATTAAGTTTGCCTACGAGGAAATGTTTGATACTCAACCTGTTTTCTTTTTTGATGAGATTCAAATTGTGGAAGGTTGGGAGAAGTTTTCACGACGATTGGCTGACCAAAAATATCGTGTTTACATCACGGGGAGCAATGCCAAAATGCTGAGTTCGGAGATTGCGACCACTTTGGGCGGCAGGTTCTTAATTAAGGAGGTGTTTCCGCTTTCCTTTGCCGAATACCTGTCATTTGCGGGCATTGATGTGAAGGAAAAGAACGCCTTGCATCTGTATAAAAAGGAGATTCTGAGGCATTTAGAGGTTTATTTCCGCTTTGGGGGCTTGCCCGAAGTGATGAATGTACAGGACAAGCGCTCGTGGCTCAGCGGTTTGTTCAACAAGATTTTCTTTGGCGACTTGATTGCCCGTTACGACATCCGCAACGATTTCGGATTGAGGCTTTTGGCCAAGAAATTGGCTGAGAGTGTGAAGCAACCTTCTTCATACAACCGCTTGGCTAATGTGGTGACCTCGGCGGGGAAGAAAACCAGCACCGACACCGTCATCGATTATGTGAACTATATGTGTGAGTCGTGGTTGTTGCTGCCCGTGGAGAACATCATCGGTAAATTAGCCGAGCGCAACACCCAACGCAAGTATTATTTTATCGACAATGGCATCCTTAACCTTTTCTTGACCGACCCCGAAACCAGCCTCTTGGAAAACATAGTGGCCATTCAATTGGTGAAACGATGGGGCGACCGTGTCTTTTTCTACCACAACGGCGTGGAAGTGGATTTTTACCTCCCTGATGCCGAAAAACTCATCCAAGTTTCATATTCCTTGCAGGACGAGGAAACCTTGAAACGCGAAACCGAAGCCTTGATAAAGGTCGCAAAGCATCTAAATGTCAATGATTTGTTGATTGTCACGAAAGACGAAGGGTCTGTTTTGGAAAAGGATGGCAAGAACATTCAAATTGTTCCGCTTTGGAAGTGGTTGTTGGGAGAATAGAAAAAAACAAAACCCGCAAGAGGTTTTCCTGCGGGTTTGTCGTGTTCTTTTGATGTGTTTGGACTATTACTTTTTGAATTCCATTGATGTGGAGATTACATGTGAAGAAGAAGGAACTTCTGCGGATGCTTCCAATAATAACTTTCTGTTAGTCAGTTCTTTTATGGTGTAAATGACTGTTTGGCTTTCATCCGCATGGTTTAATCCTGTGATAGTTACTTGATTGTCTTTCACTACATAAGTTGCTGGATTGGAAGAAGCATTAGCGTTAGGGTCTGAATTTTCTGCTGACTCACCGGTTAGAGTTCCGTCAGCACCGAAAATCCAAAACGCTCCGACCATGCCAGGTATGGTTCCAGTTTCGCCGTCCATGGTCACGGTTGCGGTTACACATTCCCATTTGCCGATGATGAGTTGTTCATTGGTCTTGTTGCATGAAGTTAAAGTAGTCAACGATAACAAAAAGAGCAGCATTGCAAATACTTTTGTTGTCTTTTTCATTTTTAATCCCTAAATTCGTGACGGGCGCAACTTTTAATTCTCCTTCCCAATGCCTCAAAGGACAATTGTCTACAAAAGAAGCGTGGCACTGATATACCACATTCATGGATTTGGAGGTCGTGAGAATTACCTAATAATAACAGAATGTAATAATTAGCCCACGCAAAATACGCGAACATATTACACTCTCTTGTTATTATAATATTTTGAAAGTTTCTCACGTTTCCAAATCCAAGACGAGCATAACGCTTCTTGTTTCTTTATGTCAGCGGCACAAAGGCCACCAAAGAACCGCTGCAAATATACCGCTTTTTTGCAAAAGCAAACGGAATTGACGAAAAAAAATGTATTTTTGCAGCCTTATGAATTCACTTTCAAACCTCGACAGCGACCTCTTCCTCTATCTCAACGGCCTTCACGTGGGTTGGATGGATAAGGTCATGGTGCTCATCACCGACATGTGGATTTGGTTCCCGTTTTATTTCCTATTAATATATTGGGCGGCGAAGCAATACGGAAAACGCGCGTGGTGGGTTTTCTTGGCTTTGGGCGTGGTGGTGTTTTGCTCCGACCAACTCTCGTCGCATGTCTGCAAACCTTATTTTCAACGACTTAGACCTTGTTTCAACGAAGATTTCGAGGGCTTGTTGCATCTTCCCAAAGGATTGGCGGGCGGACGTTTCAGTTTCACTTCTTCACACGCCGCCAACACTTTTGCCATTGCCACTTTCTTGTCTGCGGCCTTGCAAAAATTCAGGCCTTGGTCAGCTATCTTGCTATTTTTCTGGGCTTTATTGTCGAGTTATAGCCGCATTTACATCGGTTTCCACTATCCTGGCGACATCGTTTGTGGAGCCATTCTCGGCATATTGGTCGGGCTGGTGCTTTGGAAAGTGTTCCAAATCGTGCAGAAAAAGGTTTGGAAATCAGAACAATGAGCCTTGTGGATGTTCCTCATTAGCCTCATGGAACACCACCTTGATATGAGCCGACAGCTCAAGGCCAATCAACGAGGCCAATTTGGCTTCCCGCAAAGCAAGCTCAAGATAGCCGTGTGAGCCAAAGATAGCCACCATATCCACCTCGCGCACATCCAGATAGCTGTCGGAGATTTCGTTTACCGTGTAAAGATTTCCCTTCACCAAGATGGTGAAATCGCGGCCACGGCGCTCGCGTTCAAACATTTCGCGGGTGATGTTGGTGATGACGTTTTCGTAGGAGTCGATATGAATGACTACACCATCGATGGCATTGTCGTGGGGCACGGCACAGATGACACCACCAGCACAAAGCTGCTCGCGGCGCTCACCAATGTTCGACAACGGTTCGCCTTTGGCAATCATAGCGGCCACCTTCACGAAACGGTCGCGGGTGGCAAAATTGAACGTGTCGGCATCCTGCAACACGTCAATATAAACCGCCTCCTCAAACTTTCCATCCGTCAAAATATGAGTAAAGATGCCATTGTCTGTTCCAATGAAATACTGCCCTTCGGCTTTTACCACAACGTGCGGGTTTTCAAGCGATTCGATAGTATTCACGGCAATGATGTGGATGGTACCTTCCGGAAAACATCGGAAACAGTTTCGCAGCGTAAAACCCACCTGTGGAATGTTGAACGGCTCGATTTCGTGGGTAATATCAACGATGGTGGCATCGGGCAAATACGACAAAATCGTCCCTTTTACCGCTGCTGCATAGTAGTCGGAAGTACCCCAATCGCTTGTCAATGTGATAATTGCCATCGTTATACTCGAAATCGTTTCTGATTTTGCAAAAGTAAAGCATTTATGGCAATTGCGCACGGGTTTATCCAACTTTTTTTGGAAAAAACTTTTCAACCCCATTTTTGCCTACTTGACAGGCAATCGAAAATAGTCTATTTTTGCGCATTATTTCGGTTTGACATGGCAGAACAGATTCTTCAGATAGAAAACGTTGATCCTAAAGAACTTCACGGCCCAAACGACAGGCTTTTGGACTTGGTGAAAAGCATGTTCCCAAAGCTGAAAATCATTGCACGCGGCGACTTCGTGAAGGTGATGGGCGACGAGGATGAGATTGATTATTTCGTCAGCCGCTACGAAACCCTGATGATGCAGTTGGAGCGTTTTGGAAAAATCACCGCACAAACCGTCGAAGACGTGATGATGTCGGCCACCGACACCGAGCTGCAACAGAAGATGTCGGAAAGCGACGTGCTTGTTTTCGGGCGCAGCGGCGTGCCTGTCAAAGCCATCACGGCTAACCAAAAGCGCATGGTGACGGCCTCCGAACAGAAGGATTTGGTCTTCGCCATCGGCCCTGCCGGAACGGGAAAGACCTACACTGCCGTGGCTTTGGCGGTCAGGGCTTTGAAAGCCAAACAAGTACGGAGAATCATCTTGACCCGTCCCGCCGTCGAAGCCGACGAGCATTTGGGCTTCCTTCCTGGCGACCTGAAGGACAAGCTCGACCCGTATCTGCAACCCCTTTACGATGCCTTGCGCGACATGATACCTTCCACAAAATTAGAGGGTTATCTCGAAGACCACACCATCGAAATTGCGCCTTTGGCTTTCATGCGCGGTCGCACGCTTGACCATGCCTTTGTCATTTTGGACGAAGCCCAAAACGCCACGCGCAGCCAACTGAAGATGTTCCTCACCCGCATGGGACGCTCGGCCAAGTTCATCGTCACCGGCGACATCACCCAAATCGACTTGCCGCCAAAAACACCCTCGGGACTGCCACAAGCCATGGAGGTCTTGAAGAACGTGCGCGGCGTCGAATTCATCTATTTGGATGATAAGGATGTGGTGAGACACAAATTGGTGACGGACATCATTAATGCTTATAAGAAGCACCATGAAGAGGAAGAAATTTAAGGCTTATGGCCAATGGCCAATGACTATGGCAACTCACACCAAAGGAATGATGTTCGGCCATGAGGTGAAGTTGCCATAGGCCATAGTCATAAGCCATAGTCAAACAACAATTAAACAATCAACAATTCAACATAAAATGAACGCTTTAACAAAAACAGATTACCATTTCCCTGGCCAAACCAAGGTCTATCACGGCAAAGTCCGCGATTGTTATTTCATCAACGACGAATACATGGTGATGGTCGCCACCGACCGCATCTCGGCTTTCGATGTCATCCTGCCCAAAGGCATCCCGTATAAGGGACAGGTACTCAACCAGATAGCCGCAATGTTCCTTGATGCCACCGCCGACATCGTCCCTAACTGGAAACTTGCCACGCCCGACCCGATGGTCACCGTGGGCCGCCTTTGCGAGCCTTTCCCGATTGAGATGATTATCCGTGGTTATCTCACGGGCAGTTCGTGGCGCACCTACAAGAGCGGTCAGCACACCATCTGCGGCGTGCAGATTCCTGACGGAATGAAGGAACACCAACGTTTTGCCGAGCCTATCATCACCCCGACCACCAAGGCCGATGAAGGCCACGACGAGGACATTTCCCGCGAGGAAATCATTTCTAAAGGCCTCATCAGCGAGAAGGATTACGCTCAGATTGAGGACATTACGAGAAAACTCTTCCAGCGCGGCACCGAGATTGCGGCCAAGCAGGGCTTGATTCTCGTCGATACCAAATACGAGTTCGGCAAGATTGGCGACCAAATCGTGCTGATGGACGAAATCCACACGCCCGACTCGTCGCGCTATTTCATCGCCGACCAATACGAGGAACGCTTCGCCAAGGGCGAGCCGCAGGTGCAACTCTCGAAAGAATTTGTGCGCGAATGGCTGATGGCCAACGGTTTCCAAGGCAAGGAAGGCCAGCAAGTGCCAGAGATGACCTCTGAATACGTAAACAGCGTTTCGGAACGCTACATCGAGCTTTACGAGAAGGTCACGGGGCACAAGTTCGAGAAAGCTCCCGACTCGGAAGACCTTTTGAAACGCATTGAAAACAACGTATTGAACGCCTTGAAGTCAGTCTAAACAAGGTTTCAACTGATTTCTTCGATGATTTTGTCTTCCTCGCTCAAGTCGGGGATGAGGCGTTGTATGGGTTTAAACCGATAGAAAAACCTCAAAGCCACCACTCGTACTACCGTGTAGGCTGGAATGGCCACCAACATGCCGATGGTGCCCCCAATGTGGCCGGCCATCAGCAAAACGATGAAGATTTCCAAGGGGTGCGCCTTGATACTCGTCGAATAAATGACAGGCTGGTAAATGAAGTTGTCGATAAACTGCACCGCCAGCATAATCGCCAAAATGACGAGAGCAAAAACCCAAATGTGGACATCCAGTCCCGTGCCCGTGCTGAACTTGATGACCACACCGAGCACCACACCTATGACTTCGCCCATGAGCGGCCCGACGTAGGGAATCACGTTGAGCAATCCTGCGATGAAAGCGATACCCAACGCATAGGTGATGGGCAATCGTGCAATGAGCCAAAGGCCGAGAAAATCGACCACGGCCACGCCTATCATTTCGATGATCAACCCAACAAAATAGCGCGACAACAATTGCTTGATGTCGTTCAAAGTGTGATTGAGTGTTGTTTCGTGCTTGTCAGGCACAAAGGCACCGACAATTTTCTCAAACAAAGTGTCGTCCTTGAGGAAGAAAAACGAGATGAAAACCACCGAAAAAACACCCACAAAGGCACTTGAAACCACCGAAGCCACCGAACCGACCAAATCCGAAACTTTGCTGAAACTAACCAGCTCCTTGAGTTTCATGGTGATGATGGTCGTCAAGTCGAAATCGTTGCCCAGGCTTGGAAACATGGAGATGAGCCAAACGTCAAGCGCATCGATGGGGTTCGACTCAAAGTAGGCATTTCCATTCATGGCCGAAACATCGCGTATAATATTGTAAACCAATGGGATAATTTGTGTTACAAGCAACACCATCGCCACAATGATAAGTATGATGGTCAGCACAGCCAACAGCCAATCGGGAGCCGACTTGCCTTTGACTTTAATTTTCCGCAAACCATTCATAATGGGGAATCCTATCAACGAAACCACAAAGGCTACAATGATGTAAATCAACACATTCTTAAAATACCAGCACACTGCCAACACCGCAGCCAAGGTGCCTAATTTGATGAGATAACCAGCTAATTTGTCGATATTTCTTTCGTTTTCCATATCTTAAACAACTATGACAAGGCACAAAGGTAGGCATTTTTTAGGACCAAAGACCAGCTTCAAAGGAATTTTTCAAGAAAACCCCACTTCAACCCAGCTCCCATCCTTGAAATTGACCACACTGCGGTAGCCCGCTTTCTTTAGGGCTTCCTCGGCGGCGAAAAACTCCAAAGAAATCTCGCTAAAATGGTGTGCATCAGCGGAAATGAGGGCAGGAATATGCATCTTGCAGGCCTCCTCCATCAGCCAAGGCGAGGGATAGAAGCCGTTGTAGCGTTTCTTGTAGATGCCGCGCGTGTTGATTTCCATAACGAGGCCTTTCTTGCAGATGAGGTCGAGGGTTTCAAGGGCTAGTTTTCGGTACCACGGCTCGTCTTCATGGAAATAGCGGTCGCGGTTGTGCATCTTGATTTTGTCGAAATGGGCGATGATGTCAAACGACTCGTTTTCAATCATTTCATTCGACTGCTCGAAAAATTGGCGCACGGCGCGACGAATGTCGCCATCGAAGAACTTTTGCAATCCTTCATCGTAAACTTCCCATTTCGGGCCGTCGATGAACCAGATTTCGTCGGGATTTATTGTTTGGGTCGGCGTTTCGGCAGGCTCAACGACCTTGGTTTCTTCAGGTCCCTGAGCCTGTCGAAGGGCCGGATTGACAACCAAATGCACGCCACCAATCAGATAATCAAGATGATACTTTTCTTTGGTCACGGCGAAAGGTTCGGAAACGCCCGTGAGGTAATCGGCCTCCAAACCGCAATAAATGTCGATTTTGCCCTTGAATTCCGCTTTCAGTTGGGCGATTTCGGCCACATATTTAGGCATGTCGGCTGATTTCACCGAAAAGTTATTGTCGAACGGCAGCGGACTATGCTCTGAAAAGCCCAGTGTCGTCAAGCCCTGCCGGACAGCCTCTTCCACGATTTCGCGAGGCTGCGACTTGCCGTCGGAATAAATGCTATGGGTATGTAGATTGAAGTTTTGCATGGAAAATAGTTTTTCTCTGGATTGCTTCGCTTCGCTCGCAATGACGCGAAGCGTGTCAATTCATTACCACCTTATAAACTTTGTCGCCGCGCCT
>CADAVB010000012.1 GCA_902791165.1 uncultured Bacteroidia bacterium
CGACTGGATTCCGAACCTCGCCAGCGTGGGCTTCCATGCGGTGTGGGCTGGCTACTACATGGAGCCGCGCTACATCGTCGATCCCGAGGTGGGTATGCTTACTGGCTTGCGTGGCCACGGCTTCATGCTTGGACAGTATCTCGCCAAGATTTACGTCGATAAGTACCTCGGCAAGGAAGTGCCTGGCTATATGAAGGACCTCGCTTTGAGCGGCAAGGGGTTGAGCGAGAACGCGTTCAAATAGTTGAAAGTTGAAAGTTTATAGTTAAAAGTTAGGGCTGTCGTGGTTTGCGGCAGCCTTGTTTTATTATGTAATCAAATTACATAGACAAACCTATACTTCGATCATTTTCTTCGAATTGAATCCGTTGGTTAAGTGTTCTCCTTGTGAGATGTAACCCAACTGATTGGATGTGATTTTTGTTTTGCCTATCTGCGCATCGATATTACGATGCGAATGTCCGTAAATCCAATAGTCGATACCAGAATCAGCAATATATTCACCCAATTCCACAGTAAAAGCGCCATTAATGTTGCTGTCGCGAAACTCTTCTGCCGTACAGAGTTGCGTCGGCACATGATGGGTAAGCACAATTTTCGTTCTGGCCTTGCTCTCGGCAATCGCCTGTTTCACAAACTGCATGCAACGGTCATGTTCGTGATTGAAGTTATCTGCATTAAGGCGATGTCCCTCATATCTGATTCTATAGAAATCGCTCACCCCTCGCTCTGTCAAATAAACATTGTATGGTTCAATATAAGACCAAAGTGTGGAAACAATGATGTCCATCTCTTCCAAATGCACCACACTATTGTAATAAGCGTGGATGTTAGAGCGAATTTGCTTGCAATAACCATCTTGCATGGTGGAAAGATCGTAATAGCCATAAAAATCGTGATTGCCAAAGCAAACAATCACCTCTTGATAATGCTCTGACGCCCAATCCCAAAAGGAGTATCGCGAGTAAGTGTCCTGCTTTGAATCAGGCAGGTCGAGATAGGCTGAATCGCCAGCAACAAGTAAAATATCTCCTGTCACTTCCAATGGATGTTCCTCAAGCCATTTCCTATTCTGCGGAAACTCAAGATGCAAGTCGCTAACATATTGTATTCGCAGTGATTGCGGTTTGTACTCAGCAATGCTTTTCATGGTTTCCAACACCAAATCAGTCCGCTCAATCTCATCGGACGAAATAGCGCATTCCAACTCCTCTGCAATATTCGGCCTTTTTAGCATCATAGCAAACTGCTCAGAGACAAAAGATTGGACTTGTTTGTCTTCCGCCTTGAATCGATCTATGAAATCCGCACAATAATTAAGGACATACACCAAATCCTCAAAGTCTTTTGCCCCTCGCCAATCCTCTCCCCCTCGCGAAAGCAACGCATCAATTTTCGTTGCCACGTAATATGTCGCGGTAAGGCGATAAATGGTTTTTCCTGAAGGCAAAATACAAGGCTCTCGTTTGGCAAATCCTGGTCGATACCATTGATTACCAAACGATAGCACATCTTCGTTCATCGACATCACATCCACCTTTTCGCCATTGAACAGCCATCGACAAAAAGGAGCATTGGGCGTTTGATCGTTCTGGAAATGCTTTTCACGGAGCAGTTCCTCAAAAGCTACATGTTCCTTGTATGAAGTGGAGTCGACGACGCAATCCACATCCGTAGTAGTCCGTGGTTCTGTGGCTGTAGGATCGGTCGCATACAAGCCTGCCATTGCTCCGCCAACATAAACAAGCCTATCGTTCAAGTCTTGCATTGCCTCTGCAATTTCTTGGAGGCGTTCATTATTGGTTTTCGGCATAGCAATTCATTCTTTTGGTCAGTTCTTCAATAGCAATACTTTTTTCTCTTGCTCGACCCATGCGCAAAGCATCCACAATTACCAACAATTGGTAAAGTTCCTCATCGCGCATAGCTGCTTCTGGCACGGAGGGATAAAGCGGCTCAATGTGTTGACCTCGTGCGTTTCCTCTTACGTAATGCCACACATAACTCTCAGCACCATTACTGATTGCATCACTGATGGGCGCAGCGCTCACATAAGTAGGCACTCCCCGACCGACACGCCCTGCTTCAGCAGGAAACACATACGCAATGCCATGAATCAAGAACTCTTGCAAAGCCAAAACATTCACCTTTTTTTTATGGCGGTCGATCAATTGCGCTTTCTTACAACGCTCTAAACTCTTGCTCACATTTGACGCACTCATGCCCAACGAATCGGCTATTCCACGACAGGACATCGACTTCCCCTGAGTGGTCATTTTTTTAAATAAAACTACAATATCTTGTGGCAACATCATATTATATATCAATTATTTATAGTTAAGTGTTCTCTGTTCGCGAATCGAGAACACTTGCTTTGGAAATGCAAAAATAAACATTTTCTTTGAATTTGGTGTTCCTAACACGAAAAACGCCCGAGAAGCGATTCTTGGGCGTTTTTCGGTTTTGAAGCTATTATTTTATTTCACCACAAACTTCCGCGTTTCGCCTGCAAAGGTGATGAAATACATTCCCTGCGGCAAATTGGACACATCAATTTGTTGGGTTTCGGCATTGAGGCTGCCCGAGAGGACGGTCTGGCCCATGAGGTTGGTGATGCGGTAGGTTCGCGCCGCCGTAGGGCTGTCGCATTGCGGCAGCCGTACAGAAACGTTCAAAACGCCGTCTGTCGGGTTGGGATAGAGGCTGAACTGGATACTCGTAGGTTTAGATTCTTCAACACCGTGAATATCCGAATAAATGGCGTCACAGTCATCGTCGCCATTTTTGAAGACTATCATTTCGTCAATCCAATAGCAACGGAAACCGTTTACTCGTAAGCCTTCAACATTGCGCATCAGTCTCTCAGGGAAAAAGCTGGACTGGTGACCGACACCGCATACAATGTCGCCACTAAAAAGGCTGTTTGCATCGCTTACGTGCAATACCCGGAAAGTCCTATCATTGTACTCCACACTGTCAATGGCATCCACATGCATAATAAGGCTTTGCGTGCCGACCCTGATTTGCCAAGTGTCGCCAATCTCGGCTACAAGATTGTATAGCGTGGTAAACTGATGCAAGTCGCGATTCCACCAATAAACGACACCTTCTTCCTCATATACATATTCGTGTGTCACAACAATATCCCTACTCTTGTCATAAAGCGTGTTGGTGCGGATGATGATTTGCACATCCTTATGGCTGATGGTCGTGTCGCCAGCATATTCTAGATGCTGGTATGAGATATTGCCATTGACATCTTGGATTTCGTAGTACCACTCAGATTGAATGAACGGAATAAGAGGAGCATCTTGGAAATCGAACATGGGTAAGCCGCCATTGATACCATATTCATCTTTTCGCCAAACACACAGATTGAGATATTCGGGCAATGAGTCAAGTACAACGGAACTGCCAAAGTTTAAGGCTTCAAGAAGATCATCGGTACCGTATTGTGGTTCGCTGAGCATCCAATTGTTAAACACTTCACCTGGAGTGAAGGCTGACGAACCCAACAGGTCGGGCAGATTCACGTTACCACAGGACGGAAGATTATCCTGCTCAAGCCAGTAGCAGTTCATGTAATGGTCTGAAACATCACTTTGACCAAGGATGGCACCACAGCGAGAATTAAAAGGTATATCCGAAAGCGTGATAGCACTCGCATTGTAAACATTGTAAATGCTTCCTGTTGATTTACCCACGATGCCACCAATTGTTGTGACATCCCTACCAGCATCGCCATAAATGGCTGAAACCTCGCCATGATTATAGGAGTTGGCCACCACGCCACTATGATCACCAACAATGCCGCCAACCATCGAACCAGAAGTCGATACGGTTTGCACATTGCCCATATTGGCACATTCCGCGACCAAGCCATCCATATTGATACCGATGATACCTCCAGCGTTATAACCCGCAGTGACATCACCCCTGTTAAAGCATCTATAAACCTCAATATCCCAGCAATACGCACCAATTCCGCCTCCAAATTGCCCCAAATTGATATCACCGAAATTTTTACAATCCCTGACAACAAAAGCCGATGATTCATCATGGCCAATGACACCGCCAGAACCCAGAATGCCACCTAAATGCTCAGTACCTAAAACATTGGAATAATTCACACAATTCTCGATGACCAAAACGCAATTTTGGGAACAAGCATAACCGACTATACCTCCACAGGAATAGCCATTGGAACTAAATCTTACGTTACTCGTGCAATCCATGATGAATACTGTGTCCGTTTCTGCATTCACGGCAATGACATTGCCAACGATTCCGCCCTGACCTCCCGAGGAAACTGTGGTAATCATTTCGCAACTTGTCACATTGCAATTGAGGAAGTCGGTATTTCTTGCTTCCCCTGCAATGAAGCCCATGACGTTTCCAGTTATGATTCTTGAATTCGATACCGTTAGATTCTTGATAATAGCCCCTTTGACATCGCCAAACAGACCTGAACAAATATGGTATTCGCTTATATACATTCCGCTGATTATATGCCCATTACCGTCAAAGACACCACGAAAATACGATGGGTCAGACGAAGAAGAAACTAATCCTATCACAGGCCATTCAAGCGTGCCGTCCTTGTCGTTGAGGCAAATGTCATTCACAAGGACATAATGTGCCGTGCATCCAATGCCGTTGTTAATCTGCTGTGCAAGCAGAGCCAACTGTTGCGGTGTGGCAATCTGATAAGGATTCTCCTCCGTTCCATCGCCACCTTCGTATGATTCAGCAATAGTGCCGTCCCAGCAATTAGTATTAAACGGATATACTGCATCACATGAATAGAAACCTTGGTGATAAATTTCCTCACCGTTCACAAGATAGCAGCGTAGGAAGTCGGGATATGGTCCATCGTAGGCAATTCCTTGACAAGAGGAAGGATAAGGGAAAAGACCCTCCACACTTCCTAAACCGTCTATGATATAGCCCTTTCCATAGTAAAACAACTCGCCCTCAACAGGTGCGACAATCTGAACCCGATAGGTATGCCCTTCGTAGAGGATATCTTCAATGGAGCGCACCTCGATTTCGTATGAGCAATCGTCCACCTCGCATATCCATGAATCGCCCACCTCGGCATTGAAGTCATATAATATTGTAAAGTCATCTATAGTTGAGTTATACCAATACACCTTGCGGTTGTCTTCGTAAACATACTGATAGTCCACTCCACCGAGAAACTGTTGTGAAATGATGCTGCACCGATGCCCAAGGATAAGGGTTTCACCAAGCACCTCAATATGATAAAATGATACATTACTGCCCATAAAAGAGGGGAGGTTGAAATACCATTCAGCACCTTGGGGAGCAAAAGAGTTGTAGTTGGTGTCAATATAACCAACCTCATCTATGCTTTTCCAATGAGAATAGCCGCTGAAATAGTACAGATACTTGTCATGGCCTCTGAAGAGCGTGCCGCTAGCCCCAGAGAGTTGTTCTCCTATCTCATGGAAGTGGGCACCCTGATCATTGGAATAAGCCAACACTATATGGCCGCCGTGTCGTCTGTAAATATATTCGACACCATTGTCGGCAACTCCCAACGACTCTGACATTGAACCTGCCAGATAAAAGCCGGGGATATGCTCAAATCCATTATATTCGCCTGCACATGCAACAGCTACAACGTCACCAGCGGGATTAAACTCCATATCCTTGATGCTGATGTTTTGGAACGCGACAAGTTCCCAATGTTGCATATCTGACAAATCAGACCGATAGATGCCATCGTTTTGCGCATTGTTTGACCAGAAGCTGACAAACACCTCACCTGACTCGCTAACAATCACATCACCAATGTGATGTGTTTCGCTCAT
This sequence comes from uncultured Bacteroidia bacterium, assembly GCA_902791165.1. GTDB lineage: Bacteria > Bacteroidota > Bacteroidia > Bacteroidales > F082 > Limimorpha. The sequence goes on from CADAVB010000012.1 coordinate 5,838, forward strand.
TGGAGAAATGTCGGCACTACTCCAAGTCGCACCACCATCGAGGGTGAAACACAATTTTCTGGGGCTGCAACCATCAGAGCCCCAAATCATTAGAGTGTCATTTGATGCAGCATACATACCTTCCACCAAACATGCAGGGAACATAGAGGTGTTATGCCAAGTGCCGCCATTGTTGTCAGAATAGTAAACCACCTGATATAATTCGGGTACGAGAAAAATTCTGCCTTGTTCGCTGACTGTCATGTGAGCACCACCAGTGATGGTCGCATTTCCAAAAACGGGTTCCCATGTCAAGCCTTCATCCGTTGATCGGCTTAGGCAACCCATATCAAAGGAAGTCGAATAAAGATAGCCATTCGAACCAACCGCCAGAATATAGCCAGGAGCATCGATAGGCTTCCAAACATTTTGCGCCTCCAAAAAAACATAGCATCCGAGGCAAAAGAAAATGAGTGATAATATCTTTTTCATGGTATTTGTGTTTTAATTGGTTGTTTAGCTGTTTCTCGTTTTGGTTTTAAGGGCTGTCGTACCTCGGCAACCGTTTATCGTCGTGGCTGCACTGGCGGCTGCCACACCGTGGCAGCCCTACAAAGCCGTGTATTCATCTCACTATAAATTTTCTTGTTTCGCCTGCAAAGGTAATAAAATACATTCCTTGCGGCAAGTCCGACACATTAATTTGTTGGTTTTCAGTATTGATATTGCCCGAGAGGACGGTTTGGCCGATTAGGTTGGTGATGCGGTATCCTTCGTAGGGACGCACCGCGTGCGTCCGAATAAACAATACGCCGTCCGTCGGGTTGGGATAAACCGCGAAGGCCGCATCATCCATTTCACCGAGGCCGTTATGGATTTGTTCGTACACCTCGTCGCAGTCGCGATCGCCGTATTTGAACACCAACTCACCCTCGCGCCAATAGCAGCGGATGCCTTCCACGCGGTAGGCTTTGCCTTTCGTCATCAGCCTTTCGGGGAAGAAACTAGTCAAATGCCCAATGTTGCATACTATGATGCCACTAAAGAAGTTTTCCGCATCACGTACATGTAGCGTCTTGTATTGACGGCCATCATATTCGTACAACTCCACCGCGTCGACATGCATGATAATGGATTCCGTACCCACTTTGATTTCCCATTCGCTGCCTTCTCTGGCATCATAATCATAAAGCACTGTGAACTCCTGCAAAGTCGGATTCCACCAATAGACTCGGCAGTCTTCTTCATAGATATATTCCCGTGTAACATCAGTATGTCCACTTTTATCATACAATGTATTGGTACGGATGATAATCTTCACATCTTTGTTGTTAATTGTTGTATCGGCCGCATATTCCAAATGTTGGTAAGTGATACTACCATTTTCGTTCAAGATTTCATAGTACCATTCCGACCTCGGCAATCTACCGTCACCCTCAATGAAATTAGTGAAACAATTCCAAACATTGTGGGCCTGATATGCACACAAAGAACCATTGGGAATATATACAGGGATTTCGTTAGGGATGGAATCAAACGCCCATTGTTGGGTGGAAGGTGGAAGATAGGCATCAATGGAGATGGAGCGAAGATTGGAGCAATGGGCAAAGCCAAAGAAAGATATGCCCCTTAAGGTGCTAGGCAACATCAATGCCTCCAATTGATTGCAACGATTGAACACGCCATCACTAATGAACGTGAGCGATTCAGGGATGACAAGAGTATCACCAAACTGACAGCCATCAAAGGCTTGTGACCCAACTTTCGTTATTGTACTTGGAAGATTAAGCCTACCAGTGAAAGCACAATTCATAAATGTTTCATGCTCAAGTTTTTGAAGGCCATCAGGAAGTCTCAATTGGCCATTGAAGTGACAATCCTTGAAAGCTGCGGCACCGATGGAATCCACTGAATTGGGAATGACTAACGAACCAGTAAATCCACATTCGACAAAAGCAGCTGAACCTATTGTAGTCAAGCCTTCGGGAAGCGTCAATATGCCATTCATGTTGCCGCATTTACAGAAAGCCGCCTCGCCTATCGTCAACAGATTGTCGGACAAAGTCAATTCGGTCAAATCAAGACAGTCGTAGAAGGCTCGGTCACCAATTCTGACCACCGAATTAGGAATGGACAATGGCCCCGTGAAAGCCGTATATTCAAAGGCATGAGATCCGATTTCCGTCACCGAGTTAGGGATAACCAGATCGTGTCTCCATCTTCTCCAATTCATAAATGCATATTCTGCAATCTTAGTCACCGTAAACCCAAGGCCATAGTAATTCACTGTGTCAGGAATGACCAAAGTCGACGGACCTTCACTACCCTCTCTCACCCCTTCGAGACATACCATCGCTGGGTCAAAACTAATGACGGAATAACACAAATCGTCAACCACAAAGCTATTCAGACCTGGTCCCACATTATTACCTATACGCGGAAAGCCATTGTTCCAGCCACTATTGTAATCTTCCAGCCAAACCGTCAAATAAGAATACTGAGGCACAGAATCAAAGACGGCCACTGCGCCATAATTCAAGGCTTCCAAAAGGTCGGTGGTGCCGTATTGTGGTTCGTTGAGTTGCCATTTGGTGGAAGTCATGCCCGAATGGAACGCTGAAGAGCCGTGAAGCTCAGGCTGGCTGATGTTGCCGCAGGCAGGAATGTCGTTCTCAAGCCAATAGGCATTGAGGTATCGGCAGTCTTCTATTCCATAACCGATGATATTGCCGTAACCAAACAACACATCAGGGAATGCAGACACATCCGGCCCTGTAACAGTGCCTGTGTTATAGACATTATAGACGATAGCATCAGGCGTGCCGATAATGCCACCAGCAAAAAGCCAGCTAAGGGCATCACCGGGCTCATCATAGGCGGCGGTCACATTACCTCGGTTGTAGCAATTGGTCACAAAACAGGAACAATCTCCCACAATACCGCCCACGGAGCCTGAATACAACGCGGCTATGGAAACATTGCCCTTATTGATACATCGGGTGATGAGGGAAGCCCCAGTGCCGACAATGCCTCCGACAAAGGTGCCTGAAGCCGTATTATGACCTGTGACTGTGCCATAATTCGTACAACCAATGACATCGAGGAAGGGGCTCCATTGGGAAGAAGCACGCCCAACGATGCCGCCAGTAGCATATTCCCCGACAACCTCACCATAATAGGAATAACCGCGGTCTCCATTAGTGCATTGCGACACAGTGACGTGTTCCGCTTCACCCACAATGCCTCCCACACCATAAGTATCAGCACCTATCACCTTGTATTGATTCTCACAATCCGTAATCGTACCGTTAATCATTCGTCCGACAATACCACCTGCCGCAGATTCACTTTGGATGCAGAAGGCTTGGTAGTACTGAAGTGTAGAGCAATTGGAAATCTCACATGGCGTTTGCGAAAGCGAATAGTCCTTGTTGACTTCTCCCACAATGCCACCAGCAGCCCATGAGCCATGCACAGTCACTGCCTGTTGCACAGAGCTGTTCGTGATGTGAATAGTCTGTTCGTTCACGCCATGCCTGCCAAATGGCATTCCAGCATAACCGATCAAGCCACCTGCCACGCCGTCCCAATGGTTGGTAAGGACTGAAGAACCGTAGGAAATGCTACAACCAGAGATGTCAGTCAGGCCGGCATGTCCCACCAATCCACCCACATATTTTCCGTTTCCTGTTACGCTACATTGCAACAGTCGGACACTCTTAATCTCAGCATTGTCGGTACAGCCAAACAAACCACCCACGGGTTCCAATTCGCCGTTGTCAATGATTTGGTGCATCCCAATAATGGAATGGTCTTGTCCATCAAAATGACCCGTAAAATAACGGTATGTGGTGTCGAGCGAACCATTGCCTGGTGTCAGGACGGGCATTCCGATAGGTGTCCATTCCGAAAAGGCACCCGTGCAACCTGACAGGCTGATATCCTCGGTAAGCACATAATAAGCATCACCGCCCGTGCCGTTGTTGGTTTGCTGCGCAAGCAAGGCTAGTTGTTGCGAAGTCGCAATTTGATAAGGGTTATTGGCGGTGCCATCGCCGCCTGCATAGGCCTCGGCAACGGTACCATCCCAACAATAGCCGTATTCATCGCAATCATATTCGCCATAATGGTAAAACATCTCACCATCAATGAGATAACAACGCAGATAATTAGGATATTGGCCATCATAAATTGAGCCATTACAAGCATCTGGATAAGGGAATAGTCCGCTGAGTTCGCCGATACCCTCAACGATTGTACCTTGATTGGAATAATAAAGATCATAATTACCCCAGCCATAGACATATTGCACCCGATAGGTATGTCCTTCCCATGTAAGCTGGGAAACCTGACTCACTCTGACTTCAAAGGTACATGCATCCACCTCGCAAATCCACGAGTCGCCTTCCTCGGCATTGAAGTCATATAGTGTTGTGAAGTCTTGCAAAGTCTGGTTGTACCAATACACCTTGCCATTATCCTCATAAACATACTGGTTTATTCCATTGCCACCCAAATACTGCGGCGAGATGATGCTGCATTGGTGGCCTTGAATAATCGTATCGCCAAGCACCTCCATGTGATAATAGGAAACGGGGCTGCCCATGAAGGAACTGAGATTAAAGTACCATTCTGCGCCTTGGGGAGCGAAACTGCCTGGCTGTGCCATACCGACAATGGCGAAGGCAAACAAGATAAGTGTTGATAATAGCTTTTTCATCGGTCTGATTATTTGATTGTTAATTATTTGATTCAAAATTTAAAGATTTAAGATTTAAAGATTTACACTGCATTGACAATTTCCTCAAACGTGCGTGTATCGTCGGGGAGGTTCATCTTCATCTGCTTGATGCGCGACTTGCGGCGGTAGTACGACTCAGTCTGGGTGTCCAAAAGGATGGAAATCACTTGATTGGAGAATCCGTTCTTGGAGAGGCAGCAGATGCGCACGTCCCACTTGCTGAGTTTGGGATAGCGTTCCAAGAGGCGTTGCGAGAAGCCGTCATACACCAAGTCGGTGAGGCTGATGAAGTCGGCCCAGTCGTCGTCGGCAAGGGTGAAGTTCATCGTTTCCACGGTTACTTGCTCGCCGAGGGTTTGCGCCGTGGCAAACACCTTGTTGCGCTCCATGATTTTGTTGGTCATCAGCAGCTCTTTTTGCGAGAGTGTCTGGCGGTCGCGGCGCAGGTCGTCGTTGGTGCGGATGAGGTTCTCCATGTCGCTCACCAATTCGTGGATGCGGTTTTGGTTGCGCTCCACCTGATTGCGAAACTGCTCCACGGCCAATTTGTGGTCGCTCACTTTCTTCCTCACAATCAGAGCGATAACGAGCAAGGCTATCACCACCACGGCGATGATGAGCCAGAGTTTGAGGCTGCGGTTGCGGTGCAGGCTTTCCATCTCGCTCTTTTGCGCCTTCAGTTCGTATTCGGCCTTGAGGCGTTGCAGGTTGTCGGAAGCGTGTTCTTGGTCACTCTGTATCATGTTTTCCGTGAAAAGGTCTTGGTATTCAATGGCTTTGGCGTAGTCGCCTTCGTTGTAGGCGATGGCGTAGAGCGTTTGATAAACCGACATCTTCAGTCCGGCGCGATTGCTGCGCAGGGCGGCGTTGAGGTAAGGCTTGGCCTCGGCGTAATTCTTTGTGTAATAATGAAGTACGCCCATTGTCATGTTGGCGATGTCGGTGTTGTTGTCGTCGAGTTCACCTTCTAAGGCGCGGCTGACGCAGTTCATAGCCTCGGGGAAGTTGCCGACGGGCAGGTAGTAGTCGCGGCCGATTTCGAGGTAGAGGTCGCTTTGCATGGCTTCGTCATTAATCAAGGTGGCGATGCTGAAGGCCGTGTCGTAGTAGCGTTTGGCTTGCGCAAACTGTTCTAACGAGTTTGCCACGCGCCCGCAGTTGCGCATGGCGGTCATCACGGCGGCGGAGTCGCTGATTTGGCGGAAACATCCGATGGCTTCGCGGTGCATGGTGAGGGCATCGTCGAAGAGGCCGTGTTTGTTGTACATCGCGCCGAGGTTGTCTTTGAGTTGTCCTTCCAAGCGGAGGTTTTCCGAAGTTTTCTCGCAGCCTTCCATCAGCGAGAGGGCTTGCAGAAACCTTTCGGCGGCTTCTTCCGAAAGACGTTGCCCGCGCAGCTCGACACCTTGTTCATATAAGGCTCGGGCTTGTTGCAGGCGTTTCTCGGACGAGTCGCAAGCCGCCAGCATCATGCCGAGGGCGAGTGTCATAAGCATTAATAGTCTTAAGTTTGTGTTCATAGGCTCAGTTTTTTGACTTCGGGACTTCGGGACGCGGGACTTCGGGACATTGCCCCTCTCGTAGCCTCGCAGTCCCGTAGTTACGCAGTCTCGTGTACGAAACACTTCGCAAAAATATACAGAAAAATCGCTTGTCAAGAGGTTTTTTGGGCGACTTTCGGTTTTGTCCATGCTTTTTATGGTTGTTTGTTTTTATTTTATTGATAATCAATATTATAAAAACAACATAGACAGCGTTTTGTCCTTATGGTTTTGCTGCAAGAAGCCGCCAAAAGAGGCAAAAAAGGCGCAATTTTGGAATGCATAAACACAAAACAAGGCTGCCGCGATTACCGTGGCAGCCTTGTTTTGTGGGGATGGTTGCGGTAAAACGATTACCATTCAATGCCGATGCGCAAAGACACGCCGGCGGGGCTGACTTCACGGTCGCCATGGACATAGTTCCCGTTTTCGTCGTAGCCAGAATAATACTGGGTGATTTTGTCGTAGTAGGTGCCAGCCACCATCATGCTGACAGCAAAGTCGCGCTTGGAAGCGAAACGTACGCCAAAGGCAAGGTCGCCGTATGCACCCATATCGTCGCCGATGAAGGAACCGAGGCGCATGCTGACAATGGGACTCACAACCTTGGTGTTGTTGAACTGATAACGGACATTGGTGTAGATGGGCACCAAAGCGCGGTCTTTGTTGAAATCAACGCCGATACCCACGCCAGCGTAAATGCGACCGTTGAAATAGAAGCCGTGGGTGGTTGAAAGGCTGATGCTGTTGGGCATATTCTTGTCGAAATGCCAGGTGTTGCCTTGTTCGAGGAAGCCTTGATAGCCGCTAGGAACACGGACTTTACTTTCTTGTTCTTGGGCAAACACGCCCGCCGTCATAAGCAGCATGACGAGAGAAAAAAGTACTTTCTTCATAACAATTGATTTTTAGGATAATGATGATTAAAGGTTGCTATTTTTTGGTTTCATTCTAAAGTCGTTGAAATTGCGGCCTCATCTTCTGCTCAAGAAAGAGCCAGGCATACGCGGGCGTGGCTCCGACGGATTGGCCTTGCGGCTGTCCGACTTGGAGGGCGTTCCCTCAACGCGCTTCAGCCAAGCGTTTTCGATATAAACCCTGTTGTCAATGTCTTGGCCGTAGGTGTTCTCATACTCAAAACTGTTGCTCGTCAGGTTGTTGATTCGCAGCAATGTGGTGCTATAGTCAGCCGCCGACATATAGAGAATCTTCTGCTTGCTGTCGTAGGAATAAGTGTAACGATACACCAAAACCGTGTCGGGGCATTGGATGTAAATCGTGTCGTCGTCTTGGACAACCATCAGCGAGTCGATGGCGCTGTCGCGCATTTCGCAGGTTTGGTTGTCTTTGAAAGTCAAGTGGATGCCGTTGTCGAAGTCGTTGATGTTGAAATTATGGAAACTTTCCTTGTAAGAACCATCGATGGGCGCTCCATGATAGTCGGTGTTGTAGGTTTGGTAATGGATTTTCTCGACACCCCAGGTGCCGATGAATTTCGTGTAGTCGTCCTCCTTGCCGCACGAGGCGCAGAAGGTGGCGGTCAGCGCAAATAATGCTATCAGTCGAATTCTTTTCATGATATTGTGTTGTGTTTAGGGTTCAATTCGTTTGACAAAAAAGCGTTCAAAAAAGGGTTGTGGCTCTGCAAGGCGGTTGGTCCACGAGGCCACGAAAGAGGTTTCATCCATGCTTTCGATGTTGAACACGGCGCGGTTTTCTTCCAAATACAGCGAACCGTAGAGCGCATAGAGCCACGAACTGCTTTCCACGGTAAGCGTTTGGTTTGCTGTGTCGTACATGTAATTGCACGAAAACTCCTTGATGAAAGCGGGACTGTTGTTCAACTTGAGTTTCCCCGTGCCGTTGGCGTTGAAAAACAATTCGTAATCGCCTCCTGTGGCGACTTCAAAGTACGAGGTGTCCCACTGCTCGTTTCCTAGGCTGTCGGTGCGACAACTGACGTATTGCGCGCAGCCCCAATGCCCCACGATGGGCGAAACAACCTCTTTTTTGCATGAAACAAACAAGGCGGTCATCGCGGCCAGCACAAACAAGAATACTATGTGTGTCTTTTTTTCCATGACGAAAATCGCTGCAAAAATAAGATTTTTCTAATTTTGCTGCACAAAAAAATGTTTATGATGAGGTTTAGGACGATTCCTTTTTTGTTTTGGCTCTTGCTTGGTGCCGCTTTTTCGGCTTCGGCGCAAGACACGCTCACCGTCATGCAATATAACTTGTTGTACTACGGAAACTATAACACCAGCTACTATTCGTGCTTTGAAACGAACAACAACACACAGCGCAAGGATGAATGTATCCGCACCATAATGGGCTATGTCAAACCGGATATTTTTACGGTCAATGAATTTGGGGCGACGGATGCCTTGCTCGAAAATTTCATCAGCCACAACCTGAACACGGGTTCCATCGACTATTGGCGTTCCGACAGTCGCATCAACCACGCCAACAGCCAAATTGTCAATCACCTCTTCTATGATTCGCGCAAGTTAGAGCTGAAAAAACACGTGGCCCTTCGCACTTCACCCCGTGATACCGATGTTTACGAGCTTTACTTGAAGACCCCAAGCCTGGCCATTGGCGACACCATCAAGCTGGTGTGCATCGTGGCCCACCTCAAGGCTGGCCTCAGCGACGAAAGCCGTCGTTACACCGCTTTGAAAATCGCCATGGACTACGTCAACGAAAACTATCCTACCGACAACGTGTTGATTATGGGCGATTTCAACATGTATTCGTCAAGCGAAAGCGGCTATCGGCTGCTGACGCAGACCTATCCAAACCAAGAGATTTGTTTCATCGACCCCTTGGCCTCCGTTGGTGGGGTTGGCAGTTGGAGCGAGAACAGCCAATTTGCCGCCTATCACACGCAAGCCACGCACTACCACTCGGAAGAGTGTTTTGTGGGCGGCGGATTGGACGACCGTTTCGATTTCATTCTCATGGCCGACGAAATCAACTTTGGTTATAAAGGGCTGCGATATGTGCGCAATTCCTATAAGGCGGTTGGCAACGACGGTCGGCATTTCAACCACGACATCGACTTCAACGGCAACACCTCTGTGCCCGCTGCGGTTCTTGATGCCCTTTTCGACGGCTCCGACCATCTCCCTGTAACGATGAAAATGGCCGTTGATGGCAAATTGGGTCTTTACGAGTCGGAGGCAGCCTGGCAAGCCAGCATTGCGCCCAATCCAGCCTCGACAACGGCCCAAATCCATTTCGTGAATCCAAACGAAGGAGAGGTGGTAATCAGCCTCTATTCGCTGCAAGGACAAAAAGTGGCTTACCAATCGAAATCCTTTGCAGCAGGATGGCAACAAACGGAAATCGACCTCAACGATGTGGCTCCAGGTTTCTATATGCTACGCATCAGCACTAGCGAAGGCATGTGCCAAACCTTGAAACTGATAGTAAAGTAATTTTCAGTGTGTTAGGATTTCCAGTCCTGTTTCTGTCATCAAGAAGGTGTGCTCCCATTGGGCCGAAGGTAGCTCGTCGTCGGTGATGACGGTCCAACCATCGGCGCTATCGACGAAAACTTTCCATGTGCCCATATTAATCATCGGCTCGATGGTGAATACCATGCCTGGAACGAGGAGCATCCCTGTGCCTTTCTTGCCATAGTGGAGCACCTCGGGGTCGTCGTGGAATTTAAGACCTACACCATGTCCGCACAAGTCGCGTACCACGCTGAAGCCGTTTTTGTGGGCGTGCTTGTGGATGGCGTTGCCGATGTCGCCAACAAAACCGAAGGGCTTGGCGGCTTCCATGCCGATGTATAGACATTCCTTGGCCACATCGACGAGTTTTTGCTTTCGTGCAGTGGTTTCGCCGATGACATACATTCGGGATGCATCGGAATAAAAACCGTCCAAAATGGTGGTGACATCGACGGGATGCCGTGGCAAACCACCTCGTTGATGGAGGTGCACACGCTCTTGGGGAAGCCTTCGTAGCCCAGCGGGGCAGGGATGGCGCCATGCTCGATGGTGTAGTTGTGAACCAAGTCGTTGATTTCCAATGTGCTCATTCCCGCGTGGATTTTTTCGCCCACGAGGTCGAGGATGGCCGTGTTGATTACGCCGCTTTTTTTGATGCCTTCGATTTCCTCTGGAGTTCGTATGAGGCTACGCTTGGGCACCATCGCGCCACGTGCTTCCAATGCCATCACTTTTCGGTCTAATGCTGTCGGTTCTTGACCGGCCGGGACACGCCATTTCTTACGCCTTATAAACATATTCCGATGTATTTTGGATTACAACGTTGCCAAGTTTTCGTGTATTTTCTTCCAACGGGCAGCATCCATCTTGGTGCCCAACACCTCAATGACGTTGGCTGCCACAATGCCTCCCATCGTGCCGCATGTCTTCAAATCTTTGTCTTGCACCAATCCAGCCAAAAATCCGGCGGCCCACATGTCGCCAGCCCCGTTGGTGTCAATGACATTGGCTTTCATCGGTGCTACGGTCACCATTTCGTTGCCGCGCTTGATGTAAGCCCCTTTGGACCCCACTTTCACCACTGCGATTTCACAGCGCGAGGCGAGGAAATCCAAGGCCTGAAGCGGTTCCATGCCCGTCAAGGCGAAGGCTTCTTGTTCGTTGGCGAACACATAATCTATATAGTTTTCAATCAGTTGCATGAAATAGTCGCGACTTTCCTCGACCACATTGTAACTGGCCATATCGATGGCGATTTTCAAACCAGCCTTTTTGGCGGTTTGAACGGCCTTGTTGAGCATATTGGGATTGGCCACGAGGTAGCCTTCCACATAGAAAATATCCCAACCGTCAAACAGCTCCGGCGTGATGTCGTCGGCGCAAAGCTCGATGGCGGCACCAAGGCAGGTGGCGAAGGTGCGCTCGCCGTCATTCGTCACAAAAGTCATGGCGCGACCCGTGGGCGTGTCGCTTTTCAGCATGAGTGGTTTCACATGAGTGTCGGCCATCTGCTTCTCGAAAAACTGCCCCACTTCGTCGTTGCCCACTTTGCTCAAGAACCCAGCTTCCACATCGAGTTGGCCCAAGCCGCTCATGGTGTTGGCCGCCGAACCGCCCGAGGCTCGTTGGCAACCAAATTGATCATACATCATTTCGGTGATTTTCAATGCGGTTGGAATATCAACGTAGGTCATGCTGCCTTTGGGAAGGCGCATTTCTTGAAGGATGTTTTCGTTGGGAATTTGGGCGATGAAATCGACCAAGGCGCTCCCGATGCCGAGTATTTTTTTCATTGGGATTCAAAGATTTAAGATTCAATATTCAAAATTCGCGCAAAGGTACGAAAAAATAGATTCCCTTCGTCAAATAAAAAATTTCATACTGATAATCAATCAGATATAAAATATTTGAAAAATTTCGATGAAAAAAACTTGTCAGTAATGAAAAAAGCTGTACCTTTGCAGCCGCAAAACAGAAAGTTCTGTGACAGAGTGCAGCCTCCTTAGCTCAGTTGGTTAGAGCATCTGACTGTTAATCAGGGGGTCTCAGGTTCAAGTCCTGAAGGGGGCGCTTTTTATGTTTCATGTTATTAATTTTTTGGCCTCGTAGATTCTCCCCGATTCTACGGGGTTTTTTTTCATGCGGTTTTCAACCTTCGGTTGCCACCGCATTCAAAAAGCAGGGGTTTCGCATTGCTTCACCGCCTGCTTAATATCCTGTCGCCCCTACGGGGCTGGGGAAATCGGTATAACGTTTATAGGCAGAGGTTTCATTACATTCCACCGTCTGCCTACATTCTGTCGCCCCTACGGGGCTGGGTTAGAAAATGGTCTTGAAAATCAGTTTGATGTCGCCCCCAAACGTCCAGTTTTCCAAGTATTTTAGATTGATTTTCACCTTGTCGGGCCAGATGATGTTGTCGTTGTAGGCTTTCGGGTCGGCTTGTTGGGCAAGGAGTTCTTCTTCGTTGCGGTATTTGATGCTGGCCGGACCGGTGATGCCTGGACGAAGCTGGAGTATGCGGCGCTCGTCGCCTTGAAGTTGGTCGGCGTAGCCTTGCATATCGGGGCGCGGCCCGACGAGGCTCATCTGACCGATTAATACATTAATTAATTCGGTGAGGCAATCCACTTTGCTATGGCGCAGCCAGTGGCCGATGCGCGTGATGCGCGGGTCGTTGGCCGTGGTGATGCTGTCGCCTTCGGATTGGTCTTTCATCGTGCGGAACTTGCAGATTCTGAAAGGTTTGCCATTCTTTCCGATGCGCCATTGGAGGAAAAAAGCAGGTCCTTTCGAGTCCAATTTGATGAGCACAGCAATGATGAGCAAAGGCAAAAACAGCACCACAAGTCCCACGAGTGCCACGATACGGTCGAAGCACCACTTGAAAAAGTATCCTATGTTGTGTTCACTTTTCGCCACGCTGCATGGCCTCCATGTTGAGAATTGCCTTTACGCGCGGCAAAGATAGGATTTTTCTGAATGGGTACAGCATTTTGACCGCAATCTTCATCCACCAGCAGTAATGCACCTCTAATTGACAATAGGCTTTTCGGAAGTTGAAGTTTTGGATGAGGAAATCATGGATTTGGGAGTGTTCGGTGATGGTTCGGGCACTGTCGCTCACATATCTAAAAAGCTGTTTTTCAAGATAATGTTGGTTCAAATGTTGGTAAAGTCCATAGTACGGATAATAGCTTCCTTTTTTGTATTTTGTCATGATGCCGGTCATGCCGTATTCGCAGCAGTCGCCCCACAATGTCACGGTGCAAAACCCAACCATCTGTTGTGTTTCCTTGTCGAAAATGCCCCAATAATCGAAAGGTTTTTCATGACATTGGTTCAAGTACTCCATGAAAACGTCATGATTCATTTTCCTGTCGTGAACAGCATAATCGGCATAGGTTTCGTCGATGATTTGATAGCCTTTTTCCTTGAGATCCTCGAAAGGTATAAGCCGATAGTCGAAATAGTTGAATGCATGATGGATCTTGTTGCGTGTCCGCGACGACAAGCCTTCCAAGCCTTCGTATTGGTCTTTGATGATGTACCAAAAACCGGTTTCCTTCTGGCAGTCAAAATTGTAGGTGTTCCTCACCAACAAGCCACCCATACTAAGAAGATTGCTGCAAGCCTCTTTGTCGAGCTTTTGCTCTTCGTGAGGCGGTCCGGCAAATCGCCAAGCGGAAGGCATAACTACTGAAATAAGCAAGAGCTTTAAAAAAAGGCAATTTCTCATTTTGCCGATACACCCTCCAAAGGTCGGAAGAAGCCTTCAATTTGTTGGAACTGGCAGAGTGTTGGCGGATACGATAGGAAGTCAAGGGATGGTCGATAGCGTATGCGAAGAATCCTTTTTTCAGGATATTGAGCCATGTGGCGGTGTCTTCGCTGGTGCGGAAATTGGGAACTATGATTTCACCAACGATAGTCTTGTCAATCATTACAGTGGAACAGCCTATGATGGTGTTGCGAAGATAGGCTTCATAATTCAAATTGCGAGCCGCTTTGACGATTTTTTCCAAAGATTTTCCTGCTTCGTCGACGCAATCGTAGCTTGAATAACTAAAACCGATGTTTCGCTCGGTCATAAATTGCAATTGTTGTTCAAGTTTTTCAGGATGCCAAAGGTCATCAGCATCGAGGAAAGCCAAAAAACGGCCTTTTGCCATGTTAAGGCATTGGTTTCGGGTATCGGCAATGCCGGAATGTTTGGATTTGATGATAAAATGAATCCTATCATCCTGATTTTGAATGTTTTTTACAATTTCAGCTGTCTTATCTGTCGAAGCATCATCAACAATGAGCAGTTCCCAATGCGGATAAGTCTGTCCCTGCACTGATTGGATGGTGTAGGCAATAAACTTTTCCATGTTGTAGCATGGCATTATGACCGATACCAACGGCTGGTTTTCCATCACATCAATCCTTCAATCCAAACCTTAATCTGTTGTTCGTCCTTGAGGCGGCACACCAAAAGCGAATGGTCACGGTAGGCCACGAGATAGTCCTCCAAGCCTTGCACCACGGCCTCGATGCCCTCCTCTATATTAATAATGGTGTTCTTGTTATCGACAGAAACCACCTTGCCGCGAATGGCGTTGCCGCAATTGTCTTTCTTGGCGTGGGTGAACAGCGAGCCCCATGTGCCGATGTCGCTCCAGCCAAAGTCGGCGGGGATGGTGAAGGTGTTCGGCGACTTCTCCATCACGCCGTAGTCGATGCTGATGTTGGGGCAGTCCACAAAGTGGTCGTTGATGAAGTCCTGCTCCTCGGGCGTTCCGAAGTTATAGACCCCTTTCTCAAAAACCTCGACCATTTCAGGCAAATACTGTTTGAACGCCTGCATGATGCCGTCCAAAGTCCAGAGGAAGATGCCGCTGTTCCAGAGATAATTACCTTCCGAAACAAACTTCACGGCAGTTTCATAATCAGGCTTTTCCTTGAACATCTCCACTTTCACCACTTCTTTACTCCTCACTCCCAACTCCTCACTCCCAACTCCACACTGAATATACCCATACCCCGTTTCCGGTCGGCTCGGCTTGATGCCAATGGTCATCAGCGCGTTTTGGTTTTTCGCCAAAAAGTCAAAGCCCATACGGATAATGCGTTGAAATTCAGCTTCGTTGGTTACCAAGTGGTCAGCAGGTGTAACAACGATGTTGGCCTCTTTGCAGCGGCTTTGGATGTGGTAGGCCGCGTAAGCGATACAAGGCGCGGTGTTTCTCCTTGCCGGCTCGCAAAGCACTTGGTCGGGATGGAGCATGGGCAGGTGTTCCAGCACGAGTTGCTTGTAGGCCTTGTTGGTCACCACGAGGAAGTTTTCGTCGGGGATGACGGGGCTGAAACGCTCGTAGGTGCTTCTGATAAAGCTCTTGCCTGTGCCGAGAATATCAAGGAATTGCTTGGGATAGTTGTCCTTGCTGAGCGGCCAGAACCGGCTTCCGATGCCGCCGGCCATGATGATGCAGTAGTTGTTCATTTATGGTGATTTGTCTTGGTCATTTGGTGCCAAACAATGATTTTCCTTTTTCGTTGAGATAAGGCATTATGTCGTCCTTGCTGATTTTGCAGAAGGGCAGTCCTTCTGAGAACGGGGCGATTTCGTAGGAGGCGTAGCAGAACACGATGCTGTCGTTTTCCACCCAAGGATCGGCGGAGGGCAATACAAATTCCTCATTCCATTCAATGAGAGCTTCGTACACATCTGTTCCCGAATCGCCAAAATACTGCGTGCAAAGGTTTTCAAGCACGATTTCTTTGAGTTGTTCGGGGTGGTCAAAAATGTCGTATCCTACGGGTTGTCCGTCTGATTTTCTGAACGTTTTGCCCGACGACCAAGGCATTCCGTGGGCGCCTCCTGTGTAGAGATAGCCGTCCGTCAGGTAGGTCACGTAAAGGTCGGTCTGTTCGAGCAGGGTGTACGACGAAATCAGTTCCGACAAAGGCTCGTTGCCGTCTTCTTTAAAGAAGCGGTTTTTCTCGCTCTTTGCGTAGTCGGCAGGGGCTTGGTTGGATGCGCGGAGCATCCAGTTAAGGATGTTGTCGTGAAGCGCCTTGTTATCGGTTACGGGAAGTTCCATCTCAATCGAATAGGTGGCATAGCCTTCTGAATATTCGTTTTCGAGGAAAACGCTGTCGGCATACGAAAAAGGCTCGATGTCCACAAAATTGGGATCGGCTGTTTCGGTTCGATTGCCACAGGCACAGAGTGCAAACAATACTATTGGAATAAGCAGTTTTTTCATGACACTATGATTTGAGTAGTTTAAATTTTTGCAAAAATAGACCTTTTTCAGGGAATGGTCGTTGTGCGGCTGAATTATTTGTCTAATTGGCTGAAAATGCTGTTGTTGCTCTTGAATTCGGGGACGATGGCTTTCATCTGGGCCACAATCCGCATCGGGTCGCAGGTGTCGAGTTCGGCGTGGAGCTTGTCGAGCATGGCGTCCACCTCGGCCGATTCGTATTTCCTGACCACGGCGTGCATGATTTGCTCGTGCTCGGTCTTGATGGTGTTTTCCTCGTTGGCCAAAACCTCTTCATAGAGCTTTTCGCCTGGGCGCAGTCCTGTTTCGATGATTTTAATATCAGGACGGCGGGCTAGTTTGCGCATCTTTTCGGCCAAGTCCCAAATCTTCACTTTCTCGCCCATGTCGAACACGAAGATGTCGCCGCCTTTGCCGATGGAACCAGCTTCGAGCACGAGGCTACAGGCTTCGGGGATGGTCATGAAGAAGCGGGTGATGCGGCGGTCGGTGACAGTGATTGGGCCACCGTTCTCAATTTGCTTGCGGAACAGCGGCACGACCGAACCGTTTGAGCCCAGCACGTTGCCAAACCTCGTCGTGATGAACTTGGTGTTGCTCTGTCGGCTTTGCGTGTAAATCTCCGCGATGCGCTTGGTGGCACCCATCACGTTGGTCGGATTAACGGCCTTGTCGGTCGAAATCATCACGAACTTTTCCACGCCGTATTCCATGGCCAAATCGGCCACGATCTTGGTGCCGAACACATTGACAAACACGGCCTCGTAGGCGTTTTCTTCCATGAAAGGCACATGTTTGTAGGCTGCCGCGTGGAACACGACTTGCGGATGGTATTCCTCAAACACCTCGCGCATCCTGAGCGGGTCTTTCACGTTGGTGATAACGAAGGCCATGTTGTCTTTCTTGTCCTTGAATTCGGGGGTGTTGTTCAGCTCGAACTGGAAGTCGTACATCGGCGACTCGGCTTGGTCGAGCATGATGAGTTTCCTTGGGTTGTAGTGCATGATTTGGCGGCAAATCTCGCTGCCGATGGAGCCGGCTGCACCTGTGACGAGTATGGCTTTGTCCTTGATTTCGCGGGCCACGTTTTCCTTGCCGAGAATGATGGGGTTGCGGCCCAAGAGGTCTTCGATCTTGACATCTTGGATTTCTTTGGTCGTAACCTTTCCGTCCACCCATTGGTTGAAATTGGGTATCGACTTCACGATGAGGTTGTGCGACAGGCCAAGCTCGACGATTTCCTTGCGGCGGCTGTCTTGGAGACGAAGCTTGGGTCCAAAGCCACCGCTGACGAATAAATCCTCACGCCGTTTATCTCATTGCCGATGCGCACGGGATTGTCATCGATGAAAGCCTTGATTTTATAAGCCGACTTGGTGTCGAGCATTGTGGAGCGTTGCAGCATGGTGCCCGCATCGCCAGCGCCGTAGATGATGGCGTTCAGTTTGCTTTCGGTGTTCTTGTAAACCTCATTGTACAAGCGCCTGATGGTGAGCCTCATGATTACCATCAGCACGATTGTAACAAGGAAGTGGTAGAAGATGGTCGCATAGCGCGGATAGATGAAAGCAACCAAAGAACGATCAACCCTCATTAAGATGAGTTTGCTGATGACAAGAAAAGCCATCGCGCCCGAGCAGGAAAACAGGATTTTGCGCACATCGTTGAAGCCTGAGTAGCGCAACATTCCGTCGTAGGTGCGACTGAGCAGGAATGCGATGAGATAGACAACAAGCACTAATATCATGCAATCCCAATCGAAAGAGGACACGTCGATTTTGTTGAAATACAGCATGAAGTTGGCTATGATATATGCCAGCGCCACAATGACCATATCGGTTGCCAAAATCCAATAGCGTGGCAGCGAGTTGCTGTTGTGCTTGCCGAATATGAAGTTACAAAACTGGTTGATGAGTTTTCTCATAATGAAACTGTCTGATTATCAAGTTTACAACCTGCGAAAATACGTTTTTTCTTTCTAGTCAGCAAAAAAAATTTTAATCTTTATTGTGGTTGTGTTGTAAATCATTGATTGTTACCTGTTTACAAACGCCAAAATTATCTTTTGTTTTGTCCGAAACGGCCTGGCGGAGCTGCATAACGGCCTTGAAGTCGGCATCGATTTTCTGTCGGGCGACTTCGAAGTTGAGTGGCTCGAAGAAGACGGCATCGGCTTTCAAAATGTCGCGCTTGTGCTCGTCGTACTGGATTTGGTCGGCCATTTCTTTCGCCTTTTGCGGCTCATTTTCGCGCAGATAGACGTAAGCAAGGTTGAGATAAGGATATAGGTAGCTTGGGCTGATTCTAATGGCTTCCTTGAAGCAGGCTTCCGCCTCGGCGAGGTCGTGGGCGGTGTAATATTCGGCCAACCCTAGGTCGTTGAGGTTTTCCTTGCAGAAAGGCGCATGATGGCGGGCTAGACGGAAGCTGACGAGGGCTTGCGGATGGCCTCCCGCTTTCTCGGCCTTGCCCAAATACCAATACATCGGCAATCCCACGGGGTCGATGTTGTAAAACACCGACAAAGCGCGTTTGCAGTAACGTTCCACGGCTTTAAAGTCGCTGTTTTTCAAGGCTTGCTGCATCCTGAAAGCGTTGCGCTCGCCCTTGTAGCGGAAGCCGCCAATAACGACTAAGGTCAAAGCCACAAGCAAAAAGACCGCGTTCCAGCCTTTGCTGAGGATTCGCGGCTCGCCGTCGTCAATGGATTGGAACAAAATAGCCATGAGAATGGCCGTCCAAACGATGTGCTCAATACGGCTGTTGGGAAAATCAAAAAGGGCGTTGGCGCAGCTCCCGACAAAGAGGCTCAAAACGATGGCTCCGTACAGGAAATCTTTTCGGTTGTCGGTTTCACGGAGGGCAAAAGAGGCTTTGACCATCAACGAAACGAGGAAAATAACATAGAGAAGTAGCCCAACATAGCCTGTTTCGGAAAGCACGCCGAGATACTCGTTGTGCGGCTTGGTGAAGTTCACATTCCACACGTCGGCACGGTAAAGCCCTTTAAGACCCGCTCCGGGGAAGTGGATTTGCCAATTGCCGATGCCACAACCCACAAAAGGATGATTATCAACGATTTGATAAGTCTTTTCCCACAACAGGCAACGCTCGGCCAACGAGGAGGTGCTCAGCATCTTGGTTTCCACCTCGCTCTTTTCGGTGGAGTGCGGAACGGAACGAGCGGCAAACCATCGCAGCCCGACGGTGAAAAAGGCATAGGCAAGGACTATGGATGCAATGAGGGTTACACGGTAGCCTTTTCGATGACGAGGAACCAACAGCATCAGTCCGAAAACAGCAGCCGCGACAATAGCGCCAATCAGCACCGCCCTTGACTTCAGCACGACAATGACGGCGAAAGCAACGGCAAACAAGATGACGGAAAGCCATTTGGGAGTTTTGCTTTCAAAAATTGAAAAAGACGTGAGCAAAAAGGCCGAAAGCAAAAACAGCATGGCCGAGAGCAGGTTCTTGTGGCCGTTGATGCCGCTGACGCGGTAGAGTTGCCCGAAACTGAAACTCTCGATGTGGAGCAACTGGGCGACGGCAAACAACAGACATACGGCCAAGACAACGGCTGCGGCAACCCATAAGGCTTTTTGCGCAACCTTTCGGTTTGTCGATAACAGGCTGTAAAAGAGGATGATAATAAGCGGTGTGAGTAACTGGGTAGCGAAAGCGAATATCGCTTCGGCGGTGTTGGTGGCCCAAAAGATGGAACAGCCGCTGAACAGGACAAACAATAAATAAAGGCTAAAAATGGGTGAGTTCGGCACACGCCAGCCTTTCTTGCCGACGAGAGCCAAAAGAAAAACGATGGCCAGACCCACTGCAACGGGAATGAATCTGGCCATCAAGAAGTTGTCGTACAAATTGGGCAACCCGATGGTGCAACAGGCAACGATACCCACTGCGATGCATAAAGTTCGGGTGGTGTTGCCCATCACGTTGGCCTGCATGGTTTATTGGATTTCAATCGTCTGAACGTTCCCGTATTGGATGGTGTCGGACAGACGGGCGTAGGCTCTGATGTAGTACTTGTGGTAGCCCGAAAGGATGCTGATATAGCTGCTAAAACTAGAATACCAATGCCCCGTGGGTGTACCGGCAACGACATAAAGATCTGACTCGTACTGAGGGTACTCATTTTCTTCGCTGTAGCAAAATCCCACTTGATTAACTTTATACAATTGGGCTCCTTCCACTTCACCAATAACATGAATTGAGTGGTCCCAAGAATAGACATCTGGGTCGCGGGTGTAAACTCTTAGCGGCCTTTCTTCTGGAGAGAGGCTGAGGACGTTGCCATAAACAAATTTGTCGAGAAGGCCATCCCCGTTGAGGTCGAACGCAGCGAAAGCGCGGTAATAATACTGCTCGTATTGCCAGAGTTCACTAAAACAAACAGTGTCACCCATTTTGAAGGTGCCGTTTTGGATGGTCAAGTCAGGATCATAGCCGCAGCATGCACCGACTTTACAGTTTTCCGCATCAGATGATGTAATTTCGGCACCAGTCTTGAAACCGTCGTAGGTGAGGTCGTAGGCTGGCACGGTGCGAACAGTCACGTTGGTGTCAATGGTGGGCTTGCACGAAGTCGCAAACAGCAGCGCCGCCGCCGCGACAAAGGTCAAAAAGAGGGTCTTTTTCATGTTTTTTGCTTTTGGTTAAACAATGTATGCGCCGCAAAAATAAGCATTTTTTGGATTAAGGCACAAAATAATCATGTTTTCTGCACTTCCGCCAAGGCCGCCACGAAATAGGTTCTGCCGTTGGTTTCGCAGTGGCATTTGTAGCGGGTGCGCTGTTTTTCGCCCTTGCGGAAGACGAGGCCGTTTTTCAGCGTGAAGCGCGCGCCTTCAGGCAATTGCTCAACGGTGACGAGGTTTTCAGCGTTTTTGTCGTATTGGTGCAAAACCCGTTGCAAATTTTGGTCGGCGGTGCTGCTTGCTTTGATGTGCTTGAGGTGGTTTTGCAAGGCTTGGAGCACGTCTTTCGGAAAGACTGATTCGGTCAAGAAAGGCAGCAAAAGCGTGGTGAAACGGTTTTGCCATTCGGTGCCATGGGGCTGCACAAACCTTAATCCAAACTGCTGATACACATCATAATGCGCAACCTCATGAATGTATGTAATGAGCATTTGGTAAGGGTTCAAATCCAAATTGAGGGTGATGGTGCAGATGCCATTTTTGGCACGTGGCGGACGGAAGTCGCCCAACTTCGACGAGCGTGGCCGCTTGAAATGGAGCTTGAAGCGGCGTTGGCCGTAGATCTCGCCGACCATCGCCACCGCAGCCTCGGGGAAGAAGCGTTGCAGCAGTTGGAGTTCCTCAGGCTTCATCGCGCAAAATCAAGGTGTTTTCGAGTTCTTGCTGAGGCACATAGCTCCACTTGGTGCAGGTGTTGCAGTTTCGCGGTGCGCGACGACGACCTGGCACTTCCTTGGTCTTGCAGGAGGCAAGCATCATGGTTAATGCTAACAATATCAACAGTTTGTTTCTCATCTCGATAACCAGTTTGCGGGGTTTTGCCTGACTTGTTGCTTCAGCAGCTCGAAGTGCAGTTCGGTCTTGTTTTCGGTCTTGCTGGTGTGCACCGTGCCGATGCCTTGCTTGGTCTTCACTTTGTCGCCGCGTTTCACCGTGACGTTTTCGAGGTTGGAATAGACGGTGAAATACTCGCCGTGGCGGATGATGACGACGGTGTTGCTGCCCGTCAGCTTGGTGACGCTGGCCACTTCGCCGTTGAACACGGCGCGGGCGGTTGCGCCCGCTTGGGTGGCAATGTCGATGCCGTTGTTGGTCACGGTCACCTTGCTCGACACGGACGAGGCGTGTTTGCCGTAGGACGACGAAATCACGCCGCGCTCCACGGGCCACGGCAGCTTGCCCTTGTTGCTGACGAAGCTCGTCGAAAGCGACTTTTCGGCGGGTGTCAGGGCCATGCCTGTCTCTGTTTTGGTCGTGGTCGAGGGTTTTGTCGTGGTGGTTTTTCCTTTGTCCTTGTTGGCGGCTTTCTTCTCGGCCTCCTTGCGTTTGCGCTCGGCTTCGGCGTTGGCCTTGCGGATTTCCTCGGCGATGATGTCGTCGATGGCCTTTTGCAGCTTTTGGGCCTGCTGCTGCTTGTTCTTGATGTCTTGCTGGATGCTGCCTTCCTGCTTTTTGAGGTTGGCCACTTGTCGGTTCAACTCTTCTTTTTCTCCTTGCAGCTCAGCCTTTTGCACCTTTTCGTCGGCAAGCATGGCGGCGCGTTCTTCGCGGGCTTGTTGGCTGGCTTCCACCTCGCCGCTGATGCGTTTTTCGGTGGCGGCGATTTGGTCCATTTTCAGTTTTCGGGCGTCGGTGAACTCGCGGATGTAGCGCAGCCTGCGGAAGGCTTGGTTGAAGTCCTTGGAGGCGAAAACGAAGCCCAAACGCTCGTAGTTGTTGCGGTTTTTGTTGGCAAACGTGACCATTTTTGAATACTCCTTCTGCAACTTGCCGAGGTCGGAATTGAGCGCCTTGATGTTGCTTTGCCCGGCCTTGATTTCCTCGTCGAGGACGGCGATTTGCTCGTTGTAGGCCTTGATGAGTTGCTCACGCTGCTTGATTTTCTTTTCGAGGAGGATGACCTCGTTGAGGGTCATTTCCCTGTCTTTCTTGGTCTTTTTCAGCAGTTGGTTGGCATTCGAGATTTCCTTTTGCAAGTTGGAGATTTCGGTTTGCAGCTGTTTTTTCGACTTGCCTTTGGTCTTTTGGCAATACGCGGGGAATGAAAGCAAGGAAAGGAATAAAAAGCTGATAATCAGAAAAAAGCATTTACCTTTGACTCGGGACATTTGTTTTTTTTGACCATGACTATTGACCATGACCATGACAGCTTTTGAACGTGGTGTAAACCTAACGTTTTTGAAAAAGCGGTCATGGTCATAGTCATAGGTCATCGTTCCTCGTTTCGTGTCAATCTGTATGTTCGCTCTATTCTCCATTTCTTGCATTTATCCGAAACCGCTCCATTTTGTCGGTGATTTTCAGCGGAAACGTCGCTTTTTCGTCGAGTTTGATGTTGTTGTATCTGATTTTGGCGCTCATGTTGCCCATTAAGAAGGTTTTCAACTGAACGGTTTGGTTCTCAACGGGCGGAAGGCCCTCGTTATTGTCCAAGAGCAAAGTTTGTACCAAATTCAGGCTGAGCGGCATCCCAAGTTGCGCCGAAACGGTGTCCAAAGGCTCGGCCAAGTAGCTCTTTTCCAATCGGTTGAGCACCCAAACGGAATCTGCGCTGACTTTGGCGCGAAGCACTTCCACGCCCATCGTGGCGGTCACGTTGAGCCAAACAATACTATCCTTCCGCATCCTGACTTGCCCCGACAAGTCGTTGAACGCCATGCCGTTGCCTTCTGCCTGGATGGCCATGTTGGCCGTCATCCATTCAAAGGCTTGGTTTTGCGGCGGCTGCACAACTTTCTTCCGCGAGGCGCAAGAGGAAGCCACGAGCAGCAGGGCGAGGAACGATATGGTTAGTCGGTTTTTCACGGTTGGGTTTTGTTCAAGAATTGTTCCAAAATGAAGTGGCAAAAATACTACAAACTCCTCAAACACAATATAAATTTGTACGTTTTCTCCTTGCATTTGTCCCTAAACGGGCAAAAAGTGCTTTCGCGGACGAATAAACGACTGCAAGAAGTGGTATTTCCACCTAACTGCCTTTTTCCGTGAAAAAAATGTCTGAACGTTGCGCGTGTACGGAAAATTTGTATTTTTGCAGCGGTTCTTTGGCGGACTTTGTGCCGCCGACATAATAGAACACGAAGCGTTATGCTCGTCTTGCTGATAGAAACGTGAGAAACTTCTAAGAAATGCAAGGACTGGTATAATGGTTCGCGCTGTTAGCGTGGACTATATTGTCATTTCTGCATTTCTAGGTAATTCTCACGACCTCTATCAGGAGAAGTGGTATATCAGTGCCACGCTTCTTTTGTTTAATCTGTTCGTTGGGGCACGGATGGGCGTAAAAGAGTGAACGGGGAAGCCGAAAACCTTAGAGTAGGCGGGGAAAGCAAGCAACTACAGAATGAATGTGAATACAAATACCGAAGTTACATTATATGATTTCCTCAATTATGAGGTGATTGGCGTATTGTTGCTTTTCATTTGTGGTTTCGAACCGAGTGATACGATAGATAATTGGCCATTTTTTGTCTTTGCATTCATTGCTGGGCTTGTGTTTTCAAAGCTTGCTGAAAATGCATTCTGGACAAAATGGACAAGAAATCCGAAATGGGCGATTCGAAAGGGAGTTGATACTTTGAATAACTCCATAGGATACAAAAAGTTTGATTCTGAACATTATACAAAGAACGTCTATTATATAGAGTATTATTGCGTTTCTAAAAATCCTATTTATAAAACCATACAAATACTTGAAACACAATATAGATTTGTAGAAAATCTGATTTTGTTGTCAATTATTTGTTTTGTTATTTGTTTTTGTAAGCCTTGTGAGTTAAAACAATTGTTTTGTTTAGGCTGCAAAAGCGGTGAAGCAATTATTGGAATTTATAGTTTTATGATACTTTTTACTTTTGTAGGGTGTATTATTAATAAATTCCCACTGCCACAAAAGGGAATGGTTGAACTACGCAAAACAATAGTTTCAATAGTAATTTACTCTTTGATAATAGTATGCTTGATAATCTCTAATTGGTTACATATCAAGTCATTTTTTGATAGCTTTAATTCGGTTTCAGATCTCGATCTTTTATCATTAATTCGGTTTGATACCAGTTCTTCTTATTGTTTTATATTCGCTGCATTAGTTTTGCTATATCTCGCCTATAAAATCCAACTCAAAATATCCACATTGGTAATTGAAGGAGCCTATTATTCAAATATAATTGATAATCAAAAAGAAAGAAACTAATAAATTAGATTAGTATGGAAAATATAGATGAAGCCGAAGAAATGAACGATTCACTTGTTCCGATGGAAAAAACACCAAAAGAAATCACATCATTAGAACAAATGGAGTCGTGGTTAACAACCTTGGAAATTGGTGCAAATATTTCTGCGCAAGAAGCTTTAAAGGCTCAAATACAAGTCATTAGATTCATCCAATCGCCAACTTTGATAGATACAACACTTGATACATTAATTCTGTGTTTGAAAAAATCTCTCAAAAAAGCGGAGAATGAAGATGAAAAAGAGCATTTAAGAGAATCCTTCTCACTAATGATTCAAAACTATGTGTTCTTTTTCGATGCGCGTATGCAATATGCAATCAAAGAAAACAAAGATGCAGCCCGACAAATCTTTTTGCAGGCAGGTCAAATGCTATCAAATAGTGTAAAAAATGTGGCACTTATGGCTGTTAGCGGAAAAAGGATAAAGGAGATTGCAACTGTTATGGTACATAATTTATTTGATGAAGACGATGATGCAAGTGCGATAAATCTATTTAATCGTATCTGGATATGGTGGAACAAAGACAAAATCATAGCAGAAAAGAAAGAAGAGTTTTATGTTACTCTTTATAATATTTGCAAGAAATTGGGAAAATATCAACCGCTGATAGGTGAATCTATTCTTATCAATGGTATGATAGAACGCTATACGCCAGCTATTTGCAATTATTCTCGAGAAAAAGCATTAACTCAAGGTGAATTCAATGTTTCCAAGTGGCAAAAACGCTTTAATGAATTGGAAAAGAAGCAACAGAAACAGCAAAATGAAATAGAAAAGAAGCGACAGAAACAGCAAAATGAAATAGAAAAGAAGCGACAAGAAGAACTTGTTCGTATTGATGCTAATATTAAAGAGTATTCGACAAAAGGGATTCGTTGGAAAAGATTTATTTTTGTTTGTTTAGGTTCGCTGGGAACATTTGTTGTTAGCCTAATAATTGGATTGATTCGTCTGATAGCCAAAGAAATTGATGACAATAATGTTGGTGGTTGGTTTGCGGAACAAATGTATTGGACGTTGGGGTTTATTGGAGTTGTTATTGCTGTTTTCTTTCTCGTCGAAATTGTCAATATTATCAATAGTCGTAATTATGCAAAGAAATTGATTAGGAATAGAGATAATGACATTGCAAAAGTTAATCAACAATATGATGTTAAAAGGGATGAATTGCAAAACCAAATGAATGAATTGCAACGACAGATGGAAAGCCAAATGAATGAATTGCAACGACAGATGGAAAGCCAAATGAATGATGTTTATGCAGAAGCACAGAGTATTGCTGAAGAACTAAAACAAATAGCGGAGTCGTATAACGAAATTTAAACGGATACCACACTAACTAAACGGATATACTATGCAAGTATTTCGTATCACACCCAAGCGCACCCTGCGCATCAATGGCCAGGTGTTGTCGCCAGAAATGGTGGTTACCGTAACCACGAAAATGCAAGTTTCAGACCCGTTCTACAACGGCGCGGTCGAAATCCAAGAGGCGTACATGCGCATCTATGGCTTCGATTACAAAAAGGCGTGTTGCAGAAAAGACTATTTCACTTTTGAAGCCTTGGGATAATGGAAAGCATACTCACCAAACCCTGCCCCCGCTGCCAAGCTGAAGTCACCCTCCTCACCCTGCCAGAGGGCGCAATGACAGACCCTGCGCCGCCCAAGAGGCGGCTGTTTGCCGTAAAGCGTTGCCCCAAATGCGGCAAGAGGGTGCTGTTTTGGGCGGGAGGGAGAGAAATCGCAGAATGATTTTGAAAGATAGGCTTGAAAAGAATTGCCGAAGATTTGTCATATCAACAAAAAGCCGTATTTTTGCACAAAATTTTGAACAGAAAAGGTGTTTTTTGCGAATATGGCAACAAAAATAAAGCAAATATTGGATTTGGCGGGTGCGGATGGGCTGCTTTTTGGAAGTTGGATGAGCGCCCAAGGATTGGACAGCAAGCAGCAACACGCTTACGTCAAAAGCGGCTGGTTGGAGCGCATGGCGCATGGCGCGTACAAACTGGCAGGTAGCAAGCCAACCCTGCTAACCGCAGTGTCGTGCTACAACACCCAGCTTGGCAAACACTGCATTGTGGGTGCATCGACGGCCCTTGAACTTCGAGGACTGTCGCACTATGTGCCCATGGGAAAGCCTCTTGCCTTCCTCTTCACCGACAACAAGCAACGACTGCCAAGATGGCTGCTCGCTTACGAGTGGGACCGCACCGTGCGCTATCAAACCACATCATTCCTTGGCGGCGACCTCATAGGTGTGGAAACGATGACCATCGAAGGGCATCAGCTGCTGGTATCGACGCCCGAAAGGGCCATGCTTGAATGGCTCAATATGCCCAATGTGGCTGACTCTCTGCTCGACATTTACTATGTAATGGAGATGTTGACCACCCTGCGTCCAAGACTGCTGCAGCAATTGTTGGAACGCTGTGGCTCGGCCAAAGTGAATCGGTTGTTTGTGTATATGGCCGAGAAAGCCAACCACCAGTGGCTTCGCGCTTTGAGACCAGAACAAATTGACTTCGGCAAAGGGCGAAAGATGATTACTCCAACTGGCAAATACATCAACAAGTACAACATGACAATCCCCACAGAATTGGCAGAGTATGAATAGTGTTTACAGACAAAAGGTTGAACTATTGCTACGGTTGGTCCCGTTGGTGATGGATGAAGAGGTCTTCGCTGTTCACGGGGGCAGCGCCATAAACCTGTTCGTCAATGAAATGCCTCGCTATTCCGTTGACATCGACCTCACCTATATTCCATTGGATGATCGTGAAAAGAGCCTAAAGGAAATCAGCAGCCATTTGGAAACAATGGCGAGCAAGGCAAAGCGCATGTTCCGTGGGTTGCACGTCATCCCTAATTATGGAACCAGCAAACTTTTGTGCGAATACCGTGGGTATCAAGTGAAGGTTGAAGTGAACCAAACCAAGAGGGGCATTGTGGGCGGCGAGCTACAACATCTGCCGCTATGCACAAAGGCCCAAAACGAGTTCGGCATGTATTGTGAGGCTGCGATAGTACCCATGACACAATTGTATGGCGGCAAGGTGGCCGCAGCTTTGAGTCGGCAACACCCTCGGGATTTGTTTGACATCAAACACATGACGATACCTATGACGGCAATCCGCGAGGGACTGATATTCTGTTTGTTGGGAAGCGACCGGCCAATCCACGAATCTCTTTCGCCAAAACTGATAGACCAACGTATGGCTATGGCAAACCAATTTGAGGGAATGAGCGATGTGCCTTTCTCCTATACCGAGTTTGAAGAGACACGCGAGCGATTGATACGGGATGTAAGAGAATTGCTGACCGAAGAAGACAAACAATTCTTGATAGGATTTGAGAGGGCCGAACCTGTATGGTTTGGTTATGAGTTCGCGAACCTCAAGGACTATCCTTCGGTAAAGTGGAAATCCATGAATCTTGCAAAGTTGAAAACGAAAAACCCAGACAAGCTTAAAGCGGAAGCGGAGAAATTGGAGCGTTGTCTATATTTGGACTAACACTGTCATAATGAATACTCTCGAAAACAAAGCCTTCACAAGGCAGAACTGAGAAAAATCTATGGTAAATGAATGATAATATGGCACTTACCCGCACTTGCCCCCGCTGCCAAGCCGAAATCACCCTGCTCACCCTCCCCGAGGGCGCAATGACAGACCCTGCGCCGCCCAAGGCGCGGCTGTTTGTCGTCAAGTGTTGCCCCAAATGCGGCAAACGGGTGCTGTTTTTTAGTATGTCTTGCTGCATAGACCAATAAACAACACAACTCACCCAAACAGTGCGTCCATCGTGAGCTTGACGGGGATGTCGTCGGAATGGGCGTTTTCTGCCAATGGTGCGGCGGTGATGAGCGTCAAGTAAAGGCTTTGCCTTGTGCCCGTCTCGCGGCGGAAAGCTTCCAAACGGTAGGCCATCTTTTGGGCTTCATCCTCTGTCAGGCTGTACTCCTTCGTGGAATACTTTATCTCACAAACATTGACCACATCGTCGGCGCGGTCAATGATGAGGTCGATTTGCGCGGTAGGTGTGCTTTCCTTGCTTCGCCAACTGTATTGCTCTGACGCGATGGTGTCGATGTGTAGTGTCGCCTTGATTTGTTCGACGTGAAGCAGACAGACGCGCTCGTAGGCCAAGCCTAACCACGTGTTGGTTTCGGGCGTACCCAAATGATTGGCCCAAAAACGGCTGTCGCTGCCCGACTTGTCGGCAAAATGGATGTGGAACAAAGAGAACATGTCCACCAACTGATAGATGCTGCCTTTGCTTTTCACCACCTTCTTCTCGCGCACTTTATACTTCCGCACCATACCACATTCTATCAGGTTTTCAAGCTGTTCCGATAGGTTTCCGCCCGAATCCTTGTTCAGTTTCTGCATCAGTTCGGCACGGGTCAGGCCTTTTTTGTGACGGGCCAGCAACTCAACAATCTCCGTATAAGGCTCGGGGGAGCGGAACAAGGTCTTGAACAACCGTTTGTATTCGCGGCGCAACGGCCCATTGACATCGAAATAAAGGTTGTCAATGTTTTGCGTCAGGCTCAAATTAGAATCCAAAAGGCTCAAATAATAAGCCACGCCGCCAAACATCATATAGGACTGCACAACCGAAAGCCGACTCCAATGGAAACCGTTATTAATAAGGTATTGCTCCGTTTCTTTAAGTGTAAAGGGCAACAGCTTCATTTCGTGAGTGATACGGTCATGCAGCCCGCCGTGGCTGTCGATGATGTTTTTGATCATCCAAGTGGTGGCACTGCCGCAAACAATAAGTTTGATGTTATTGTGTAGCGAAGCCCAACTGTTCCAGAAATGTCCCAATGCCTTGGCAAACCCTGACCCGTGCGTGTCCAAGCTGGGAATTTCGTCCAAAAACACAATGCAGTCGCCACCCGCATCCACCTTGGGCTGCAAGGCCTTGCGGAGCAGGGTAAACGCTCGCATCCATGTGGCGGGGCGCTCCTTGACCTCAAAACCGTAAAGGTCCATGGCATCCATGAAAGCCTCTATTTCCTCGTCAAAGTCGCCTTCGAGAACGCCTGTCATGCTGAAAGTCATTCGACCATGGAACAGTTGATTGATTAAAAAGGTTTTACCGACCCTTCTTCGGCCATAAACGGCGATAAACTCCGGCCTTCCCGACCTGACATATTTCTCAAACTCGGCGATTTCCTTCGCTCTTCCGACAATATTTGGAATCTTTTCCATGCTTTTGTACTTGTTTGACGCTGCAAAATTACAAAAACATTTTAATTTTTAGCCAAAACTTGTAGTTTTTGTTAGTTTTGGACGAAAATAGTTCGATTTTTAGCCAAAACTCACAAATATCGATGGTTTTGGCTAATAATAACCTTTCTGCAATATGGATAGTTCGGGACGAAGTTCTTCATTTACTTCAACTTACTCTTAATCGCCTCATAATGCTTGGTGTAGGTTTCGTCTGGTTCGGGAAGCAGTTTTAGGGCTTTGCTCATGTGTTTTTCGGCTTCTTTGTAGTCGCCTTTCATGTAAAGCACCCAGGCGTGGGTGTCGAGATAGGTCGGGTTGTTAGGTTCGGCGGCGATGGCTTTGGTGGACATTTCCAAGGCCTTGTCCAAGTCTTGGCCTTTCACGGCAAGATAATAGGCGTAGTTGTTGAGAACCAGCACGTTGTCGGGGTCGTTGCGCAAGGTGCGCTCGTAGGCTTCAAATGCTTTTTCCTCCTCGCCTTGCTCGTGGTAGAGGTCGCCCAAAAAAGCGTCGAAGTTGGCCATTTGGATTTTGTCCGTGGTGTAGCGACGGCCTTTTTCCAAATAGCTTATGGCGTTCTCGTTGTCTTTCAGTACCGCATTGGAAACGCCTGCGTACCAATAGAATACAGGCTGCATCGGGTAGTATTTCAGCGCTTTGACGGCGTGGTCGCGGACGGACTCGTTCTCGTTGAGCCTTGATTCGCTGATGATGAGGTTTTGCCACGAGAGGAAGTCGGTGCTGTCGATGGCGAGCGACTTTTTGTAATAGGTGCGGGCCAACGAAGCGTTTTCCGTGACGATGTAATAGGAGCCGAGAATCAGGTAGCCTATTTTGTCGTCGGGATGGGTTTCGCTGAAAGCCTGGCCGCATCGCAAAGCCTGCTCATTCACGTTGGGCGAATCTTGGTTTTTCTGCATCCAATAGTCGTAGATATTGGCCTTGGTGTTGAGGTCGAGGCTCTTGTTTCGGATGGCGGCAATCAGCTCGTTGAAGGCTTTCTCCTTGTCGCCGTTTTTCTCGTAAAACTCCAAAAGCGAAATGTTTATGTAGGGGTCGTTAGGGTTCACTTCCTTGATTTTCTCATACATGCGCAGGGCGTCTTTTTCCTTGCCTTGTTCGGCATACACTTGCGCTAACATGCTGTAGTAGCGTGGGTTTTCGGGGTTTTCCTTGATGAGTTTCTCGAGTTCGGAAACCACCTTTTTCTTGTCGCCTTTCCGGTTGAGGATGCCCAAGCGTTGCTCCGTGATAATCTCGTTCTGCCCGACTTGCTTCTCCAGCACGTCCATCTTGGCCAAAGCCTTGTCGTATTGCTCCGTAATCATGTAAGCGTCAATGAGTTCGGTGAGCATGTCGGGGTCGTCGGGATATTTTGCGGTGAGCGATTCGTAGAGCTTGATGAAGTCGTCGTATTGCTCCAGATTGCGGTAGAATTGCCCGAGGCGCAGTTGATACCACTTGTTTTCGGGGTCGAGTTCGGCGGCCTGCTGAATCATGCGGAAGGCGTCCTCCATGCGACCGGCGTTGTAGTATTGTTCGCAAAGCTCAAACATCGAAGCGTCGTCGTTGGGCATGAAGCGCAAGGCCTGCTCGAAGTTGCGGATGGCGCCTTCGGTGTCCTCGCGGTACTTGCTTTGGAGGCCGTTAGAGAAATAAGTGGCGTTCTTTTTCTTGTCGGGCTTTTCTTGCGCCGTCGCGCCCGCGGCAAAGCCTATTAGTATAAGGAATAAAAACAGCTTTTTCATTGGTTTTTCAATTTTTCCCCGTATGCCCAAAACCTCCCGCGCCGCGTTCCGTTTCGGAGAGCGTTTCCACTTGCACAGGCTCGGCTTGTTCGCATTTGGCGATGACCATTTGCGCGATGCGGTCACCGCTGTTGATGACGAAAGGCTTGTCGGACAAATTAATCAAAATGACGCAAATCTGTCCGCGATAGTCCGCGTCAATGGTGCCAGGCGAGTTCAAAACGGTGATGCCGCTTTTCAGTGCCAAGCCGCTGCGAGGCCGCACCTGGCCTTCGTAGCCTTCGGGGATTTCCATGTAGAGGCCCGTTGGCACAAGGCCGCGCTGCATAGGTTCAAGCGTGATTGGGCCTTCGGGCAGATAGGCGCGGAGGTCCATGCCTGCCGAGGATTTCGTTTCGTAGGCGGGCAAGGGATTATTGGAGGTGTTTACGATGTTTAATTTCATGGGTAAGTGGATTTCAAATATAAACGCAAAAATAGGGTTATTATTTGGAATGGACTTCAGATTTTTGTCAAACTCACAAGTTATTTGTCGCTCATGAAACGAAAAATAGTATTTTTGCCCCTTGAAATCTATCCAAAATTTAAATTCTAACTATTATGAAAATCAAACATTTGGTATGGGTCGCGATTGTAGCCTTGGCCGCTACATCATGCGACAACAAGAAGCCTGAACAAGTACAAGAGCCTGTTCAGCAAAAAGCGAATCTGTCGGATAAGTACGCCGAGTACACGCTGACGACCAACATCGACCACCTGAGCGACAACGAGAAGCAAATGCTGCCGCTGCTCTTCGAGGCCTGCGACATCATGGACGGCCTCTTCTGGAGAGAGAACTACGGTGACAAGGAAGAACTCATGGCGAAGATTGGCGACAATGCCGACGTCAAGAAATTAGCCACCATCGCCTACGGCCCTTGGGACGGCCTCAACGGCAACAAGCCTTTCGTGGAAGGCATCGGCGACAAGCCCGCCGGCGCCCAGTTCTATCCCGCCGACATGACCGAGGAGGAATGGAACGCCCTCGCCGACCCGAACAAGAACAGCCAGTACACCATGATCGTGCGCGATGAGAACGGTGCGCTGAAGTGCGTGTGGTATCACGACTATTTCGCCCAAGAAATCGAGAGAGCCGCCTCGCTGCTCGACCAAGCCTCTGAACTCGCTGGCGACAAGGAGTTTGCCCAATACCTGAAACTCCGCGCCAAAGCCCTCCGCACCGACGACTACTTCGAGAGCGACATGCAGTGGATGGATGTGCGCAACAACAACATCGACCTCGTGATCGGACCCATCGAGAACTACACCGACGCCCGCTATGGCATCAAGGCATCGCACGAAGGTTTCATCCTCATCAAAGACCAAGAATGGACGAAGCAACTGGCCCGCTACGCCGCTTTCGTGCCTGAACTGCAAAAGCAACTGCCTGTGCCGGAAGAGTACAAGAAAGAAGTGCCTGGCGACGACGTGGATTTGGCCGCTTACGATGCTGTTTATTACGCCGGCGACTGCAACGCCAACTCGAAGACCATCGCCATCAACCTGCCCAACGACGAGCGCGTGCAGCTGCAACGCGGCACCCGCAAGCTCCAGCTCAAAAACTCGATGCAGGCCAAGTTCGACAAGATTCTGGAACCCATCGCCCGCGAGCTGATGACTCCCGAATCGATGGAGCACATCAAGTTTGACGCTTTCTTCGCCAATGTAATGTTCCACGAAACCGCCCACGGCATGGGCATCAAGAACACCATCACGGGCAAAGGCACCGTGCGCGAAGCCTTGAGCAACCAATACAACGCCATCGAGGAAGCCAAAGCCGACGTGCTGGGCCTCTACTTGGTCACCAAACTCGCCGAAATGGGCGAATACACCACCACCACGATGGAAGACAACTACACCACCTTCATGGCGGGCATCTTCCGCTCGGTGCGCTTCGGTGCCGCCAGTGCCCACGGCAAGGCCAACATGCTTACCTTCAACTACTTCCAGAACGAAGGCGCTTTCACCCGCAACGAAGAAGGCCGCTACGCCATCGATTTCGAGAAGATGAAAGTGGCCGTTGAGAAGCTTGCTGGCGACATCCTCAAGCACCAAGGCGACGGCGACTACGAAGCCACCAAGGCTTGGATGGCCGACCAAATCGTCATCAAGCCGCAGCTGCAAGCCGACCTCGACCGCGTGAACAAGGCTGGTGTCCCCACCGACATCTATTTCAACATGGGCCCGCAGGTGCTGCTGAAATAATCATTGTAGAGACGCAATGCTTGCGTCTCAACCAACCAACAAAAAAGGATGACCGAAAGGCCATCCTTTTTTTGTTGCATCGCAATCAACGATTAGTGGTTCACCACAACGCGCTGGTTGCTGACCGTGCCGTCGCTCTGGCGGATGTTGAAGAAATACACGCCGTTGCTGAATTGGCTCATGTTCACATCAACGGAGGTGCCGTTGGCGGGAACGATGGCCACCATGGCGCCAAGCATGTCGTAAACCTTCACGCTTTCGATATTGCTGCCAGCCATCACGCGCACGTTGCCGCTGGTGGGGTTGGGATAAATCTTGGCTTGTGAGGTGATTTCCGTAACGCTCAGCAGCTCGCCGTCGATTTCAACCAAGAAATTGATGGTTCCACCGTCATAATTGACATTAACCGAAGTGCTGGCATAGCTTCTTTCTCCCGTATTGATGGGCGAAATGGTGAAATGGAATTCCTCGCCGGCTTCCACCATGGCGGGCAATTCAGCAGCCAGTTCGATGTTCAGGTAAGGTCCGCCTTCGCTGACGCCCTCGGTAATGGAGCTGATTTGGATGGGTGTCATTGTGCCGAGGTTGGCATTTTGGACCGACAAGTCGAGCGAAGGATTCTCGATGTCCAAGATGACATTGGACGAACCGACGACAACCAAGCCTTCGTCTTGCATGTCACTTCCAGGTGCAGCCACGCTCTTGACAGAAGTCTTTTCCTCGGCGTAGAGGGCCACAACGCCAACCACATAGAACACACCGGGTTCAGCATCAAACGAATAGGTGGTTTCGGTGGTGTTTTCGGCCACAAGCTCGTCATTGACATAGACGTTGTATCCGATGGGTTCGCCTTGGGCGGGAGCATCCCACGAAGCCGTCATCATGTTTCCTTCATTTTCAACCAAAGCGAGGTTCTCGACGGGATAAGGATGGATGTCGGAATAATCGTAGGCATAGTGGCTGTTGAAGATTTCCTTGGTGCCGTGGTTTTGCACCCAGATGGCCACTTCGAGGTCGCTCATTTCCTCGACGTGGGTTGCCGACAAGTCTTGGGTGAATTCCAGACGTTGCAGCTCACCGGCGACAAAGTCGATGGTTGAGCCTTGTGCGTTGGGCAACATCTTCATGAAGACATGGTGGAAAGTGGTTTCGCCGTTGCTTCCAACATTGCCGTGGGTTTCCTTTTCATTGACGGACACATAGATGCGGGCGTTGACATTGATGTATGGCATCACATCGGCCACGATGGAGATGGTGTTGCCGTCAACCGTGAAGGAGCCTCTGACGTCCATGAAGGACGGGATTTCGGCATGTTGGTTGAATTGGTTTTGGACACCGCCGAAATTCAACGATTCTGCGTCGAGGAAAGCCAAAGGAACGGCATTGACGCTATAGTAATCGCGGCGCGTTCCGCCTTCTGCGGTGTAATACGGGTCGCCGTTGCCAGGCCAGTTCATCTGGTACTTGGTGTAGGTGTATCGGCCTTGGTTGTTGTTGCAGAAATTGTTCATCGTAACGTTAGGTTGCACGCACGGGCCGCAAGTCGATGACGAGAAATGCTCGATCATGGGTGTCCTTTCGGTCGTACTATAGGCCACGCTAACGGCTTTTGAAAGGGTGTTGTTGTTGGCGTTGTTGTCTGTTTCGCCATTGACTAAATTGATGCTGTAGCTGACATTGTAGCTTCCAGGCGTCAGCAAAGTGGGAGCCGTGAAGTTCAGGTTCGTGGTGCCGAGGGAAGCGATGTTGGTCGAGAAGGTTTCGGTAACAGGTTCCATGCCTTCCACTTGGTAGGTGGCTTCGACGGAGGTCACGGAGGCGGTGCCATAGTTGAAGACCTTTATGCCAAAATTGGTCTCACCGTTGCCGATGTATGGGGGAAGCAAGGCTGCCTCAAGGCCGAGGTCGAGTTCTTCGAGCGTGAAGATCTTGATGTCGTCAAAGAACCAGTCGTTGATGTTGTAGCTGCTGCCGCTGAAGTAGATGCAGAACTTCACATTGGCCTGGCCCATGTCGGGCGTGTTGATCGTTTGGCTCACCGAATATGCGTTGTTGGCGCTGTAGCCTTGGCTCCAACCAGTGTTCCAAGTGGTGCCGCCGTCGGATGAGGTAGCCACGCCGATGGTGTTGGAGCCTTGATAGTTGTCCAAAGCGTGCTTGAACGAGAACACGACGCTGCTAACGCCCGTCAAGTCGATAGCGGGTGAAACCAGGCGTGTCGTTCCAGAGAATTGTGGACTCCATGAGAGGTGCATCTCGTTGGCCTCGCCACCGGCGTTGTTGGTGGTCGATACCGACCAGTTGTTAGGTTGTCCGTTGATGGTCCAGCCGGCAGGCATTGTGGCGCCATCGAAGGATTCTTGCAGCAAAACCGCGCGGTTTTGCGCCATGGTTGCCGTCGCAAAAAGGAGGGCAAACGCGAAAAGTAAGGTTTTCTTCATAGTGATGATTTTTTAAGATGGTTTCTAAATGTTTCGGGCGCAAAAATAGGAATATTTTTGGAAGAAAGAAACATTTGTGCAAAAAAATGTCGTCAAACCAAAATCAACACCCCGTAAACCAAAACCAACAGGAACGTGTTTCTGACCTGCTGACCCAAAAACGGGTCGAGCAGCTCGTGATTCGTCGTTTTAATAGCGATTAAGTCCTTGACAAACAGAGGCAAAAGCAACATAAAAAGGTAGGAATACCACGGTGCATGGTGCAAGACGAGATAAACGGCAAGGCAGACAAAGGCCCCGCCGATAAGCAAGCAATGGTAAACGAAAGCCTTTTTCAGCCCGATTCTCACCACGAGGCTGTTTTTGCCCGAGGTGCGGTCGTTCTCGATGTCGCGCATGTTGTTGATATTGAGCACGGCGTTGGAGAGGAAGCCCATCGCGCTGGCGGGCAACAGAACGCTGAAATCAAGGATGGGTGTGGCCAAAAAATAGGTTCCTGCCACGGCTGCCCAGCCAAAGAAAAGGAAGCAGAACAAGTCGCCGAGGCCGCGATAGCCGTAAGGTCGCTTGCCCAAGGTGTAAAACAAGGCTGCCAAAATCGCGCCGATACCCAAAGCGGAAAAGGCAATCACCATACCCCACGAAGCACGGGCAAACAGCACCGTGAGCAGCAACAATCCGCCCGAGGCAAGACACAAGAGCGTTGCAACGGCGATGCCGCGTTTCATCTCCTTTTCAGTGATTTCGCCGCTTTGCATCTCGCGCTGCGGACCCACACGGTTTGCGCCATCAACGCCGCTCTTGAAGTCGCCGTAGTCGTTGGCGAGGTTGCAAAGCACTTGGAGCAGTATGGCTGTGAGAGCCGCGAAAAGGATAGGCCCAGGGTAAAAGAACTTGGTTTGGGCAGCCAAGAAAGCGCCCAACAGCACGCCTGAAAAAGAGAGCAGCACCGTCCGAAGCCGGGCTGCTTTTATCCAAGTTTTCAACTTTGCCATAGTTTGTTTTTTTGTTGTTTTGCGTCATTGACTACGTCGAATCTTCGATTTGCGAGCGTAGCGAAGCAATCCATAGCTTATTTCTGGATTGCTTCGTCGTTCCTCCTCGCAAAGACGCGAAGCGTCACTAATAAACTATCTCCTACGGCCTCCGCCACGGCGTTTCGGCGAGTAATAATCATCGTCATAGCGGCTGCCGCCACGGGTGCCACGGCCAGAGCCTCTCGACGAGGAATGTCCGCCACCGCGCGAGCCACCGCCGCTTCTCGAACCGCCACGGCTGCTGCCAAAACCGCGCTCGGCATTGCGCTCCTTGCGGCTCGGACGGTCGTCGTCGTCGAAGAAGACGTCGATGTCGTCCAAGCGGTCTTTCCAGTCGGGGTCGAGCCATTCGCGCCCGTCGCGCGAGCGTTCCGACTTATAGAACGGCTTGTCATCGTCGAAGTCCTTCTTTTTCTTCGACTTTTTCTCAAAGAAGTCGTCGCGTTTTTCGCGTCGTCCGCCACGGTCGCGGTCGCGGAAGTCGTCGCGGTCGCGGCGTTCTTTGCGTTCCTTGCGTCCGCCAAAGTCTTTCTTCTCGCCACCGGCTTTGCGGTCGGGCTGTTCCTTGGCCACTTCCACGATGATGCCACGCGGGTTGCTGCGCGGGTCAGCGAAACTTTCGAGGATAAGCGGCACGAAGCTTTCTTCCACGTCCACATATGAATAGTCGCCGAACAGGTCGATGCGCCCGATGGGGATGTTCTTGGTGCGCGTTACGTCGTTGATTTTGACGATAATCTTTTGCGGCAGGATGTGGTCGTTTTTGCCCATGCCGAAATAGAGGCGCTTCATGGTTTCGTCCTGATGGTCGCGTTCCTTCTTGCGTTCTTTCTTGTCTTTCTTTTCGTCATGCTCATCCACATTGAGGTCGATGGCATCCTTGTAATAGTCGAGGAAGCGGTTGAAGTTGAGCGCCACCATGCGGGTGATGAGTTCTTCGCGGCTCATCCATTCCAATTTGCGGATGATGACGGGCAGGTAGTCGTCGATGTCCTCGCGATTAATATCGACGTGCTCGATGCGGTCGATGTGGTTAAAGAGCTGTTTTTCGCACACTTCCTTGCCGGTGGGGATGATGGCTTTCTCGAAAGGACGTCCCACGATTTTCTCGATGCGCTTGATTTTGCTCTTTTCGCGCAGGTTGATGAGGCTGATGCAGATGCCGCGTTGCGAGGCGCGACCCGTGCGGCCCGAGCGGTGCACGTAGGTTTCGATGTCGTCGGGAAGGTTGTAATTAATAATGTGTGTCAGCTCCTTCACGTCGATGCCGCGTGCGGCCACGTCGGTGGCCACGAGCAGTTGCAGCGAGCGCTTGCGGAAGTGGTCCATCACGTTGTCGCGCATGGCCTGCGAAAGGTCGCCGTGCAAGGCGGCGGCGTTGTAGCCGTCTTGAATCAGGTTGTCGGCAATCTCTTGTGTTTCGAGCTTGGTGCGGCAGAAGATGATACCATAAATCGACGGCGTGTAGTCGATGATGCGCTTGAGGACGGCAAAGCGGTCCTTGGCGGCCATCATATAGTACTTGTGATCGACATTAACGGTTCCAGAGTTACGTTCGCCTACAGAAACCTTCACGGGGTCGGTCATGTAGTTTTTGAGGATGGCTTCCACCTCTTTCGGCATGGTGGCCGAGAAGAGCATGGTGTTGCGGCCTTCTTTGGGCATGTATTCAAGGATGTCATCGACTTCCTCTTGGAAGCCCATGTTGAGCATTTCGTCGGCTTCGTCGAGCACCATGGTTTTCACGTTGCTGAAATCGACACGGTTGCGGCGAATCATATCGCGCAGGCGGCCAGGTGTGGCCACAATCACTTGCGGCTTTTTGGCCAAGTCCTTGAACTGCATTTCGATGCTGGCGCCGCCATAGACGGGCACAATTAGGATTTCTGGAATATACTTGGCATAGTTACGCAAGTCGCGGGTAATCTGCATACAAAGTTCGCGCGTCGGACAAAGAATCAAAGCTTGGACGCAACGTTGCGTTTCGTCGATTTTGTTCAACAACGGCAAACCAAAAGCGGCTGTCTTACCCGTTCCCGTCTGTGCAAGACCCACAAAGTCAATATCTTGCTCTAAAAGTACAGGAATGGTCTTCTCCTGTATCGGCATAGGATTCTCAAACCCCAGCTCCTTAATAGCCTTCAACAGAGCGGGATTCAATCCAAAATCGGTAAATTGTGACATGAAATGGTTTTGTTTTAGTGTAATAAAGTGCGGCAAAAGTAATAATTATTAGCCAATTAGATGGAATAAATGTTCTTTTTGGCAAAAAAAGGCGGTGCAAATGATGTTTTTTTGCTAATTTTGCTTTTTGATTATGAAACGCAGGACCTTTCTTATAGGATTTGTTTTGGTGTTCTCGTTCATGCTCTTTTTCTGCGGAAGAAGATGCGGTCGCACTCATGTGCAGGTCAATGTGGACAGTCTGTTTTACGACTTGGGCAAGGAACGGTTGGCGCAATGTGCCAAGCGGGCCGACGCGGTCTTCACGGCATGGGAACGCAACGGTTTTAACGGCGTGGTGCTTTTTGCCGAGCAGGACCAAATCGTTTATGAAAAGGCTTTCGGTTTTCGCGATTTGAACAAACGCCAAAAAGACTCGCTGCGCATTGACGATGCTTTCCAGC
Organism: uncultured Bacteroidia bacterium; assembly: GCA_902791165.1. Classification (GTDB taxonomy): domain Bacteria; phylum Bacteroidota; class Bacteroidia; order Bacteroidales; family F082; genus Limimorpha. The sequence continues at coordinate 46,120 of CADAVB010000012.1, forward strand.
TCTCGTCCGACTCGAAGATGTTCACTGCCACTGCGGTCATGCTTTTGCAGGCCGAAGGCAAACTCGACTACGATGACGATGTGCGCCAATACATTCCAGAATTGCCCTACGAAGGCATTACGGTACGCCAATTGCTGCATCACCGATCCGGCTTGCCGCGCTACGACGCTATGGCCGACAAGCATTGGCCCGACCGCAAAAAGCCTTTCTCCAACGAAGCTTTGGTCAAGATGCTTGTGGAGCGAAAGCCCGAGCCTTACGGTGCGCCCAATGCCACTTTCTTTTACAACAACATCAACTATGCACTATTGGCCACCGTGGTGGAACGCGCCACAGGGCAGCATTTCGAGGACTTCATGCGCGAGCGCATCTTCGAGCCATTGGGCATGGAGCAATCCTACATTTATTCCATGCGCGACGATGCGACGGTGTCGCTTTATATGCCCACCGACGTGCACGGCCACGATGTGTATCGCGGCGGCCCAGTGAAGGCACAAAACGACTACCTTAACGGCGTGATGGGCGACAAAATCATGTTTTCGACCGTCGGCGACCTTTGGAAATTCAACCAAGCCATAGACGCACACATTTTGCTGCCTGATAGCTTGCAAGTCGAAGCCTTCAAGCCAGGGTCGGCGGAGTGGAAAAACAACGAAAATTACGGCTTCGGATGGCGTATGAGTTTAGACCACCCCGACATGTATTTTCATTTCGGATGGTGGAAAGGCTACCGTAGCGTGGTGGTTCGCGACGAAGTGCACCAGCGTTTTTTGGCCGTATTGGGCAATACAACCTACAATCTGCCTCCCGATGCCATGTGGGAGTTTGTGAGCGACACAAGCCTTTGCTTGCCCGCCTCCGAGCCTTGGCCGATGCAGTAGCTTTATTTCAATACCAACTTGAAACCCACACCATGCACATTCAGGATGTCCACGTTCGGGTCTTCCTTGAAATACTTGCGCAGTTTGGTGATATAAACGTCCATCGAGCGGGCGTTCAGGTAGTTTTCCTCCTCCCAAATGGTTTTCAAAGCCTTGGAGCGTTGCAAGGTGTTGCCCATGTTTTCGCAAAGCATGAGAAGCAGGTCGGCCTCCTTGGAAGTCAGCTTCTTCACCTCGTTACCCTTGGTGAGCAAATGACGTGGCGCATCGAAAACGAAGTCACCCAAATGGAATACCGATGTTTGCGAAGAAGGCATCGAACAGCGACGATGGATGGCTTTCACACGCATCAGCAATTCGTCCATACTGAAGGGCTTGGTGACATAATCATCGGCTCCAATCTTGAATGCGTCCAAAATGGTTTCTTGGTCTTTCTTCGCCGAAAGAAACACAATCGGCATGGAGGGTTGCAAAGTTTTAATCTGTTTTGCCAAAGTCAGACCGTCCATTACGGGCATCATTATATCAGTAATGCACAGGTCGAAAGGGCTGGCTCCCAAAGCTTGTAAGGCTTCTTCCCCATTGGAACAAATGGTGGTGGAAAATCCTTTTGAATCAAAAAAAGCCTTCAAAATCATGCCCAAAGGCTTATCGTCTTCGGCTAATAATAATTTAACGTGTTGCATGTTAAAGTCGTTATAATTCGGTTTGTTAGTTCCAGAATGAAACGGACGCCCCGCTGAAAAATTGTGCAAAGAAAAGAATAAAATTCCAAATGAGCAAAAATAGATGAAGATGATTCAAAAGAAGGTGAATTTTTAGGCCACCCTGTATGTTTTTTGTTTATCTTCGCGGCATGTTCAAAAATCCATCAACATGAAATTAGACCTTTCACACACCAATCCGTTCCTTGACAATGCTGTTGTCAAAGATTTAGAATCAAGAATACCAGATACTTACAAAGCTGTTTTCGACAAGACCGGCGCGGGCAACGACTTCCTCGGTTGGGTCAATTTGCCCTCCGAAATCAGCGACGACTTTTTGGCCGACATCGAGCAAACGGCAGCTGCATTGCGCAAAAAGTCCGACATTTTTGTCGTCGTCGGCATCGGCGGCTCCTATCTCGGTGCGCGTGCCGTTATCGAAGCTTTGCAAAACCACTTTGCGCCGCTCACGGGCGAAAAACCGCTCATCGTCTATGCCGGCCACAATATGAGTGAAGATTATCTTGTTGATTTGCTGAACGTTCTCGACAAGAAGGACTATTCCTTGGCCGTCATCTCCAAGTCGGGCACCACCACCGAGCCGGCCATAGCCTTCCGCATCCTCAAGCAACACATTATTAATAAATATGGCGAACAGGAAGCCGCCTCGCGCATCGTGGCCATCACCGACAAGGCCAAAGGCGCACTGAAGCAATTAGCCAATGTGAAGGGCTACAAGACCTACATCGTCCCCGACGACGTGGGAGGTCGCTTCTCCGTCTTGACTCCTGTGGGCTTGCTGCCCATTGCCGTGGCGGGCATCGACATCCGCGTTTTGGTGAAAGGTGCCGTCGAGATGGAAAAACTATGCAAGTCCAACCCGACGATGGACAATCCCGTTTCGCAATACGCCGTGGTGCGCCACGCCTTGTATCTCAAGGGTCTGACCAATGAAATCATGGTGAATTACGAGCCGCGTTTGGTGTTTTTCAGCGAATGGTGGAAGCAGCTTTACGGCGAAAGCCACGGCAAGCAGCACAAAGGCATCTTCCCCGCTTCGGTCACATTCAGCACCGACCTCCATTCTATGGGACAGTACATCCAGGACGGTCTGCGCAACCTCTTCGAGACCGTGATTTCCGTTGAAAACGCTAACCACGAGCTGCGCGTCCCCACCGAAGCCGACGACCTCGACCAGCTGAACTACATCGCTGGGAAGCGCATTTCTGAAGTCAATCACAAGGCGGAACTCGGCACCGTGCTCGCCCACGAGGACGGCGGCGTGCCCAACATCCGCATCGTCATCCCCGAAATCTCGGCCCATGTGCTTGGCGAACTAATTTACTTCTTCGAGATGGCCTGCGCCCTCAGCGGCTACATGTTAGAAGTCAATCCCTTCGACCAGCCCGGCGTGGAGGCCTACAAGAAAAACATGTTCGCCCTGCTTGGCAAGAAAGGCTTCGAGGAGCGGACTGCTGAATTGAAAAAGCGGTTGAAATTGTGAGTTATAGCGGTTTATACCGCATAAAATTACCGTATAGCGCGCCGTAACGCATTTTTTTTTCGAGTTACGGCGGGCTATATAGTAAATTTGATTATTTTTGCCCCGTAAACACAAATAATATGCTCATTAAAATGAAAAAGGCAATTCTTATTGTAGTTGCAGTTATGGGTTTAGCCTTTGCAGCAAAGGCACAGAACAATGCCCTTGGTGTTCGCCTCAGTGGTGGCAATCAATGGTATTGTGGGGAAATCTCCTATCAGCGAAGTATAAATGACCTTAACCGCATAGAGGCAGACCTTGGTTACAGGGTTGATGATGAGTATGACATAGGGTATTTGTTTTTAACGGGCGTCTATCAACTGCATTTTGATATTTCTGCCGCTAAAAACCTTGGGTGGTATTTTGGTTTTGGTCCCAGATTAGGAATATTATACTATGATGGTCACTCCGGTTATGATAATCCAATTAACTTTGCAGGCGCGTTAGGTGTAGTAGGTCAAGTTGGTATGGACTATCATTTCGATGCCATACCGCTCCAGCTTTCATTGGATTTTCGTCCGTGCTTGTATCTTATCCCTAACGCTGTATTACGATGGGCTGATTTCGGCCTTAGCATCCGATATAGGTTCTAATGGCGGCACTTCGAGCCGAAAAGAACGAAAAACCGCACAATGTTGCGGTTTTTTTTTGCCACAACAACAACCAAATGTTTGTAATCAAAAACCATAATCTATTGATTATCAATATTAGTTATTTACAAAAACTTGTAATGGTCGATAGGATTGCATTTTTCATCGAAATTTTGTAATACATTTGCACCGAAAAACAGAACACGCCATGAACTGCAAATCGGTGAAAACGAAAACAGTTTTTTTGTGCCTCGCAGCACTTCTGCTCTTCCCCTCTTGCAACACGAAAAGCAAGACGGAGCAGATGCGCGCCGTGGTGGAGGAGGTGCGTGCCAAATACAAGGCCTACGAGGACATCAGCCAAGACGACCAAATCTTTGAGGCTTACGACTACTTCGTGCGCCAAAAGGATTACGAAAACGCCGCGCCCGCCGCACTCTACAGCGGCTGCGTGCGCCAAACCAAAAAGGAATATGAGGCCGCCATGAACTGCTACAAGAAGGCGGACGAGTATGGTAGGCAGGTCGGCGACTCGGTGAGTGCGGCCTTCGCGAGATATTATATAGGTGACCTGCTCAACAACAGCGGCCACGAGGTCGAGGCCATCTCGAATTACAAGGCCGCCGCCGAACTGTGGGGCGACAGCCTTTCGCGCAAAGCCAAGTGCCTCAACGCCGTGGCCATGATGAATATCGTCATCGACGAATATGACAGCGCATTCGTCTATCTCGAACAAGCCTTGAATTTGGCGCAAACCGCAAAGGATAAGGTCACCGAAGCCTCGGTTTGGAACAACTATTCCGTTGCCTATCAACTTCTTGACGAGAATGATGCCGCCTTGGACTGCCTGCGCAAGACCTTGCCTTTGGTGGACGAAAAACGCCTTCCCATCGCTCTGCTCAACCTCGCCAAAGTGTATTTGGCCTTGGACGAGCGCGACTCGTTGGAATACTACAAAACACGGATGCTCAGCGCGATTGAGGAAGTGGAATGTCGGCCCGAAACACAAGCTGCCGTTTATGGCTTCTTGATAAAAGACGCGCTTGCTGTGGGCGACTATGAAAGTGCTTATCTGTTTGAAAAACAACACGAAAAAGTCGCCTTGGACTTGCTTTCCGACCAAACCCAAAGTTCCGTCTTGGAGATTCAAAAGAAATACGACTTCGAGGCGCAGGCCAATCGGCACAACCGCCAAATGCTCTCACGACAAAGGCTCATCATTGTACTGACCATCGTCTTGATTGCCGCCTTGGTTTTGGTCACCGTCTTGATTCTCAACGCTTTGAAAAAGAAACGCATTGAGGCCGAAATCAATGCGAACCTGCTGGAACTGAAAAAACGTAACGCGCAACAACAGCAAGCGCATTACGAGATGCAAGCACAATACGACAAACTACAGAAACAAAACGCGCAGCAAAGCGAATTACAGGCAGAATTTGGCGACAAGCTGAAAGACGAATACTTGCAGAAATGCAACATCATCCGCTGTTTCGAAGTGTTGTCGCGTGACAGAAGCAATGCAATGGCTTTCAAGGATTTGGAGAAGTCGCTTTTTGAAGGCGAAGACCATTGGGCGGGTTTTGAGGCCGCTTTCGAGGGCGTACATCCGGGCTTCATCGCCTCGGTCAAAGAACAATATCCTGACCTCAGCGAAATGGAATTCCGCTACTGCCTGCTTTCGCACTTCAAACTTTCGCGTCAGGAATACGCCGATGTGCTCGGTTGCAGCGTCTATAATGTCGATAAGGTAAGGGCAAGCCTCAACAACAAAATGAAAGAAAATGTATAAAACCATGAAATACAAACCTTTATTATTATCCATTCTCACCGTCATCGTTTTGACATTCGCTTCGTGTGAGAAACAAAAACCCATGATGAATTACGTCTCGGGCGACGACAAGGACAAAATCGACCTGAAAGGCTCGCTGATGAAACCCGACATGCGTTATGTCAACATCTACGCTGAATTGGTTGAAAAAGTCGTTTATGTCTATTTCAACGAAATGGTAGAAAACTGTGCCATGACTCTCACCGCGAAAAACGGCGACGTGTTTTTTGCCCGAAGAGTGAGCAAACAACAACCTGCCACACTGCGCATTTTCATGGGCAATGAGCCTACCGGCGACTACAAACTCTACATCACCAACGGCGTGGACGAAGCCTCGGGCTGGTTCCATTTTGAAAATCCATCGGAAATCAAACTTAGTATTAACAATAAAAACATTCTACAATGAAAAAAACTATCATGATTTGCATGGCACTCATAGCGTTGTGCTCGTGCTCAAAAAATGTCGAATTACTTCCCCTCTCGGAAGAAGACGCTACTGCCATTCCCTACCAAATGGGACAAACGGTGAAATTCCTCAACCAAGACAACGACACGATTGTCTTTCAAGTGGTAATAGACTTTACCCATCCTTCAGACGGCTATGATTATTACCATAATTATGGAGCGGACTCGATATATTTTGGTATGCCAAGAGACTATTGCTATGCCCGAACGGTGGACTTGGCTTGTGATATCTACCCGTTCTTTATCAGCTTCACCATTCTTCCGGAAAAAGAAATGTATTTCAACTGGCATCACGAGCTGGTCATCAGTTGCGATTTGCCTTCCTCGTATGAAAATGTCACAATAAATGGCATCGACTTCGAACTCGTCCATCACGAAAAACTCTACAACCAATACACGGGTGAACTGCTTTACGACTGGTACTACAACGAAGAGTATGGCCTACTGTACTTCGAGAGAGGCGATTTCTCATTGACGAGAATCCCATAAAAAACTAACCCCCAAATAGTTATGAACAAAAAACTGATTTTTCTTGGCTTACTCGTTACCTTTGCGGTGCCCTCCTTCGCGCAGCGCGACACCATCAGGAGCAACAAGAACGAGTTCAGCTTTGGCTATGGCATCAAGCCCTCTAGTAGCTTCCGCCTAGGTTTAGGCAACCATTTTCATCCTACCGAGGACAACGTTGGTGCCATCTTTGCCACCTACACACGCCGCCTCACCAAGGTCATAGGTGTCGGGGCCACCTATTGCTTCGACCCGCGCGTCTTCAAATACTACGAGAACATCAACACGCTCGAAGGCCCCATCTGCCGCCTCACTGAATCGAGCCACACGCTCATGGTTCACCTCAAAATCAATTGGCTGAACACCAAGTATGTAAACCTTTACAGCAAGGTCGGGCAAGGCTTTATGACCTGGAGATTCGGCCTCACGGAATACCAACCCGACTTGTATGAAATCGACATTCCTTCCAACAGATACTACGACAGGATTGGCTACGCCTACCAGTTCGTTCCCATTGGTATCGAGGTCGGCACCAAGCAATACGCAGGTTTTCTGCAAATCGGCCTCGGAATGGAAGGCTTGGTTAGCATCGGATTTCGTTACGGACTAATGGATAAGGAGTAAGCATCATGAAAAAACATTTGATATTTTGCATCGCCCTCGTGGCCGTGATGGCCTCATGCGTGAAAGAGCCTCAAATCTACCGCAAACTCACCGCTGTAGAATCGGCGGCCATCCCTTATCAGATGGGGCAAACGCTCCAATTTGTGGACCAAGACGGCGACACGCTTTGCTTTACCGTTGTACACGACACCACTTATGTGGCCTATAACTACGACGACCCCCGTTACAACCCCTTCGGAAAAATGTCCATTGCGCCTCGTCCCTATTTCTATGCTCGTGAAGTGGTGCTTCAAAGTCCGCCCGAAGACAGTTGCCTGCTGCGTTGCATCGTGGCCCCCGAGAAAGTGGTCAGCATCAGTTATGAATTATTTGCGCACGACGTTGATATACACGGGAATCCCATCAATTATTGGCACACGGTTTTGGGTCGTTCTCTTCCATTGAGCGAACTCCCGACAAAGAGTTTCAGCCTTGGCGAAACCGTTTTCGAGAACGTGTATTACGACGAAGGCTCCTATTCATGGAACGACGATGGCGGCTCGTGGGCATGGTACTACAGCGAACGAGCCGGACTGCTCTCCGCCAAAGACAGAGGCTTTTCTTTGACTTTGCTGCCGTGAAGCGAATCGTCGCGTATTGTGGCCATTTGGGTTTTATAACCAGCTTGAAGTTTCAGGCTGGTTTTTTTGTAATTTTGCGCCCATGAAAAACAACATCGAAATCATGGCTCCCGTTGGCTCTTACGAGGCCCTTGCAGCCGCCATACAAGCTGGTGCCGGCAGTGTTTATTTCGGCATCGGCAAACTCAACATGCGCTCGCGCTCGGCAAAGAATTTCACCTTGGACGACCTGCGCCAGTTGGCCGAAACCTGCAACGAAAACGGCGTAAAGAGCTATGTCACAGTGAATACGGTCATCTACGACGAGGAAATGGACGAGATGCACCAACTTTTGGATGCCATCAAAGCCAACGGCATTTCGGCCATCATTGCCTCCGACCAAAGCGTAATCCAATATGCGCGGCAAATCGGCGTTGAGGTACACATGTCCACGCAATGCAACATCACCAACCTTGAGGCCGTGCGCTATTATTCCCAGTTCGCCGATGTGATGGTGACCGCCCGCGAGTTGAACATCGACCAAGTTCGTTATATCACCGAACAAATTGAGAAACAGCAGATTCGTGGCCCGCACGGCGACTTGGTGCGCATCGAGGTGTTTTGCCACGGGGCCTTGTGCATGGCCATTTCGGGCAAGTGCAACCTCAGCCAAGACCTGTTCAATTCTTCCTCCAACCGTGGCGCTTGTTTGCAACTCTGTCGTCGCGGCTACGACGTGCGCGAGCGCGAGGAAGGCTATGAGTTGTCCCTTGACAATGAATATATTATGTCGCCCAAAGACCTTTGTACCTTGCCGTTTTTAGACCGGGTTTTGGACGCAGGCGTAGAAGTGCTGAAAATCGAAGGTCGTGGACGCTCGGCAGAATACACCAAAATGACGGTGGCGGTTTACAGCGAGGCGGTGAAAGCCATTCAGGAAGGTACTTTTACGCAAGAAAAAGTCGATGCTTGGATGGAACGGCTGCGCGGCGTTTACAACCGTGGTTTCTGGGACGGCTATTATTTGGGTCGTCGAACTTTTGAGTGGTCAAAGCAATACGGCTCGCAAGCCACCAAGACCAAGGAGTATGTTGGTCTTATCACCAATTATTACAGCAAGTTGGGCGTGGCTGAAATCCGCATGGACACCCACGAACTCAAACTCGGCGAACAAATCATGATTATCGGGCCGACCACCGGCGTTTATGAAGACACTTTGAGCGAAATCCGCGTGGATTTGGGCTCTGTTGAGCAAACCGTGAAAAGCGAGCTGTGCTCCATTCCCGTGAAGTCGTTGGTAAGGCGCGGCGACAAAGTTTATAAGGTGGTAATGAATTGACACGCTTCGCGTCATTGCGAGCGAAGCGAAGCAATCCAGAGAAAAACTATTTTCCATGCA
>CADAVB010000013.1 GCA_902791165.1 uncultured Bacteroidia bacterium
TATTCCTTCGCGTGAGCGGTAATTTTCTTGAAAAAATCTTCTTGATTCATAGTGATTGTTTTGCTTGATTTTGAGCGCAAAATTACAGTTTTTTGGGGCTTATCGGCAAAAAATGAGCGAAAAGCATGGAATTATGGACGAAAACGCCTATCTTTGCAGCACAAACGGACCAAGTTTGCCTTACTTCTCACGGACTATTTAGGTTTTCTCAGGCAGGCAATTTCCGTTTTTTTTAAGTCTAATACAGGCCTAAGCGAGGCTTACTTCTCTCCAAGAACCCCAACTCGGGGTGTGTACATTCAGCTTCGCAATTGCCTTATTTAATTGAACAACCATGAACGAACAAGCTTTGCAAAGAGTTGCCCTGCGCCAAAGGGCAATTTTTTTGCCAGTCGAGAAAGCGCAACTGACTGACAATTACCAACCTACAGCACCCTCGATGGCTTTCGTGACGCGCCTGCGCGAAAACGGCTACAGCGTGAGCGAGGAGCTTTTGCACGCCTTGACGAAGGTTTCAGCCAACAAATTGGCCGACATCACCGCGTTGATTAATGAGGTGCTGGGTGTCAAACTCAATTGGGCGCCGTTGGTGAAAGGTTGGGACGTGCCCACCGGAGAAACCCGCGCCGACCATCTCATTACGCTGATTGCCAATGTTTTCGGAAAGGAGTTAGGTTTCAAAGGCACCACTTTGCCCTGCGGCCACCTGATTCCCGAAGGCACGTTCCCTTTGGAGCGCTACAACGGATGTCCGTTTTGTGGCACACCGTTCCACACCGCCGATTTCGTCTATCACGGCCAAGGAAGTAAACTTAAAGAACTGCGTTTGTTTACTATGGGCGACATCGAGAAAACGTTCCTCTCGCTGCTCACCTCACCTACACCATTGGATGCCACGCAGTTAGACTCGCTCAAACTGCTGCTCCCGCTGATGGAACTGCCTGAAAACGTCGCCATACCGATGAAAGAAACATGCATGGTCGTGGTGCAAAGCCTCATCGCCAAAGGCGAAGGGGAGAAGGCAACACGGCTTTTGACCACGCCAACCGACATCTTGCGCTACTTGTGGTTCGAGAAGACGGGCTTGGTCAAAATCATCGAGCCGAAATACTTGGTGGAACAGGTGCGCAAGGCCAATCGCCACCATTGGCAGCCCGCCGACCAAAGCGAGGAGAAGGCCGAGGATAAACGTCGGGAACTGAAGCTGAAATACGACCGCACGATGTGCCGCACGGTGGCCGTTTGGCTCAACGCGCTCCCGATGACGGCGCGACAGGTGGCCGAAAACATGAATCCCAAGCGCGGAATGTGGGTGCGCATGGTTCGCGCCTTGCGACTCGGCGAATACTCGCGCAAGCAAGGCTTTGAACATTTGGCCGAAATCTTGGACGTGTTCTACAAGCAGGACTACCAGACTTGGATGGGACAACTCGATGAGGCCCAAAGACATAGTAACGCGCAGGAAGTGCTGTCGATGCTGAAACAGCGTCCGGGAATGTTCGCCCGATGCCTCTTTGCCACGATGTTGCGTTTCGGCAAGGACGACACCTTGAAGGCGTTTGAGAGCGTGGCCGACAAGCTGCCGGCGCGTTTGGTGCTCTCGTTGGGCAACGCCGCCGAGGCTTATTTCGACGCGGAGCGCAGCCGCCTCGCCCGACCCATCACGGGAGGCACGTTCACCTTGGAACCCAACGCTTTGCTCAAACTCTACAGTGAAGACGAGCGCAAAGATATGGTGAAGTCGGTTAATGCGCTGTATGCCAACACTATGCAACAGCGTTTCGCCCAAATCCCGACCGAGGCCAAAACTATTTACATCGACCCGCTGTTGTACGATATTCCCGTCAGCATTGGCGACCGCTCTGCCACCGTTCAAGACACCTCGTGCGCCTTGCAGGGCACGCGCTTCCATGTGGAAGGCGACTCGGTGCGCCTTTTCATGCAATGGGGGAAAGACCTGCCCGCCCAGCACTTGGATATGGACCTGAGCTGCCGCATCGCCATGAACGATGGCACGGTGACGCAATGCGCCTATTTCGAGCTGACGGCTCCGGGAGCCAAGCACTCTGGCGACATTCAGCGCATTCCCAACAAGGTGGGTACGGCGGAATACATTGAGCTTTCGATTCCCGAGTTGGACAAAGCCGGCGCGAAATATGTGATGTTCACCTGCAACGCATACACCAATGGAACCCTGTCGCCCAACTTGATGGTAGGCTGGATGAACTCGGCCTATCCCATGAAGGTTTCCAATAGCAATGGCGTGGCCTACGACCCATCGACGGTGCAGCACATCGTGCGCATCAGCGAGGGAAACCTCAGCAAAGGCTTGGTTTTCGGCATTTTGGACGTGGCCGCCCGCGAAATCGTATGGTTGGAAATGCCCTTCATGGGGCAAACCGTCTTGGATGCCGACCAAAAGAGCATAGAAACGTTGCTGCTTCGTCTGAAAGAAAAGCTGTCCATCGGGCAACTCCTTGACTTAAAGCGCGAAGCGCAGCAACTCACCCTCGTCGAAGACAAGGATTCCGCCGACGAGGTTTACACCTACGAATGGGCTTTGAATCCAGCCGAAGTAAGTGGGTTGTTGTTTATATAAATTATCCGACAGCGATTTTGTTGAGGAGTTCTTGCGCCCCAATGTCGCGCATCAGTGTGAAGGCGAACCATTTCTTTCCCAAGTCCTTGATGGATGCCCCGATATGATAGACATCCTCATCAATGAGCAAGAAGCGGTCGTGAGCCTTGTTGAACTGTTCGACCACGATTTCAGGATATTGGCTGTTGTGCCTGTTGAGGTCCAATTGTAGTTGCGGACTGATATTTTGCGTATAGATTTTTGCGGCAACATTGTCTTTGCGTTTGTCAAGCAAAATAAGCACGGAATCGTCCACATAATTGTCAATGAGGATGATAGACCGCTTGGCCTTTTTGACGAGGTCGGAAACGAAGCGGTAAGCGTCGAAGACTTGTCCGTCGAAAAAGATGCCTTGTTTGGGCGGCGTTTGAGCATCAATTCTTTTGAAAACCTCGTCAATTCGTTTGTCGGTTTCTATTTGGTGATACTCGATATTGGAAAGACGCTGAAACACTTGGGCGTTGCTGGCGAGGAAATGGCGCATTGATGTGAATGCCCTCATAATGCGGATGTTGGCTTCGATGGCCGTTGGCGAACGGAGTACGCTACTGAGCATGGCAATGCCGTTTTCGGTGAAGGCATAAGGGCATTTTCGAACACCGCCCCAACTTGATGTCACAAATTGTGATTTCAAGTTATTATCTTGATTTGATATCACAAACTGTGATTTCCAATTTTTGGTTTCTTCAGCAGATAATTGAAAAACGAAGTCCTCGGGGAAACGCTCTTCATTTCTTTTAACTGCTTGGTTTACAACTCGTGTTTCAACACCGTACAGCATGGCAATATCCCTATCAAGCATTACCTGCCTACCTCTGAATACATAGATGAGATGCTCAATAGAAACCTGATTGATGTCGCAAATTGTGACATCGGGTTGTTCTACATTGGCAACTTGAACATCCGATTTTACCTGTTTTGCCATAGAAAAACGCTCAAATTATCAGCATCGCGTCGCCGTAGGTGAAGAAGCGGTACTTCTCGGCGATGGCCTCCTTGTAGGCTTTCATCAGCACATCGTAGCCGGCAAAGGCTGCCACTTCCATCATCATTGATGACTTGGGAAGGTGGAAGTTGGTGATCATGCGGTTGGCCACAGAGAAGTTGTAGGGCGGGAAGATGAATTTGTTGGTCCAGCCCTTGAACGGCTTGATTTTTCCTCCGATGGTCATGGCGGTTTCGAGGGCTTTGAGCGAGGTGGTGCCCACGGCAAACACGTTGTTGTGGCGCTCGTTGGCCTCATTGACCAAGTCGGCACATTCTTCGCTGATGTACATTTCTTCGGAATCGGGCTTGTGCTTGGTGAGGTCTTCCACCTCGATGTCGCGGAAGTTGCCCATGCCTGGATGCAGGGTCAGCTCGGCGAAGGTGCCGCCCAAAAGCTCGATGCGTTTCATTAAGATTTTGCTGAAATGCATTCCGGCGGTGGGAGCCGAAACGGCGCCTTCCATCTTGGCGTAGATGGTTTGGAAGTTGTCCTTGTCTTCAGGCACTTCGTCGCGGTTCAGTTCTCTCGGAATCGGGGTGTGGCCCAACGAGGCCAAGGTTTTCTTGAACTCGTCGTAGGTGCCGTCGTAGAGAAAACGCAGCGTGCGGCCGCGCGAAGTGGTGTTGTCGATGACCTCCGAAACCAGCTCGTCGCCTTCGCCAAAGTATAGCTTGTTGCCTATGCGGATTTTGCGTGCCGGATCGACGAGCACGTCCCACAAGCGGCTTTCAGGGTCAAGCTCACGGAGCAGCAGCACCTCGATTTTGGCACCGGTTTTTTCCTTCTCGCCGTAGAGTTTGGCGGGAAACACCTTTGTATTATTAATGACGAACACATCGCCGTCGGTGACGTAGTCCACCAAATCCTTGAAGATGCGGTGTTCGATTTTTCCGGTTTTGCGGTCCACGACCATCAGTCGGGCTTCGTCGCGGTTTTGCGTAGGCTGCAGCGCAATCAGTTCGCTCGGCAGGTTGAATTTGAAGTGTGAGAGTTTCATCTTGATATTATTTTGTTGCTTTTCACCATGTTAAAGACGCGCAAAGATAATACGGAACGCAGGGTTTGTCAAGTTTTTTTTCGCAAAAAACTGAATATCAGCTCTGTTTTTGCTCTTTTTCTACTTGATCTCTCTTCCATTCCTGGAACGCTTCGCCCGAGTCGATGATCTTTTGTTTCAGGTCTTCCAATGGCCAGGCATCTTCCACGCAGAAATCGCCGATGCGGGTGCGGCGCAACGACTTGAGACAGGCTCCGTTGCCCAAGGCCTTGCCGAAGTCGTTGGCGAGGCTGCGGATGTAGGTGCCTTTGCTGCAAGTGACCTCGAAGTCGAGTTCGGGGAAGCGGTTGAGGCTGATTTTGAAGTCGGCAATGTGGATGTCGCGGGCTTTCAGCTCGATTTCCTCGTCGGAGCGGGCATAGTCGAAGGCGCGTTTCCCCTTGATTTTGATGGCGGAATACTTCGGCGGGTATTGCTTGATGTCGCCGATGAACTGCACTCGGGCGGCTTCGATTTGCTCTGGCGTGATGTTGTCAGTCGGGAAGAAGGCATCAGGATCGCTTTCGAGGTCGAAAGTCGGGGTGGTTTGGCCGAGTAGAATCGTTCCCGTGTAGGTCTTCACCTGCGCCTGATAAGTGTCGATTTGCTTGGTCATGCGGCCTGTGCAAAGGATGAGCAGGCCGGTGGCCAAAGGGTCGAGTGTGCCCGCATGGCCGACTTTCAGCTTGCGGATGCCATAAAAGCGTTTGATGACGGCACGGATGAAATTGACCGTGTCGAACGACGTCCAGTCCAAGGGCTTGTCGATGAGGATGACCTCGCCGCTTTCAAAGTCGAACAGCCCCGCGTCCCGAAGTCCCGAAGTCCCGGAGTCCATCATAACACGTAAGGCAGGACAATGGCCAGCAGGCCGACGATGGCACAATAGACGGCAAACCAAACCAGCTTGCCTTTCTTCACGATGTTGATCATCCACTTGCAGGCGAAGCAGCCCGAAATGAAGGCTGCGAGGAAGCCCACGATGGCCGCCACGGGCGAGATGCCGCTCATGGCCTCGCTGAAACCGACCTCGAAAATGTCTTTCACATCGAGCAAAGCCTCACCCAAGATGGGCGGAATGACCATGAGGAATGAGAATTGGGCGAGTTTTTCCTTTTTGTTGCCGAGCAGCAAACCCGTTGCAATCGTCGAGCCGGAACGTGACAAACCTGGCATGACGGCGCAGGCTTGGGCGATACCGATGATAAAAGCATGAAACCCGCTGATGCTGGTTTTTTGACGTGGTTTGGCAAAATATGAGAAGGCGAGTAAGGCTGCCGTCACCAAAAGCATGATGCCCACGATGAGCAGTCCCGAGCCGAAAACTTCCTCCACCTTGTCCTTGAGCAGAAAACCCACCAAAGCCACGGGAATCATGGAGATAAGGATGTTGATGGCGTATTTTGTGCCGTTGTTGAGGTCGCGATAGCTGCGCCACGACTGACGGGTAAACAAGTCCTTGAAAATCCACACGATTTCCTTCCATAAGATGACCAAGGTGCTGAGCACGGTGGCCACATGGAGCAAAACGGTGAAAGTGAGGTTCGATTCGCCGTCCTCGAGGCCGAAAAGCGCCTGCCCAATGGCCAAATGCCCGCTGCTGCTGACGGGAAGGTATTCCGTCAAGCCTTGGATGATACCGAGTAATAATGCTTGCAACCAGTTCATTTATTTTTCCCTTTCCAGAATATCGCGACGATTTCAACGACAAACCCAGCCAAGACCAGAATCGGGGCAAGGGTCAGTCGCTGGAAATTGAACATTTTCTCGTTGAACACATCGGGGTCGGTGGAGCCGCCGCCAATCATCAGGATAAAGCCCAAGGCGATGAGTGCTATGCCGATGAGCACGATGATGTAGTTTTGTTTGCCGAAGGGCATGACATCTTGGTTGTCATTGTTTTCAGCCGTTGCTTTCTTCGTTGTTTCTTTTGCCATATTGGTGAGTTTATTTCAAGATTTCAAATTTCAAGATTTCAAATTTCAAGATTTCAAATTTCAAGATTTCAGGTTTGCGTTCTCAGGCATAAAGTCGGTCTATGTCGGCGTGTAGGTATTTCCGCAGGGCGAGTCGGGTGGAGAGTCCGCCCAGCAGGATGCCCAACAAGATGATGCCCACAAAGATGCAGATGACTATCCGATAGTCCTGAACGAAAGACAGTTCCGGGATGCGTTTCGTGAGACCGTAGAGCAGCAGGGCGAGCAGTAAGTCGGTGAGCAAAGCCCCGAAGAAGCCTTGCAAGATACCGCTTCGGATGAAAGGCCGCCGGATGAACGCAGGCGTGGCACCCACAAGCTGCATACTGCGCACGAGGAAACGGTTGGCATAAATCCGCAGTCGTATCGTATTGCGTATCAGTGTGATGGCGATGATGAGCAAGATGATACTGATGCCCATCAGCACCATGCCGATACGATTGACGTTTTGGTCGATCAAATCGACTAAGGATTTTTGGTAGTAAATTTCTTTAATGTCCTTGCTTTTAAGCAGTTGTTGCTCGATGACATTGAGGCTGTCGGGGTTGGCGTATTCGGCATTGAAATGCACGTCTATAGAAGGCAACAGCGGATTTTCCTCGTTGCCGAGCCATTGCAAGAAGTCCTCGCCGAGGTCGTCGCTCAGGCGGCGGATGGCCTCCTCCTTGGTGATGTATTCCGTCGATTTCACGGCGGGCATTGCGTCAAGTTCCTTTTGCAGCTTGATGATGCTGGCCTCCTTGACGTTGCTGTTCATCACAATCTCGAAACCGATGTTTTCGCGGAAATGGTTGGAGAGTTTCTGCGCGTGCATCATAAGCAGGGCAAATACGCCTAATAGAAAGAGTACCAAGGTGATACTCATCAGCGACATGAAATAGGAACCTGCCACGCGGCGCTTGTTGGAACTCTTTTCGGACATCGTCATACCTTTGAAGCGGCAAAGATAAACAATTCTTGCGGCGTGGCAGAAAAATTTTGTATTTTTGTCCCTCCAATCCGACCCGATATGCAAGTACTGAAATCGAACATACGCACCAACTCAGAGGAGTTCCGCCAGAACGAGAAAAACATGCTCGCGCTGATGGCGCAATACCGCGAGGCGATGGGCCAATCCATGCTGGGCGGCGGCGAGAGTGCCGTGGCCAAGCACAAGAAACGCAATAAGCTCCTTGCTCGCGAGCGCATCGACCTGCTCATCGACCCGAACACGCCGTTCCTCGAGCTTTCGCCGATGGCGGCTTACGGCACCTATAACAATGATTTCCCATCGGCAGGCATCATCACAGGCATCGGGGTGATTCAAGGCCGCGAGGCGATGATTGTGGCCAACGACGCCACTGTGAAAGGCGGCACCTATATGCAGTACACGGTGAAGAAACACCTTCGCGCTCAGGAGATTGCAATGGAGAACCACCTGCCGTGTGTCTATATGGTCGATAGCGGCGGCGCTTTTCTGCCCGAGCAAGACACGGTCTTCCCCGACCGCGACCACTTCGGGCGTTTTTTCTATAACCAAGCCCGCATGTCGGCCTTGGGCATCCCGCAGATCGCCATCGTGATGGGTATGTGTACGGCGGGCGGTGCCTACGTTCCGGCTATGAGCGATGAGACCATCATCGTGCGCAACCAAGGCACGATTTACCTTGGCGGACCGCCCTTGGTGAAGGCCGCCACGGGTGAGGTGGTCACAGCAGAGGAATTGGGTGGCGGCGAGATGCACACCTCCATCTCTGGTGTGGCCGACCACTTGGCCGAAAACGACCAACACGCCTTGCAGATTTGCCGCAACATCTTCAAGACTTTGGAAAAGTCGCACCGACAAAAACTGGATATGTTGCCCGTTGAGGCACCGTTATACGACCCGCACGACCTTTACGGCCTCGCGCCCATCGACTTCCACAAATTGGTTGATCCTCGAGAGATTATCGCCCGCATCGTGGACGGCAGCCGTTTCCAAGAGTTCAAGTCGCGCTACGCCACCACCGTCGTCTGCGGCTTCGCCCATTTGATGGGCTTCCCCGTGGGTATCCTTGCCAACTTTGGCGTATTGTTCTCAGAATCAGCACTGAAGGCCACGCACTTCATCGAGCTTTGCTGCCAAAGGAACATTCCGTTGGTGTTTTTGCAGAACATCACGGGCTTCATGGTGGGCAAGCAGTACGAGCAGGGCGGCATCGCCAAGGACGGTGCCAAGATGGTACACGCGGTGAGCAATGCCAACGTGCCCAAGTTCACGGTCATCTTTGGCGGGTCGTTTGGTGCGGGCAACTATGGTATGGCGGGTCGGGCTTACAGTCCGAGGTTGCTTTTCATGTGGCCCAACGCCAAAATCTCCGTCATGGGCGGCGAGCAGGCGGCCAGCGTCCTTGCCACGGTGAAGGAAGACCAGTACAAATACAAAGGCCTTGAAGTGCCGAAAGACGAAATCGCGCAACTGAAGAAGGAAATCTTGGCCAAATACGACTACGAAGGCTCGGCCTTCTACAGCACCGCCCGCCTCTGGGATGATGGCATTATTGACCCAATTGATACGCGCAAAATCCTTGCCTTGGGTATCGCGGCCTCATTGAACCAGCCCTTCCCGCCGCAACAGTTTGGGGTGTTTAGGATGTAACGCCTTGTCCTATTCTTCTCCCATCCGCGCCTTCATGGCTTCAAGAAACTCTGCCGTGTAATATTGGAAAAAGTTGAAATTCATTGCGAAAGAGATTTTGAGAATCAAATCGGCATCAAGCGAAGGCTTGTTGAAGATTTTATAGACATGGTTGCGCGAGCAGCCAATCTCGCGTGCCAGCCAGCTTGCGCTGCGTTGGTCGGCTTTGAGTTGCGCTTGGACAAGATGCCCGATGTGGATGTTGCTTTGAAGGTTTTCCATCTGCTCATGTAATCGAATAGCGCAAAAGTAGCCCTTAACAGACCTTCATTTTTCATCCATTTCATCCATTTGCATTTTCTTTCGATTCTCCTAACATGAAAATGCTTATTTTTGCCCAAAATAAGCGAAACCATGTTATCCCTTCCCATCATAGCAATGATCAAGAAAAAATCTGGACTCGACTTCAACAATGCCAAGGACTTTGAAGTGCTGTCGCAGTCTTTTCCAGCCAGCGACCGTTTGGGTGTCAACACCCTGAAACGGCTTATGGGCTATGCAAAATCCCCTATCGCACCACGCAAAGCCACCCTTGATGCTTTGGCGCATTATCTCGGTTCGCCTTCATGGGAAGCGCTGACTGGCATGCAACCCGTTGAAAGCGACTGGATGGAAAAGGCTTTCTTCGCCGATGAGATTCGCGAAGGCACTACGGTGGAGGCTTCTTGGCTGCCTAACCGTCATATCGCTTTGCTATGTATTGGCGAGAACAAATTCCGAGTGACCGAGAGCCTGAATGGAAAGCTGTTGGTCAACGATGAGGTGACCATCTTTAACTTCCGCTTGGAGTATCCTTTGCAGGTGTACCAAGTCATCCGCAACGGCGAGATTGTGCGCGATGCCGCTGGTAACGAGTTGGGTTATGTAGCAGGCCGACAGAACGGATTGACAGAACTATTCATCAAGGAGGCAGCTTAATGAGCAATTCAGATTTTATCAGTCCTGCACAACACAACCAAGATGAAGTGTTGTTTGACAGCGGTGGCACCTGCGACTGCTACCGTCTCGTTAAGGACAACCGTGTGTATTGCGTCAAGCGGCCTAAGAAGGACATGCGTTCGTCGGAGGCTTACATGAACCTATTCCGCAAGGAGTTTGAACTCGGCATTGAGTTGGAGCATCCCAATATTGTGCGTTACTTTGCCTACGATGAGGACGAACAAGGCCCATTCATCCGCATGGACTACATCGACGGCGACAGCCTTGAGGCTTTTGTGGCTCAGCATCCTGACTATTTCAAAGAAAAAAAGCATAGGAAACGGTTTTGTGATGAGTTGTTTTCAGCTTTGGACTATCTCCACGACAAGAAGATGCTGCACCTCGACCTCAAACCCAGCAATATCCTTATTACCAACAAAGGCCATCATGTAAAGCTTATTGATTTAGGTTTCGGTTGGAGTGAGAGTTACCTGCATGATTTAGGCTTTACTCGTGATTATTGTGCGCCAGAACAACAAGCTGCCAAGACCGAATTGTTTGACCCAGCCACCGACATCTATGCCTTGGGCAAGATTTTACAGCATTATGGCTTGGCCAAGGATTCAGTAACGCAACATTGTCTGAAGGAAGATCCAAGAGCGCGTTACCAAAGCGTTGACGCATTGCGAAAGGCCATGCAACGTAGCGAAATGATAGGAATAGTCTCAAGGATTGGGATTGGTCTAGTTGCAGCGCTACTGATAGGTGCCATTGTTTGGCTGGTAGGCTTCAGGGAAGAGCCATTACCGCCGCGTCCCCCTGCGCCTGAAGGAGCCATCAACGGGTTGTTTACCATCAACGAGGCTGGCGACCAGGTGTATTTCTCGAAAGGCAACTTGCAGTATAAGCCTTTTACGGGCATCTGGCGTTTTGCAGAGAACCAATTTGACTACATTGGCGGCGATAATGCGAATGTTGCGCAAGGAGCAAACCATAGAGGCTGGTTTGACTTGTTTAGTTGGAGTTCCAACGGGCAAGAGCATGGTGCCATTAATTATCAACCTTGGAGTCACGAAAGCGATTATCAACCTTGGAGTCACAAAAGCGATGACCTGGAATCAAGCGTATGCCTTTACAATGCATACGGTTCTGACACATGTGACCTTTGTGACTTTAATGGACAAGCCGATTGGGGCTACAATGCCATCAGCAATGGAGGCAATGAAGAAGGACTTTGGCGCACTTTGACCATGGACGAATGGCTCTACCTCCTTGATGAACGCAGTACCGCCACAGGCATACGATTCGCAAAAGCCAATGTTGAGGGAGTGAATGGCTTGTTGCTCTTGCCTGATGACTGGGACAACTCATATCAGCTAATCGATGTTAACAACGATGATATCGGCTATTTGAGCAACACTATTCCCCAGCCTTTTTGGAAAGACAAAGTGGAATCACGAGGAGCGGTTTTCCTCCCAGCAGCAGGTATTCGTGACGTGGGCACCGTTGGATTGTTAGGGAGATATGGTTTTTATTGGTCAGCCACTCATTCCGAAATCTTCGATGCAAAGGGCATTTATTTCTCGGACTCCTTTTTCAACCATGAAAACACAAACAAGAAGTGTTTCGCAAGAAGTGTGCGGCTGGTGAGGGATAAGGAATAGGCTAGAAACCAATGAAATCTGTCCTTTTTTTCGACATTTCTCTGGTTTCTGACAGGAAAAGTATGCTATTTTCTTTTCTCGAAATGCTGGTGGGCCATTACATCGCACTGATGTGGCAGCCTTTTTTATATCAAAATTCCAACTCCACAGGTTGTTCCACTATTTTGTGTATATCACTTTGATTTATAGGAGTTTCACAAAATGGACAAGCATTAGCTTCTTTAGTAACCAATATGCCACAATTGCCGCAGACTACATGGGGTAAAATCCGGAAAACACGGCATTCTATCCCTGCATCCACCGCCATACCACAAACTGGGCAAGCCTTCAACTCAGGTGAAAAAAGGCTTTCGCAAGTCATACAAACCAAGTAAGTGAACAGCATTTTGGCTGTGGATTTATTGATTTTTCAACGTTCAATGTTTATCAAACGCACCATCTAATTCTCGACAATGCCAAAAGGCTCGTATTTACGGCACTTGACCCTTTCAAACCAACGGCTTATGTCAAAATACAGTTTTTCGACCATCGGTAACTTTTCAAATTCTATACAATCAATGTTCTTGTCCAAAAGCAGTTTTTGGCTCTTTATCTTCAAAGCCCATTCCCTGCTAATGTACTCGTATTCCTGCCATACACATATCACGCAAATGGCGTTTTCTTGGCTTAACCCATTGCCTGTGCTGCTAATCGTGTCGAAGATAAGCTGTTCTTGGGCACAATCATGCCTTGATGCCCAATAATCCATGCTGAAAGACTTAGGTATCACGCCTTTTGCGTAATCCTCTGTAAAGGTATAACCATAAATCAAGCCGCGCATGGTCTCAATGTCGAATCCGTCGAGCCGACTTTCCTCGAAGCTTTTCAACAACTCTGGACTGAAAGAATGTTCGTAATCGAGATAGTTTAGTTTTCGTGGACATTCCTTTTCCATAAACTATTCATTGCCTCCGCGTCCATATCTTTCCATCCAATTGTCTATTATTCCATACATATCCAATAGTTTGTATCCGCTGTAGAAAAATCCCCCCACTTCCACAAGAGAAACCCATCCTGGCAACAAATAATCAAAAGCAGCTTCAAGAATTGTTCCCAAAATAAACAAGCCAACAGATGCCGCCAGTATGATTAGGTATTTTTTTCTTTCCTTGAGCCAAAGTTCCTCTTCTTCTTTTTCTTCTTGTTTTCTTTTTTGCCTCTCTCCTTCAACCCTCTTTTCTTCTTCTGCAAGAAGCCTTTGCTTCCTTTCGAGGAACGAAGAGCAGTAATCCGAGTAGCAGTTTTCGTCCACAAAGTAATGGTAGGCACGTTTCATCGCCCCTTGTATTCCCTCAATTTGAAAACTCCCTTTGACATTCCGAAATTGGGTATCGCCTCCGTTGACATCATACAACTTTTCGGAATCGATATACACGCCAACATCTTTGGCTTCGGCAATCCGCTTTATATCTTCTGGTTGGAGCGTAAACTCTATTGCCCTTCTCTCCAAATCTATTATCGCACAAGGGTCTAAACCATTTATTTCTGCTGGTGAGATTGGGTGTTCCTCTTTATTGCAAACATAATCACCTGTTGCATCTATTTCCATTCTTTCCCCATCGATGAGAATTACGATTTTCCCGGTTGGCTTTGAGGGAGTACGGGTAATCTCATTGATACCAAAAAGGAGGTTAGCGTTATTATTAAGCTCTTTTCCTTCGTAATAACGCGCTATTTGAAGCAGCATAATAGTGTCCGATAAACCAAGTTTCTTTCTTCCAATGTTTGCATTGATAACTGAATCGTCCAAAATCTCCGTTGTCTCGTTTTTCAACGCATCGTATTCTACTTCAATTGCGTCAATTTTGTTTGATTTTTCCATGTTGATGTTTGTTGTTATTTAAGTTCTTTCAAATATCCATAAGCGCATTGGCTGCATTTGAAGCCGCCGCTACTGTATCGCCCCCTGTGATAGGGCTGACAGAAAGGACAAACGCGATAGCCGCATTTGTCACAAACGTACCATCTGCTTGTGTTGGGAAACTCTTTCCCGCAGCATTGACAAGGGATGTAAACCATAGTTTTATAATTTGAATTTGTTTAAGTCAAAACCATATTCAAGAAACAAATTGTCGAGTTGTTTGAAATCGACAGGTTCGTTTAGGCAACCTGCAATGTAGATGATGACTTGATAAGTCTGTATCACTTCTCTGTCATACAAGTTACACACATGTCGTTCATAATCGTCCTGGGTATAGGGATAGTTTGGTGTGCGGCATAGCTCAAAGTCAAGCAGTTCTAATGCCCAAGTGTAGTTCTGTTCATGGATGGCGTTATGTAGCACCTCATGGTCATGCATGATGCGCAGGTTGCGTATGAGTACGTTGGCTGCAATGAGATAATCCTTGTCAAAGCCCTTGTCGTTCATCTTCTCCCATTTGTTTACCTCATCAGTTATCTGTTGCCGTGTCATAAATGGCGCATCGCTGATACGGTAGGGACATTCCACATTGTATTGCAGCAGAACAGGTTTTCTGTCCACATTGGTTTTGGCGATATGGATGGGATAATCCAATTCCAACACACACTCCATCTGATTCGTCTTGATGCCCAATGCTTGCACTTCCTGCCCACAATGGAAATCGCGCAAGGCATCTTCTTTAAGCAACAATCCCCATACATCAGCAGACTGCTCGGATGTATAAACAAAGTTGTGTTGGGTGTAACCCAATCCATTGCCTTTGCTTACCACGAAGCGGCCTTCGCCAGTCCTACCCACCACATAACTGCGGCCATGAATAGGACTGACTTGGTACATGGTTTTGTCGCCGTGTTCAGAACGAAGGTAGGGATAAAGAGTCCTATTTCCTTTGGTTGAAAAGTAATCTTCCAGTACGAGACAATTTGCCTCTTCAGCGAAAACTTTTATCATCATTCTAACACTCTTTTTCCCGGCACTGGCCCCCTATCGGGTAACACAGGCTTTTGTGGTTTCTCTGGTAATGGTGTTTTCTTAGGCTCTGGAATAATCGGTTTATTCGGAGTTTTAGGTTCAGTGATTATTTCTTTTCCCATTTTTCTATTGTTTAAATTGTTGAACTTTAATTGATGAATCATTAGGGGAGCGCATGTAATAGCACCCCCCTAATAAAGAAATTTTGTTATTGTGCTCTATAATTGATGCCACACATGGTTTGATTTGCCTTGGGGCAGCAATTGGGAGCAACAACACTTGAAGTTTTGCTAATAACTAATTCTACTTTCATTTTCGTAAGATTTAGTCGGTTACAGGTGTGCTACGGGAGACACCATTTATCCCTTTTGTATCATAGATGCGTCTCAAGTCCACTTTGGCCTTCGGCAAGGCTTGAAGCGCGGTTACAAAATTTTGTCCTTGCAATGGGTCAAATCCCTGCATCATCCTATGAGCCATGTTATGACGGATTTTCGCCATTGTGCAATTATTTTCAGAAGCTTTGCGATAATCACCGTGCTCCACATAATTATTGCCTGCACACAAATTGCAATAAGCACAATATTCATGTTTGCCGCAAACCTCATATTGTTGCAAAGTGACCGAACGCCATTCTTTCAACACCCTGTTTCCTGCCAGTATTTCTTTCACGGATTGGTTTTTCAGGCTACCAAAAGACATGGGAAAAGCACAACAAGGTTGGAGATTTCCGTCTGGAGTAATGCAAAAGGTAGTACCACCTGCTCCACATCCATTCATGTCCATTGCTCTTGGCTCACCTCCATAATTAGGGGCTTCGGGTCCGACATAATAGCCTATGTTGTCATCCCTTAGTACTACATGCAACTGCTCCTCTGTCAACCTCAATTGTCTTGCACAAATGTCGCCTTCAATGGAGTCGTTGATGTTGATTTCATATTCTGGCTCTGCACCATATCTCTTGGCCAAATCCGCCACCAAATAATAACTATGCAAGTTAGGCTGCATGATGCAACACTTCAGATTCATCGGAACAGCCAAGTCGGATAGTTGCTCCACCACCTTCATCGAGCGTTCCCAAGAGCCTTTCACGCGGGTGATAGCATCATGATCTTCGGCAATGCCGCTGTAGATACTCACACCCACCAAGCGGGGAAAGTAGTTGGCCAAGCGTTCCACCATATCCACAATGCGTTGCCCGTTGGTGAAGACATCGAAAGCGATTTCCTTTTGATAAAGATAATCAATAATGTCCCAAACGATGGGTTTTGAGAACGGGTCGCCTCCCGAAAGGCAGACTTTCACCAAACCATGTTCGCAAAGGTCGTCGATGATGCGTTTGTAATCGTCCAGATTGAGTTCCTCGCGGTCGGCGCGGTGGCTGATTTCATTGTCATTGCGCGTGGCTCCAGGATTGTAGCAATGGATGCATTGTTCGCTACAGTTATAGGTTAGTTCAAACATCACCGAAGTCACCGTTTTCCCATCGTCAACGGCATTGTAATAATCTTGTTCCGCCGAGGAGGTGTCGAAAGGCAGTTTTTCCTTGGTGGTTTTCTCTGTGGTTATTGAAGCGACACGTTTGGCTTCTGCCAATTGCGAGCGCATTTTTTTGATGTCGTCTGCTGCCGGCACAAAATTCGTCAATAGTCCTGCATTAATTAAGGTGTCGAAAAACGCCTCAATGGACTCCTCGGCAATGCCTGTCGCCGAGGCTATCCTTTTCACATCAACCTCGCCACTGCGCGGTACGGCAAGTACCTGCCCGATGACATCCGCCGAGTACGACTCAAAGAAATAGCTGTAGCCAGCCAAAAGGTTGTACATCAGCGCCACGTGCTTTTCTGCATTGTAGCGGCCGCAGGTCCAAATGGGTCTATACTTCGTATTTTTCATTTAAGTCTCTCCATAGCTTTTTACATTTATCAATTGACTTATCGCCTTCTTCACCTATACTTATTAAATAATCTTTCCGAATCAAAATGCATTGGTAAATCATCAAGTTAAAGACATCTGCCATCAAAAGCAATTCATCTTTATCGTGTGGATTATTATTCAGGTTTTTGTAATACTCGACAAGATCTTTAAATCCTGAAAAATAGTATTCGCGCAAGTCTAGCTCCTGATAAGTCTTTTTTGAAAAATAAACCCAGAGTCTACTATGAATTGCGTGCTTCCAATAGGTCCAATGCTTAAGAAACTCGTTTTCGTTGGGTTTGTTGCCGAGAATCCGCTCCATAACTGCTATTATTGGAACCAAGACAAAAAACAGGCCTATCAAAGCAAGCAATACTGCACCAAAACCTTTCGCATTAGTCGCACCAAATAAAAGGAAGGCTCCAAAGATGCCAAAAACAATCGAATAACCCAAATCAATACCATCAGGCGCATCATAACCTTTACTCGCTGGTCTTGCCAACCCATAAACAAAGGAGTAATAGGCATTCGTGAATCTAAATAATAACGAGTTGTGAAATTTGCCAAGTTTATCAGTCGCCTCGTATTTGCTTTTATGATAGTTTTCTAATTCTTTGCTACTGTCCTTGACTTTTTTGGCAACTTGTTCCAAGGTTTTCATACGTTCCTCGAAAACCTCGTCAGAAATCAAACCCTTTTCGTGTTCGTAGTTTGACTCAACATGACCAGAAATCACCAGTTTAACCAAAAATTCGTTTTCTTGGTACAATTCCTTGCCGATATAGGCTCCGCATTGCGGACAAATACAGCCTTTGTTTTCCGATATTTCCTTGCCACATTGTTTGCATTTCACAATGTTGGTATTCTCGCCTTCTTGCCGATGGAAGAAAGTCTGATATTTGGGGTATTGAATTGTTTCTACCATATTTATTGTTGTATATATGTTTATCGCCGCAAAAATACAAAAAAAATCCATACAACCAAATTAATTATTTGATAATCAACACTTTAATTGTCCAAATCAGATACAGAAACTGTATCCAAAATGGATAATATGGGTTGGGAAATGGATGAAGTGGATGGGAAAAAGAAAGGAATTCGACGGTATTGTATTGGAAGAAGTCGAAAAATGCGGTATAGGAAATGTTCAGAATCCTTTTTCGGCCGTTTTTTAGTGTTTTGCAGTGCGTAGTCTGTTTAAAACTCAGCGAAATCAGAGAAAAAATTCTCGTTTTCGCTGAGTTTTAAGTAAACTTTTTGTTTCTATTTTGCAGAAAAACAGTATTTTTGCGGCGAAAACAATTGCACAAAACATCGACAATATCTTTTGTCATGGACGACTTGTTCCGAATCGGGTAGATAACAAATAATATTATTTTTACAGCCCGCCAATTCAAGAATTACCGTGAGGGAAACTTTGTCCAAAATGGATAATTTGGGTTGGGAAATGGATGAAGTGGATGGGAAAAGGGGAGGAATTCGTCGAGGAAGGGGGGCGAAAAGAAGGGGAAGGATTTGGTGAAGTCCTTGAATATGTAGGTCGATATGGTTTCACCAATATAAAAGGTGGTAAATTTTCAAAAAGTGGTAAATAATTTGCATGGTTGTTGGGAAATAGTAGTATTTTTGCAAGGTTATTATAGAACAACGGTTATGACAAGATTGGAACAGGTTTACGAAAAGTGGTTGAAACTACAGCCGTTTAGCCATGAGGACGAGATGCGGCTAAACCGAAAGTTCATGCTGGATTTCAACTACAACAGCAACCATATTGAAGGCAATACCCTGACATACGGACAAACTGAAGTACTTTTGCTGCTTGGCCGTGTGGTGGGGGATGCGCCCATGAAAGACTTTGAGGAGATGAAAGCCCATAATGTAGGGTTGAACATGATGGAATTGCAAGCCAAAGAACAACAGCCATTGACAGAATCATTTATTCGTCAACTTCATCAGGTCTTGCTTCGGGAGGATTATATTGTTTATCGCGAATTGCCCAACGGCATCCAAACGAGCTATACTGTTCATGCCGGTTGCTATAAGACACGCCCCAACTCTGTCATCACTCCTACCGGCGAACGGTTTGAATATGCATCTCCAGAAGAGACACCTGCGCTTATGGGGGATTTAGTGAACTGGTTTAATGAGGTGGAGCAAAGTGGCCGATACACTCCTGCGCAATTGGCAGCATTGTTCCATTATCGTTATATCCGCATCCACCCGTTTGAGGATGGCAACGGACGCATAGCCCGCCTATTGGTCAATTACATCCTACTCCGTCAAAATTATCCCATGGTGGTTGTGCTGAGCCGAAAGAAACAGTCCTATCTCAAGGCACTTGGCGAAGCAGACAAGAATACGGGTGTTGTGCCTTCAGTCGGTGCCCATGCTTCATTGGAAATGATAGAGCCTTTTGTGCAATACATGGATAAGTTACTTGTTGAACAAATAAACGGCGACATAGCCTTCTTGCAAAGCAATCCTTTGGAGACATGGTGGTACAATGGCGAGTTAGTAAAGTTCAGAAGCGACAAGTCAATAAGTATGCTTCAGTTGATGATTGACAATCCACGTATCACTATTGCAGAATTGTCGGAACAACTATCCATCAATTCCTCTGCCGTGCAGAAACAAGTGGCCACGATGACGAAAAAAGGATACATCTCCAAAGAAGGAACCCCAAAACAATGGCTTGTTCACATCTTTTCTACCATAAAATAAGGTGGTATATTTTTGAAAGGTGGTAAAAGTTGGATAGTCGGGTTGGAAAAGGATGAAGTGGATGGGAAAAAGCCTGAAAAATCGGCGGGAAACTACAACAACGGCGTCATATACAGTGGCAGGTAGGTGATACGGCCTTCCTCCTTGTAATCGGCAGAATGTAAGACGTATGGCGTTGAGAGATAAGGACCGTACTTGTTGATGCACTTCGCCAGCGAGGAAAGGCTGTAGCCTGCTCCCGACTTCACCTCGATGGGAGAGATGTTGTGCCGTGAGGTGATTTGCGGCTTCCTGACCAAGAAATCAATTTCCATTCTTTCCTCGGCATCATCACGAGAAGCGTTGCTGTAGAAATATAGTTTGTGTCCTGCCGCTGCCAACATCTGCGCCACGATGTTTTCCACCAGCATACCTTTATTAATCTCTAATTTATCCAACAAGAGTTTTTGGTATAAGTTATTGTCCATCAACTCGTTTTCGTCAAAAGCATGTGAAACCAACAGCCCTGTGTCGGCAAAATAACACTTTACCCGCATATTGTCCAGTTTCAGGCCCAAACCCACATTTGGCTCGGTGGCGGCAAAGCAAAGGTTAACCACGCGAGCCTCGTCGAGCCAAACGAAACTTGACTCGTAGCTGCGAAACTTGGCGTTCTTTTCCAAATCTGCCAAGCGGAACTTTTTTTCATGGCGCTGAAGTTCAGCAGGGATGGTGTCGAAAATGCTTTTCACCTTCTTTTCAAGGCGGTCGGCATGTTTTTCAATGTCCTGACGATATAGGTCGAGAATCATGCGCTTTTCCCTGTCGACCTTGAGGAAATCGCGATGCTCGACAAAGTTCTTCACCACTTGAGGCATTCCGCCAATCAGCAAGTATTTGCGGAAATAATCCATTGCCTTGGCATGGACGGGGCCAAGTGGCCGTTTCTTTTCAAAGCAGTTTTTGATGAAAGGCATCATCATCTCGTCACCCAATGCCCAAAGAAATTCCTCGAAATCCATCGGATACATCTTGATGCGCCGCTCTTCCGAGGGAATCAGTATGTCCTTGACATTCTTGTTGATGGAAACCAACGAGCCTGTCTCTATGTAATCATATCGCCCGTCAGCCACCAAATGCTTGATGGCCGCCCGCGCCTGCGGATACTCTTGAACCTCATCGAACACAATCAAGGAGTTGCGCTCGTGCAAGGTCACATGGAAATGCAACTGGAGTTGAAGAAACAACTCGTCGCGGTCATGCAGATAGTTGTCGAAGATGTGGCGCAATGGCTGCGACATGTCGCTGAAATCCACAAAAATGGCCGATTTATACTCTTTGGCAAACTCACGGGCGATATAACTTTTTCCAACACGCCGTGCACCGTCAAGCAGAATGGCCACACGGCCTTGGTCTTCCGCCTTCCATTTCAATAACTTATCGTAAATTTTTCGTCTCATAACGGCTGCAAAGATATGACTTTTGCACCTTTTCAAGCAATTTTTTCTCTACTTTTTGCACCTTTTCAAGGAGTTTTCCTGTCGCATTTTGCACCTTTTCAAGATGCTTTATTATGATATTATCATTTTTTACAGCCCGCCAATTCAAGAATTACCGCGAGGGAAACTTTGTCCAAAATGGAAAATCTGGGTTGGAAATGGGTATCGCGGCCTCATTGAACCAGCCGTTCCCGCCGCAGCAGTTTGGCGTGTTCAGGATGTGATTTGATGTTTTTTTTTCTTGGATTTCGTCAAAATAACAAAGAATTATTTCTTGGATTTCGACAAATTTTGAAGAATTATTTCTTTGATTTCGACAAATAGTAGTATTTTTGCAGCATAAAATCAACATTTTATGCAATGAAGGAATATATCACCAGAATTATCGACAAATATCTCCTCGAATGGAAGAATGATTCCACGCACAAACCTCTGCTTTTGCGAGGGGCACGCCAAGTGGGAAAATCATCGGCAGCACGTCATCTGGGAAAGCAGTTCAAGTATTTTGCCGAAATCAACTTTGAACGTCAAAAAGAAGCCAAAACCTTCTTTATGGGCGACATTGATGTGAAACTGATTGCCAATAAACTTGCCAGATACATTGATGTCCCCATCGAGCCTGGCAAGACCCTGTTGTTTTTGGACGAGATTCAAGAATGTCCGGAAGCCATCATGGCCTTGCGGTTTTTCAAGGAAGACTATCCCGAGTTGCATGTCATGGCCGCAGGTTCGCTGCTTGAGTTTGCATTAGAAAACCTGCCCACTTTTGGCGTTGGCAGAATTCATTCTTTGTTCATGTACCCCATGACCTTCGACGAGTTTCTTGATGCCACAAGCAATCACGGCATTGCCACTATGCGCGACATGGCTGACAGCCAACATCCGCTCGACTTGCCTTTCCACAACAAACTAGTTGAAATGTTCCGCATCTATCTCATGGTGGGTGGTATGCCAGAAGCCGTAGCAGCATGGGTTAATACGATGGATTTCCTTCGTTGTCAAAAAGTGCATAATGACATCATCCTCACCTATGAGGACGATTTCAACAAATACAAGAAAAACGCAAATCCCGACCTACTTCGTGTCGTCATGCGCGGCGTTTGCCATCAGATTGGCAAACCGATTTCGTTCACGGAAATTGCCCGGGATGTGAGAAGCACAAACATCAGGGAGGCTCTTCGCCAATTGACTCAAGCTGGTATATTGACTCCCGTGGTTTCAACCGCCGCCAATGGCATTCCCTTGGATGCCGAAGCCAAATTCCATCGCGCCAAATACCTCTTCCTCGATTCAGGTTTGTTGCTTTCCGTTTTGCAACTCGACAACACGGAATCTCGCCAACTGATGGAACTCATCATGGTGGGTACGCCCCACGACCTTGTCAACAAAGGTGCAATCACGGAGATGGTGGCCGGATTAGAGATGGTGCGTCATAAAAACCCCATTCAACGACAAAAATTGTTTTATTGGGAAAAGACAGGGAACAGCACCGCCGAAGTGGATTACCTGCAAATCAAGGACATGACCGTGTTGCCTATTGAAGTCAAAGCCAGCACCCAAGGCGGAATGAAGAGTCTATGGGCATTCATGCGAGAAAAGCATCTGCACGAAGCCGTCCGATGCTCATTGGAAAACTTCGGGGAATTCAACTATTCCGACCCGTTGGACAACGGCGAAATGCGTCATGTGCGCATCGTGCCGCTGTATGCTGTGGGAAAGATTTAGTCCTTCCTGTCGTCAATCGTCCGGGCAATCTTTTCAATGTTCAAGCTGCGAGCCGAGGCATCGATGATGTCCTTGTAGATGCCGCCTTTTTTATAGATTTCGTCGGGGTGGCCCGATTCTTCAACGTGACCGGTCTTGAGCGCGTAAACCATTTCACTGTCAATGATTTGCGAAATGCTGTGCGAGATGATGATGACGGTGCGGTCTTTCTTGATGGCGTCGAGGCTGTTCTTGATTTGCTCGGTGGCGATAGCGTCTAAGCTGGCAGTGGGCTCGTCCAAGAAGATGATGGGCGGGTTTTTGAGGAACATTCGCGCGATGGCGATGCGCTGCTGCTGGCCGCCCGAAAGGTCGCTGGCTTTGTTCTCGAACTGCTTCGGCAAGGCCATGATTTGGTCGTAAATGTATGACTTCTTGGCGGCTTCAACGACTTCCTCGTGCGTCGCATTCGGGTTGCCGTAAAGGATGTTTTCCTCGATGGTGCCGTCGAAAATGTGGTTCTTTTGCAGCACGAGGCCGATGTTTTCGCGCAGGAATTGGGTGTCGTACTCGCGCAGGTCGATGCCGTCCAAAGTGATGGTGCCCACTTGCGGCTCGTAGAACTTGTCCAACAGGTTCACGATGGTGCTCTTGCCCGCGCCCGAAAGTCCCACCAAGGCCGTGATTTTGTTCGGCTCAATGGTCATGTTGATGTCGTAAAGGGCTTGGTTTCCATTGGGATAGGTGAAATCCACGTTTTTCAGTTCAAACTTGCCGTGAATCTTTTCGGGACGGTAATTCCCCGAAGGCTCGATGTCTTTTTCCGAATCCAAAATGCTGAAGAAGCCTTCGGCATAAATCAGCGCGTCGTTCACGTCGTCGAAGATGCGTTGCAACTGCGTGATGGGCGCGATGACGTTGCTGAACAGCATGACGTGGTACATGATTTTACCGATGGTCATGCCGGGATAGCCTATTAATACAAGGTAGGCCGTCAGGATGATGACCAACACCGTCCCGACTTGCTTCACGAAGCTCTTCACGCCGTTGTAATAGAACGCCACGCGGCGGGTTTTCATTTGGTTTTCAGTCACTTGGTTCTGGATGTCGAGTTGCTTTTGGCCTTCGATTTGCTCGCGGTTGAAACTCTTGATGACGTTGATCGAGTCGATGATGTTTTTGATGCCTTGGCTCTTGGTTTCCAAGTGGTTGCGCATCTCGCGGCGCCAGCCTTTCAGCCTTCGCGCTTGGCGGACGGTGATCCAAAAGTAAACCGGCACGATGGCCAAAGCCACCAACCCGACATAGACATTGGCCGCGAACATCAGAATCAAAGCCAAAAGTGCGCTCGTGAACAGCGGCAACAGGTCGATGAAGAAGTTTTGTACCGTGCGCGATAACGAACTGACACCCTGGTCGATACGGGCTTGAAGCTTGCCCGTGGCGTTGTCGCCCGAATTGAAAAAAGCCATCTTGAAGGTCAGCACCTTCTCGATGACGCTTTGGGCGAGGTCGCGGCTGACGAAGATACGCATCCGCTCGCCGTAGTAGTTTTGTGCGTAGGTGATGATGGCCGAAAGGATTTCCTTGCCGAGCAGCACCGACGAGATGAGGATGACGATGTGCAACGCCCGTTGTCCCCATTTTTCGCCTGCGCTGACGAGGTCGTTCACCTCATCGACGGTCCAGTCGAGCACGATGGCATTGACCTGCGCCATCAGCGAACCGATGAGCGTCAGTATCAAAGTAATGAAAACCAGCCATTTGTACGGCTTAACGAAAGGTTTTACGTTTTTGAAGAGTTGGAAGAGGTTCATATTAGATGATATTTTTGCGTTTCAACCAAAGGGCAAAAAATTTGTCGTAAACAGAATAAGTGTTTTTGTCTTGTGTGATGAAGTCTTTTTCGAGAAGACCTTTTACCGCCGAAAGCACCGAACTCGCCGAAACAAGGCTGTGTTTCCTAACGAAAGTACTACTCGAAATGTTCTTGACATCGTCATCTTTGGCAATAGCTAAAAATACTTCGCGCTGTTTTTCAGGCATTTGGTACAACAGCGATTCGTAAGTGTCTGAAGAAAAGTCAATCAATTCGTAGATGCAAGAGTCCACCATTTGCATTTTGCAGGTCGATCCAACAGCTGTATAGGTGAACAATAAATTCATAATGCGTTGCATATAGGAAGTGATGCCTTGGAAACGTTCATAAATGTTCTCAATCACCTCTTTTTCAATATGTTTTCCCGCTTCCTCGAATTTCTCCATGACAAAATCAGTATATTTTTCCAAAGAAATGGGCGGCAGATTGATGATACTCACAGACTGGTAGAAGGGGCGTGAAGGAGAAGTGAAAATGGCACCCATCAGATGCCGTTGCGACCCTGAAAACACAAAATGTGCATTGTTGCAGCGTTGGATGTAAGTGCGTAAAGCCGCCTCTATGTTGGACGCATCGGGATAGCGCGTGATTTGCTGGAACTCGTCAAACGCCACAAGGCAGGGTTTGTCGGCATGATTGAGGTAAGAGAAAATCTCGTCCAAGGAAACAGAAGGGTTGGAAATTGCGCCGATGCTCATGCCCCAAGTCGGCAAGCCCGCCCCATCGTAGGTGATTTCGGAGCGCAACGAACTCAGGGTTTGCAAGAACAAGTTCCAAGCCCTTTTTCCTTTCGATTTCAATTCATCAAGTACCGACTTGCCAAACACATTGATGAAATCGCGCATAGAAGTAGTGGCATAAATGTCGATGATGAAGGTGTAATAACGCTTTTGGATCTCAGGCTGCGTGAAGCAGTGGTGAAGCAAATCGGTTTTGCCCAACCTGCGCGGCGAAATCAATGCTACGTTGTTTTCGTTGGTCAGCAGACGGGTGAGCATTTCCGTTTCGCGCAAACGGTCACAGAAATACTGGGGTTCGGAATAACCATTGGTGATGAAAGGGTTGTTCATGGCCTATAGTCTTGTTTCACACCGCAAAAATACAAATTTTTGCAATTTCGTCATAAAATGATGATTATTTTATGATAATAATGATGATTTGGTTTTGAAGAGGGATTGGATTCTATTTATTGTGCCATGAAACAGACACTCATCAGGCAATTCCGACAATCGAATTCGAGGCGGAAGGTGTTTGCGCCGTTGCGGATGAACAGCGGTTCGGCCTTTTGGCCTGTTTCGCGGCTGCACATCCCGTTGGCGTAGCGGATGCAATGGTGGCAGGTCATCAGGCGGCTGGGGATTTCGTCGGGGTTGGTAGGGACGCACCGCGTGCGTCCGTTTTCAGGCGTGTCAGCGGACACACGCGGTGTGTCCGTACAATGTTGTTCGCGGTTATTGCGATGGTTTTCAATCAATTCCTCCGTCAATTTTGCCACTAATTCGCGTTTCATCTCCCCGATAACGGAGGCGGGGATGAGTCGCGGCTCAGCGAATTCCAATTCCAAATTCACGGGGTTGAAAACCGTGTCGCCCCATTGCAGGGCCTTTTTTCGGATGGCTTCGGTGGCCTTTTCGGGGTTGTTGGCAACGATTTTTTCGCATGGTGTAGTCGTCCTTGTAGGGATGCACCGCGTGCGTCCGCTGTCAGGCGTTTCGGCGGACACACGCGGTGTGTCCTTACAAACGGCTGTCATTTCATACCCCGTTTCGGTTTCCGCCAATGTCAATTCAATGTCGATCTTGCGGTTGCCGGTCGAGGCCTCTACCTGTTTTTGCCATTCGAGGTCAAGGTTGCGGTAGATTTTTGCGCTGCGATGGGCACCGTGCGGACGGTTGCACGATATGGTACAGACATGGCGCGCCGCGTCTTTACCAGAAACCACATCCGCCCGCAAACCGACCAATTCATTGTTTTGGTTCAAAAAACACAGCCCGTCGCCGTTGTGCAACACCTTGTCCGTCTTGATTTCCATGCGGAGCGGATTGCACCACACGACCTCGCCGATGTATTCGCCCATCGACTTGGGCGTGAAAGGCGAATCGATACCTTTCTGCCGCCCGTTGATGAAGAAATCGGTGAAGCCACGGTTGAAGGATTTTTCTGGATTGATCTCAAATGTAGAAACGTGGTACGCCGCGTTTCTACAAACAATGGATGCAGGTTCCAAATCGTTGCGGCGACTGAAGATTTCATCCAATTTCTGCCGATAGAACGCCGTTACATTCTTCACATAATCAGCGTCTTTCATGCGGCCTTCAATCTTGAAACTCGTGATGCCCGCGTCAATCAGTTCCTCTAAATGCGCGCTGTTGTTGAGGTCTTTCAGGCAAAGCAAGTGCCGGTTTTTGATGAGCACTTTCCCGTTGGCGTCGAGCAAGTCCCAAGGCAGGCGGCAGGGCTGGGCGCAAGCACCTCGGTTGGCGCTACGGTTGCCGATGTGTTGGCTCAGATAGCACTGTCCGCTATGGCTTACACATAACGCGCCATGCACAAAAAACTCCAACGGCACAGTAGTCTTCTCGCGGATTTCCCGAATCTGCTTCAAACTCAACTCGCGGCCCAAAACGATTTGACTAAAACCCAAATTTTCAAGCAGTTGCACTTTTTCTACGGTCAGGTTGTCGCATTGTGTGCTGGCGTGGAGTGGGATAGGCGGGATGTCGAGTTCAAGGAGTTTCAAGTCTTGCACGATGAGTGCGTCGGCGCCGGCGTTCCAGCAGTCGTGGGCCATCTTGCGGGCGCGTTCCAACTCGTTGTCGTACAGCAATGTATTCAGTGTGACATAGACCTTGGCATCATACAAAGCCGCGTGACGACACAGTTTTTCAATGTCCTGAATCGTGTTGGTGGCTTTTTCGCGTGCGCCGAAGTCGGGGCCGCCGATATACACGGCATCCGCGCCGTGGTTGATGGCCGCCATGCCCACCGCGCAGTCCTTGGCAGGCGCAAGCAGTTCTATCTTCTTCTTGTTCATGGCGCAAAATTACGCTTTTCGGCCTGATTACGATTATTTTTCCTAATTTTGCGCGATTTAGTTCTGTGTCAAACTCACCATCCAGGCCATGGTATTCAGTAGCAATGTTTTCCTTTTATACTTCATGCCGGTTTTCTTCCTCGTCTATTTCATTCTGCCGAAGAAAGCCCGCAACCCGTTTTTGCTGCTGGCCTCTATGCTGTTTTATGCTTACGGCGCGCCTGGATTCATCATCCATCTCATCGTGTCGCTCGTCGCCAATTTCTACCTCGTGCGGTGGATGGATAGGGTGGAAAAACCAGGGCTTAAAAAACTGCTTTGCGGCTTGAGTATAGGCATCAGCATTGGCTTGTTGTTCTATTTTAAATACGGCAATTTCACCATGCAGAACCTCAATTCGGTGTTGGGTTGGTTCAACACTGAACCGTTGCAATGGACTCGGATTTTGCTTCCCATAGGCATTTCTTTCTTCTCTTTCCAGAGTGTAACTTACACCTTGGACACCTATCGGAAAGTGAATGTCCCGATGGAAAGGTTGAGCGATTATATGCTCTACATTGTCATGTTCCCTCAACTCATCGCTGGCCCTATCGTGCGTTACTGCGACATTGCCGACCAAATCCGCAGCCGCGAATCGCGCTACACCGACCGGCTTCATGGCTTTTACCGCTTCGTCATCGGTTTGTGCAAGAAAATTCTTATCGCGGATGTAATTGGTTTTCAGGTGGATGCTATTCTTGGGCCGTCGAACTACGATGTGCTGACCTCTGCCCAGCTTGCCGACATTGCCTCGAAAATTGCCACATTGGATAGCACCTCGGCCTGGATAGCCATTTTCGCCTTTACCTTCCAAATCTATTTCGATTTCGCGGGTTATTCCGACATGGCCATTGGCCTTGGCCGCATGATGGGCTTCAAGTTCCCCGAAAACTTCGACAATCCATACGTTTCCACCTCGATTTCAGAGTTTTGGCGACGTTGGCACCAAACCTTCAGCGTGTTCATCAAGAACTACCTTTATTTCCCATTGGGCGGAAGTCGCGTGAAGACCGAAGGACGCAAATATTTCAACCTGTGGTTCTGCTTCCTCGTCAGCGGCTTGTGGCACGGCGCGGCATGGAGTTTTGTGGTGTATGGTGCGCTGCAAGGCATCTTCATCTGTGCCGACAAGCTGTTTCTGAAACGCTTCAATGAGCGCATTGGGCGCGTCCCGAGTGTGTTTTTCACTTTCTTGGTCATCGTGCTGACGCGCTGCTTCTTCCGCATCGAGCGCATCGACCTGTCGTGGCTTTTCATCAAGCGATTGTTTGCTTTCGAGTTTGCGCCGTTCCATTTCGCCGACAATCCGCATTTCTACGTAACCATGCTTGTTGCGGCCTTTTTCTCGTTCTTCACGCTGTCGAAATTGGGCTTGCGCGTACAAAACAAAGTTTATTTCACCGAATACAACCGTCGCCAGCATATTATGGCTTTCGTCGTGAGCGTTTTTGCTTTCGTTTTCTGTCTTGGGGCGTTGAATGCCAGCGGTTTCAGTCCATTCATTTACTTTAGATTCTGACAATGAAACGAAAACCCAAATATGACCATGTGCTTTTTGTCGCGCTGATGACGCTGCTCTTGCTTCCGTTGGTGCAAGGATGGCTCGGGTGGGTGAATGTGAAACCGCTTGCTGGTGTAACCTACGAAGCCAAGCGGCCAAGTTGGACTTGGGCGAACTACCGCTCGGGCGATTTGGCCCAAGAGGCCGAAGTTTATGCAAGCGAACATTACGGCTTCAGGGAGGTGAGCATTAGGCTTTATAACCAATATCTTTGGACGTGCTACAAGAAAACCTACGCCCACGATGTGGTGGCAGGCAAGCACGGCTGGTTGTTCTATCCCCAAAGCGTGGACGACTACTACGGGCACGAGTTGCTGCGTTGGCACAACTCCACCGACGAGGCGCGCCGCCGTTTCGATACGGAAGTGAAATACATGAACTGGGTGCGTAACATACTGAAAGAGAACGGGATAGAGTTGATGATGTTTATGGCTCCCGAAAAAGGCCAGCTCTACCCCGAGCACCTCCCCGACGGCGAAAAAGACACCACCACCTTCAACGCTTGCAACTATTTTGCCCAACGCTTCGAGGAAACGGGATTTCCCTTCATTGAGATGACTCGCTGGTTTCAGCAAATGAAAGACACGGTGAGCTATCCGCTGATACCGCAAACGGGCGCGCATTGGGTGTTTCCATGCGTCTATGCCGCCGACTCGCTCTTCCGTTATATCGGCGAGCTAAACGGAACCCGACTGCCCCAAATCCAACTCGGACCGTTGCACGAAGTGAAAAACCACGCCATCGACAACGACATTGAACATTTGCTCAACTTGGTGTTTCCCTTGCGTCATCAATACGGCTTTAGCCCGAGAGCCAAAGTCAGCATCGTGGCCGACTCGCTCTGCTCGAAACCCAAGGTGCTGCTGGTCGGCAATTCTTTCTTTTGGGCGTTCAACACTTATCTTCCGCTTGATGAAGTGTTTGACGAAACCGAGTTTTGGTTTTACGGCGCAACGGCTTATTATGGCGACAGCCTGCACCTGACCGCCAATGTGAACGACCTCAACTTGCTGGAGAAACTGATCCATTTTGATGATGTGGTGTGGTTTACCACGGGCAACCAAATGAGCAAAGGCACATCGGGATTTGCCGAAAAAGCAATCGTCAGCTTGTGTTATAGCGACGAAGCCATTGGAAAAGTATATGACCACCTGATGGACAGCCTAAAACACGATGGCGTGACTATGGCCTCATTCGACGAACCCATTGACGACAGCACTTGTCACCGACAGTTGTGGGTTCAAGCCAACAAGCTGATTTACAGTCATCCTGAACGTTATTTCCCTGAATTGTTGGCAGACAGTTTGCCCGCGATTCGCAATCCGCGAATCAAGGAAATCCTGACGATTCAAGAAATCGAGGCAGACAGCGTTTGGTTGTGGAAGCTCGCGGAATACCAAACTGTCATCCAAAACGCCACGTTGGAACAAGTGCTGCTCATCGAAGCCCGCAACAGGATTGACGGCAGGCCTTTGCTGCGCGACATGCCCGATCCCGAAGCCAAGCGCGACCGCGTGGAGCAATTGGTCAAGGAAATGATAGAGGAAATCAAGCCTCAAACCGAGCTTATGGAGCGTATCCGAACAATGGCCCAAGAAAAAGGCATCACCATTGAGGAGCAAACCGAACTTGCCGCCCGCTGGATTGTGAACGACAAAATCAACCAAGGCATTATCGTCTTGTGATTCAGAACGGTCGCGTTTCCAAAAGTGAAGGGATGCGGCTGTTGCGCGTTGTGGGAATACCTTCTCCTGCCAAATCGGGGAAATACTTTTCGGGATTTTCAAACAACAGTTTTTTGGCTTCTTCCATACGCACGGTCTCGTTGTCGTTCTTTATGTTTGTCGCTATGGCGTTCAGCGTGCTGTCGATTTCGGCATCGTCGTGGGTGAGATAGAGCAGGGCTTTAGACAAGAAACCGTTGCTGAACACATAAAGCTGCTCGGGCGAATACGACAAATCAATGATTTGGGTGTTGAGCAACTCGTAAAGAACGTCAGCTTGGTTGGTGTGTTTGATTCTGGGGCTGTAATACACCGCGCTGTTGTAGTACCAATACTGATAACTGTTGAAAATGAGGCCAAGTGGCACCGATTGGGTGAGGTTCCAAAAATAGGAATCGCCGATGATGAGGAAGTTGGGCTTGATGGCCGTGGTGTCGTCGTCAAGCTGGGTGACGGCATAGTAGTTCTGGTTGGGCTTGATGGGGCGCCACAAATTGAGAAGGCTTTCGAGGTCGTTGTCGGGATAAGCGGTTTTGTCTTCGTATTTTTCTCCAACCGTGTAATTTCGCAAGTTCATGTTGCCCTTGTGTTCTATGTAGCGCTCAATGGTATCGAAGGCATGGGCCGAGGCGATGTAGGTCCAGTGCTTGCCGGTTTTGGGATAGAGAGGATAGTTCACTTTGCCTTTCCAGTTTTTGAAAATCTCCAACACGTTGATATAATTGATACCAAGATTGTCGAATAAATTAGGATAGTATTGGTACGCATGGAACGGCTCAAGGGAAAGTCCAGGGTTTTCGGGCATGAACTCCGGAAAAACCAGGGATTTGGAGGGCAGCATCGTGACGAAGACGAAATTTCCGTATTCTTGCATGATGTTCTGCACCTTGTATAACCGTAAAGCCTCGCGGTCGAACTGTTGTTTCATCTCAGCGGGGTCGT
>CADAVB010000014.1:0-30488 GCA_902791165.1 uncultured Bacteroidia bacterium
AGCATACCCACCTCGGGATCGACGATGTAGCGCGGCTCCATGTAGTAGCCAGCCCACACCGCATGGAAGCCCACGCTGGCGAGGTTCGGAATCCAGTCGGCAAAGACTTCGCTACAGATTTCGAGGAACTCCTTGCTGTTGTATTTCAGGTTTTGGCGCGCCTCGAAAGCGTCGCAGTCGGGCGAAGCGCAGCCGATGACCTGTCCGGTGTGGAGGAACTGCTGTCCATACACCGCGCTGAAGCCTTTGTAGTGGCGGCGGTCGATAATCATGTCAAGCGAGTCGCCGTGGGCACCCAAGTTGGGCAAACGGCGTGTGATGAAGGCTTGGTGTTTCACAGGATACATCTGTGTATCAATGCCTAACATATCCGTAAACTTCTCTGCGCCCCAGCCCATCGCATTGACGAAATGGTCGCAAGTGAACTCCACATACTGCTTGTCGTGGGTGCGGACGAGCGCCACAAACTTGTCGCCGATCTTCTGCACAAACACCAGCTCGCAGTCTTCCATCAGCCGCCCGCCGTGCTCGATGGCGACGGCACGGACATAGTCGATGGTGCGACCGGGCGTGGCCTGCCAGCAATTTTTGGAAATCAGGGCGTGGCTATACACGTTGCTGTCCATGTTCCACAGCGGCGAAATCTCCTTGCGGAAGTCCTTCTTGTCAATCATGTAGGCATCGCTCCACGCGCGAGAGGCATCAAGGGCTTTGTAGGTGGCCTCGTCGTGGACGAGGTTCACATAGCGTGTCAGCTTGAAATCGATGTTGTGAACTTTCTGTATTTCCTTGAAAATCTCCAAGTTGTGGTTGGCAATATCGGAGATATCGGGGTTCGAGAAGGCCGGACGACCGCCCGCGATGCAACGCCAGGTGGAGCCACGGTCGTAATTGACCAAAACAGGTTTCTTGCCCGCCTCGGCGAAATAGCGGAAGGCCGCGCTGCCCGCGATACCGCCGCCCGCGATGAGCACCTCGACGCGCTCTTTCTTCACGTCGTTGCTCGTTTGGAACACGAAGGTTTCCTTGGCTTTCGGGTTATAGACTTCGCCCAAGGTGACTTGGTTGGCCAAAGGCGCACGCGGCGACGAGTCGCCCACCACCTCGATGCCATAGCCGCGCAGAATCTGCTTGACCCGCGACACACAGCGTTTGCCACGGCACGGACCCATGCCCATGCGGGTGATGTGCTTCAGCTCATCAACGGAGATGAACTTGCGGTCGCCTATCACGTTGAGGAGGGTCTTCAAATCGACGTCCTCGCAGTGGCAAACGTAGGCCTCTTCCGTCAAAACGGGCTGGTTATTAGGCTTGAACTCGATGGGTTTCGGGTATCTGTCTTTCAGGATGAAACCTCTCGCATCGGTCAATTTACTCCCAACTCCCAACTTCTCACTCTTCACTCTCACAACGTGCGTTTTGTTGTCCTTACGCAGCACCTTTTCAATCACGCCTTCGCCCACGGGCTTGCCGTTGTTGTCGATGAGGAACACTTCCTTGCCTTCTTCCACGTCATACTCGACAGGCAGGAACAAGGTGTTCTTGTTGAGGTCGTAGCCAAAGATGGCCAAGCCCGGACAATGGTTCACGCACTGCATACAGCCGATGCACTTGTCGTAATCGGCCACCGGAGTGGTATTGGTAGAAGCCTTGGTGATGGCGTTTTGCGGGCAGCTGAACGAGCAGGGATTGCAGGCGAAGCCAAAGAGGCAGTCCAATTGCACGAAAGGCTTGGCCTTCATGCGCTCCTCGGTGGGCAGGTTGGGCTTTTCCAAAATGCGCACAGGATGTTGCTGCGAATCAATGTATTGTCGTGAAATTTCGAGGTATTCGTCGTAGTTGAAGCGGATGCCGAGGTTTTGGGCCACTTCGTAGGCGGCTTGCTTGCCACGCAGCACCGCGCTGGTGCCTTCGCCAATGCGAACGGCGTCGCCGCAGCCGTAGGTGTGGAGGCCAAAGACCTGCTTGCCCTTCGACAAGATTTGGTCGTCGGGGACGAGGCCGGTACATATATTAATGATGTCGATGTCGTCGATGATTTTCTCCGTTCCCGGGATGGGTTTGAAGTT
The DNA here is from genome assembly GCA_902791165.1 of uncultured Bacteroidia bacterium. Taxonomy (GTDB): domain Bacteria; phylum Bacteroidota; class Bacteroidia; order Bacteroidales; family F082; genus Limimorpha. Next base: position 2,070 of record CADAVB010000014.1, read on the forward strand.
TTTGCACTCGGCGATGACCGCGCCCACCACGCCCGTGTGGTCTTCATTCGGGATGGCTTTCAGCAGTATGTGCGAGGTCATGATCGGGATGCCGAGGCGGCGCACACGGTTGGCTTGCACGGGGAAACCGCCTTCGCGGTCCATGCCCTCAATGATGGCCTTGATGGTCGCGCCGGCTTGCATTCCTTGGTAGGAGGTCAGGTAGCCAATGTTGCCCGCACCCACGGTGAGCACTTTCTTGCCCAACAGCGTGTGCTCTTGGTTCATCATCTTTTGGAAAACAGCGGCAGTGTAAACGCCCGGAACGTCGTCGTTTTCAAAGGTCGGCATAAAAGGCACGGCACCCGTGGCCACCACAAGATGCTCGGCATCGACATAGCTGATTTCCTGTGTCACAACGTTCTTCAGTGCGATGCGCTTGCCTTCGAGCAAATCCCAAACGGTGTTGTTGAGCAGAATGCCTTCGTGGTCGTCGCCGGCAAGGGTCTTGGCGATGTCGAAGCCGCGCATTCCACCGAATTTCTTCTCTTTTTCGAAGAAGAAAAATTGGTGCGTCTGCATATTGAACTGTCCGCCGATGTTGGCATTGTTATCGATGACCATGTTGGGAATGCCGAGTTCGCGGAGTTTTTCGCGGCAGGCCAATCCCGCCGGACCCGCGCCGATGATGGCGACGGTGGTTTTATAGATTTTCACCTCGCGTTGCGGGTTCTCGGAAGGCTCGGGTTGGTAGTCCTTGGGGATTTCGCGCACTTCCTTCACGCCATCGACGAGGGTGATGCAGATGCGGCGGATTTTGCCGTCCACGAGCATTTCGCACGCGCCGCACTTGCCGATGCCGCACTCGAGGCTACGGTTGCGTCCGGCGATGCTGTGGCTATGGATGGGATAGCCCGCTTGGTGAAGGGCGGCGGCAATGGTCTTGCCCCGCTGACCGCGCACGGTCTGGCCTTCATATTGGAATTCCACAAGGTCGGCCTGCGGGATGTCCAAGATGGGATGTTTCTCGATTTTGTACATTAGAATGAGTTTTTGAGTCGTTTAAGTGACCGCAAATTTAGGAAAAACAAAAAAATCAAACAAAAATGGCGCATTTTTTGAGCAAAAAAACAGAAAACTGTTTACTTTTGCGTTCAAATCCCAAACATTGAAAACGATGAACAAGAAACTCTATCGTTCCATTGCGAACAAAAAAATCTGCGGCGTGTGCGGTGGCATTGCCGAGTATTTCGATTTAGATCCTACAATCATCAGACTGTTGTGGATTGTCTTGTCGCTGTTTTCGGCGGCCTTCCCTGGCATATTGGCTTACCTTATTTGTGCCTTGATTATGCCACAGCAAAACCAAATAGGGAATCCTTAATTTATTGATTTTAAACCTATTCCACCATCAACACCAAGCCTTTCAGGTAGGCACCTTCGGGGTGGAAAATGTTGATGGGATGGTCGGCGGGCTGCGAAAGCTGGTCTATGATGCGGACGTTGCGCTTGGCTTCAATCGCGGCGGCGGTAACGATGCCTTGGAACGTGGCCTTATCGACGGCCTGCGAACAGCTGAAGGTGAAAATCAAGCCGCCTTTCGACACGCGCTTGATAGCCTCCGCGTTGATGAACCGGTAGCCGCCCAAGCCGCGATGACGGTCGTGGTGCCGTTTGGCGAAGGCCGGCGGGTCGAGGATGATGAGGTCAAAAGCACCTTGGCGCATATTGGTCACATAGTCCTTCATGTCGGCCATATAACACGGATTTTCCTCCTTTGAGAAACCGTTCAGCTCAAGGTTGGCCTCAGCGACGGCGATGGCCTTTTTTGACGCATCGACGGTAACGGCCCGACTTGCGCCGCCCATCAAGGCCGCCACGGAGAAGCCACCCGTGTAGCCAAAGGCATTCAGCACCGTTTTGCCTTGCGCAAAATGGCGCACCAACTCACGGTTTTCGCGCTGGTCGAGGAAAAAGCCCGTTTTTTGGCCTTCCTCCCAATTGGGAAGATAGCGGCAGTCGTTCTCCAAAATCACTTCATTAAGCTGGTTTCCAAATAGATAACCGTCCTCTATCACGGCATCTTCCTTGCCCATGCGGTGCATGGCTTCGGCACTTTTGTTATAGACGGCTTGCAGGCCGAGGTCGGGCAAAAGTTTCAAGGCGGCCACGATTTCGTTCAAGTGGAGTGCCATGCCTTCGGTTTGGGCTTGCACCACGGCGGTATGGCCATAAACATCGATGATGAGGCCAGCCAAGCCGTCGCCTTCGGAATGGACGAGGCGGAAGCAGTTGGTGTGGGCGTTGCCGACAAGACCTGTACGCTTGCGCACATCGAGGGCGCGGTTGAGCTTGTCTATGAAAAACTTCTCGTCGATTTTGCTGTTGTCGAAGCTGAGCATTTTCACTGCGATACTGTCCGATTCGCAGAAGCCGGTGCCAAGGATTTCGCCGTTGTAGTCGGTAACGGTAACCGTGTCGCCAGCCTGAAGTCCTTCGGCTGCGCTATGGATAGCACCCGAGAACACCCACGGGTGGAAACGGCGCAAAGCGTCGTCCTTGCCTTGGTTGAGCCGAATGACGGGATAGAGCGGAGTTTGAGGCATAGTAAGAAAGATTTTGCCGCAAAAATAAAAAATTATCTCGAGTATCTATACTCCGAAAAGCATTTGAAGAAATCATAGTCCAACAAATCACTGATTTTCAGTAGCAAATCGGTGTAAATCCATTTGCGGCGGAAGATTTTGTACATATACTGCCGCGAGTAGCCCAATTGCGTAGCAAGCCAAGTGATGCTGCGCCCCTGCCGTGCCAATTCTGCCTTGATGAGTTTCCCTATGTGCGGTTCTTCGTTCATCGGTTTGCCTTTGCGAGAGCCTTGCGCGGTGGGCAAACAAAAAGGCGGAATTGCCTTTTGATGCTTATATCGTAATCGAGGCTCGGCAAAGCCATTGTAGCATATAAGCACGAACAATTCACGCCTAAAAGCGCGAACCCTTCGCAACTTATTCTCGCTACTTGAATTTTGCCGATTCCGATTACAAAGAATAAGAGCGTAAAGCCCGGTATGGTTATGTCAAAATTCTAAGTTTTGTCTATGGTTCTTTTCTTTTTAGTTTGGGGACAAAAGTACGGATATTTTGGGATTGGTGGAATTATTACATTGAAATTTTCAAAAAACAAAATAAAACGAGGCTTTCTAATACACACGAAAGCCTCGTTTTTCTTTTATTCAAAATATCACTAGAATGTTACACTTTTATATGTAGTAAAGTCACTAAATATATAAGTACCATAACTCTCTCTCCAATATGCTCGTATTTTGAAGTAATATGTATGACCAGATTCTCCGGGATAATAAACATTCAAGGAGGTAACATTATCCGTTGTGCCCTGGAATGTGGTATAAGTACCATAGGCAGAAGTTGACATAAAAATATCATAACCTGTCGCTTGGTTAACTTTTGACCACGAAAAGATAATTCTATCATTACCCGATTTTTGCGCCGAGAAAGAAGACGGTTTTGACAAAGGTATTTCAGAACTATATCCATATCCTTCGTCAGAACCATAATCATTGATGGCTTCCACAGCATACCTATTATAACCAGGATGAACATCAGTGTCTCTATAACTGGTCGAGGTTGTTGTCGTTCTTAATTCATATGAACCAGAGGTGGGATTTCTCTTGTATACTTTATATGAGGTTGGCCTTCCACAGCCATTACTAGTTGACGATGTCCATGAAACCGAGATAGAAGAAGCAGTACCACTAGCTGAAACAGTAGGAGGACATGGTGCCACATTGTTAGAATTAATATTGACAACAGCATATGAACTATAAGAGCTTTCTCCTGCGCTATTCACAGCTTTCACTTTGTAATAGTTATTACCTTGACTTGGATTATGGTCATATAGGTAAGTTGTAGTCGTTTCAGACCCGTGTTGCGTATAACCACTATTTGGAGACGTGCTCTTGTACACTTTATATCCAGTTGCGTTTGACACAGAATTCCATGTTATTTTTACATCTGGCAACATTGTACTTCCAATATTTGTTGCAGTTACTCCTGTTGGTGCATTAGGAGCGGTGGTGCCCCCACCTCCGCCTCCGCCTCCACCACCGGATGAATAATGGCAGTAGGCGTAAGAACTTAACTCACTTTCTCCATAGTCATTTATCGCTTTTACTTTATAGTAATTGTTCTCATAAGGAACATTGTCATAGATATAGGTGTTACTCGTTGTTCCAATTGTAGTATTATAACTATTACCACTTTCAGACCAGTAAACCTTGTAGCTGGTTGCATTGGAAACGCTATTCCATGACACTTTAATCTGAGAACCGCTAACTGTAGCAGACACACCTGTCGGAGCTGATGGCGCAGAACCTGTTCCGCCGCCACCACCGCCGTCACCTCCTCCTCCATTACCACCCCCGTTTTCGTTGTGATAATAGCATGATGTGGAACTATAGGAAGAACTTCTTCCGTATTCGTTTCTTGCGTAAACTCGGTAGTAATTGTATCCTTCGCTGGGCGAATTGTCGGTATATGAGGTGCTATATGCTGTTCCTATAGAATAGCCATCTCCGTCAGTTATTACATATGAATCAGCACTCCCAACACTATTCCAAGTTAGTTTGATTGTTGTTCCAGACACATATGCACTTACTCCTGTTGGTGCGGGCGGAGCTTCTTTTTTCTTGCAAGCTACCATAAACAACACGGACACTGATAAAACAGCAAAAGCCACCAGAGTTCCTACCCAAATTTTCTTCTTCATATTCTTTAATGCCCCGTTCTATCCCATCGGGCACGTCGGTTTTAGGGTTAGTATTATACCTCGCAAAGGTAAAAACAACCCATATACTAAGTTCATTTTCAGCGTCATCCATTTGGCGCGATAGTTTGTCCTTTTTGGTTGTCGGAAGTGTAAACGGATGGGTTACACTTTGTTTTCTCCAAAATGAAAAAACATACAAATTTGTATCTCACATTCTGGAAATTGTGTATTTTTGCGAACTGAAAATACGAAAATTTCGGATGATTGGTTCGCAAAAAAATATCATTTTAGGTCTTGGTGATGTGCCAAGAACGGCATTCAACACCAATAGCATTGCGCTGTTGCTCAACGAGAAAAGAGATGATTCTCTCTCCAAAAAGTTGAATTATTATGTCCAAAAAGGGTTGCTGCTCAATCCTCGAAAAGGGATTTATGCCAAAAGGCACTACAACCCTGAGGAATTGGCGGGCTTGGTATTTGTGCCATCCTACATTTCTTTGGAGTATGTGCTTCAACAGGCGGGCGTTGTTTTTCAGTACGATTCAGCTATTACCTCAGTGAGTTATCTGAGCCGCGAGATTGAAATGGACGGACGAACTTTCCGCTACAGGCAAATCAAAAGCGAAATCCTATACAATCTGGTAGGCATCGAATTGCGTGACAATATCAGTATCGCCACACCCGAAAGGGCCTTGCTCGATATGATGTACCTAAATTCAGAATGCTATTTCGACAACCTCAACGCCATCAGCAAGAGGCGCGTCTTGAGACTGCTTCCTGTTTACCAATCCCAACGGTTGAACGATAGGGTCAAAGAACTATTCAAATAATCAGTATTATGGACACTAACAAGCACAAATTCTTCATGTTGCAGATTCTGAAAGACGTGTTTTCGGATGCAGAATTGGCGGATTGCCTCGCTTTCAAAGGCGGAACCGCGCTGATGTTTTTCTATGGTTTGCCTCGTTTTTCGGTGGACTTGGATTTCAACCTGCTTAAGACAGATAAAGAAAAAGAGGTGTACGAAAAAGTCAAGAAGATACTGCTGAAATACGGCACAATTCACGATGAGGCTTTGAAATTCTATGGGGCGGTCTTTGTTTTGGATTATGGACAAAACGAGCGGAAACTGAAAGTGGAAATTTCGAACCGCCAGTATAACAACCATTATGAAGTCAAGAATTTGCTTGGCATTGACATGAAAGTGTTGGTCAAGTCGGACATGTTCGCACACAAACTCTGCGCCTTGCTCGACCGCAATGAAATCACAGGTCGCGATGTGTTTGATTGTTGGTTTTTTCTCAATTCTCAAACGCCTATCAATGCGAATATCGTGGAAAACAGAATGGGAATGCCTTTGCAAGAACACATCCAACATTGCATTGATGCGCTGGAACAAGTCAGCGACAAAACCATCATGAACGGTTTGGGCGAACTGACCGATGGAGAAATCAAAAAATTCGCCAAAACCAAACTCCGCAAAGAAACCATTTCCTTGCTTGGTTTTTTCAAGGCGTTTCCGATTTTGGCATAGGTGCCGCCCACGCCACAAAAGGAGGATTGGCATACTCCTTTTTGCTATACTCCAAAGGCAGTCCGTCGCTGATGCGGAGCACCTTGCCGCCAGCGGCGCGGAGGATGGCATCGGCGGCGGCGGTGTCCCATTCCTTAGTCTTGCTGAAGCAGACATACACATCGGCGCTGCCTTCGGCCAAGCGGGCGAACTTGAGGCTGCTGCCTTGCGTGTCGATGACGAGGTCGGGATGGGCGGGTCGCAACACCTTATTAATATAGGCATCCACCTCGGGCGTGCGGTGCGAGCGACTGACCAATACCGTGAACGGACGTTTTTGTTTAATGCGGAATGCGGAATTATGAATGAGGAATGACTCATTCTGCATTCCACATTCTGCATTCCACATTTTATCAATCACCGGCGCATAAATCACGCCCAAAACGGGTTGTTTGTCGTCAATCAGGGCGATGTTCACAGTAAACTCGCCGTTGCGCTTCACAAATTCAGCGGTGCCGTCCAACGGATCGACGAGCCAATAGCGATTGAAGGTTGAACGGTCTTCGGGCAGGTCTTCTTCGCTGACAAAGGGCAAGCCTGTAGGTTTCAGTATGTCCTTGATGATGTTGCTGGCGCGAAGGTCGGCCTGCGTGACGGGCGAGTCGTCGTCTTTGGTATAAACCTCAAACGGCTGCGCATACACTTCCATGATGGCCTTGCCAGCCTCGAGCGCGGCGTTGATGGCGTATTGTAATAGTGTTTCCATATTGCAAAAGTAGTGATTTTATTTTGATTTTTATAATACTGAAAACCAGTGAGATAATAAAAAACTTCTAAAAAAATGACTCGAATCCGCCTTATTCCACTAATTTTGCACGCGAAAAATCGAGGGGTGAAGCTCCTCAAAATGTGAAAAATTGAGAATATGGCAAAGAATTTAGTTATCGTGGAGTCACCGGCCAAGGCCAAAACCATCGAAGGTTTTCTGGGCAAGGAATACACGGTGAAGTCGAGTTACGGACATGTGCGCGACCTGAACAAAAACACGCTGAGTGTCGATATTGAGAAAGACTTTGAACCCGAATACGAGATTTCGGACGACAAAAAAGCCCTCGTGGCCGAGTTGAAGAAACTCTCGAAAGCCTCTGATACTGTGTGGCTTGCATCCGATGAGGACCGCGAGGGAGAATCCATCTCGTGGCATCTTTACGAGGCTTTGGACCTGAAGAAGAAAGACACCAAGCGCATTGTTTTCCACGAAATAACCAAGTCGGCCATCCTCAACGCCATTGAGAACCCGCGCGACATCGACATGGGTCTTGTGGCCGCCCAACAGGCACGCCGCGTGCTCGACCGCCTCGTCGGTTACGAACTCTCGCCCCTGCTTTGGAAAAAGGTAAAACCCTCATTATCGGCAGGTCGTGTGCAGTCGGTGGCCGTGCGCCTCATCGTCGAACGCGAGGAGGAAATCAAAAATTTCGTGCAGACCAGCGCCTATCGCGTGACGGCATTGTTTAGCTTCATGAAAGACGGTCAGGAACACACCCTCTCAGCCGAACTGCCGCATCGCTTTGATACTGAGGAAGAAACGCGCAAGTTTGTGGAGTCGTGCATGAACGCTGCTTATAAGGTTGATGCCATCGAGAAAAAGCCCTCTTCAAGAACGCCGGCACCGCCTTTCACCACCTCGACACTACAACAGGAAGCCGCGAGAAAACTCGGTTTTTCGGTCGCCAACACCATGCGTATCGCGCAACAGCTTTACGAATCAGGTAAAATCACCTATATGCGTACCGACTCCGTCAATCTTTCAAGCCTCGCCCTCGGCATGGCCAAGAAGGAAATCACGGAAAACTACGGCGCGGAATATGTGAAAACCCGCCAATATCACACCAAGACCAAGGGTGCACAAGAGGCTCACGAAGCCATCCGCCCGACCTATCTCGACCAGCACACCATCAAAGGTACCGCCGACGAGCGCAAACTCTACGAGCTGATTTGGAAACGCACCATTGCATCACAAATGGCTGATGCACAGATGGAAAGAACCAATGTGAACATCGGCGTTTCGACCAACGACAAGCAGTTTATGGCCACGGGCGAAGTCATTTTGTTCGACGGATTCCTGAAGGTCTATATGGAAAGCTACGACGACGACCGCGCCGAAGACACCGCCGCCATCCTGCCGCCCATCGAGGTCGGGACGGTGCTTGACATGGAGAAGATGGAAGCCCAACAACGCTTCTCGCGCCATCCGTTCCGTTACAACGAGGCCACTCTCGTCAAGAAGATGGAAGAACTCGGAATCGGCCGCCCCTCGACCTACGCACCCACCATTTCCACCATCCAGAAACGCGAATACGTGACCAAAGGCGACATCAAGGGCGAACCGCTCAATTATAAGATTATTACACTGAAAAATAACAAGATAACAGAAAAAACGGGCAAGGAAAATTATGGTGCCGAAAAGGGCAAACTACTGCCTACCGACATCGGCATTTTGGTAAACAAGTTCTTAACCCAATATTTTGAAAGCATCATCGACTACAACTTCACCGCCAACGTGGAGAAGGAGTTCGACAAGATTGCCGAGGGCCAGTGCCAATGGAACGCCATGATCAAGGACTTCTACAAAGGCTTCCATCAACAGATTCTCTCCACCACCGAAAACTCAGGCAAGTTCAGCGGCGAAAAACTCCTCGGCACCGACCCCGCCACGGGCAAGAACGTGTATGTGAAAGTCGGGCGTTTCGGTCCTGTGGCGCAAATCGGCGACACCGAGTCGGAGGAAAAGCCCCGTTTCGCCGGCCTGAAAAAAGACATGAGCATCGAGAACGTCACTTTGGAGGAAGTGCTGAAACTGTTCGAGTTCCCGCGCTCGCTCGGCGAGTTTGAAGGCAAGGACATCACCGTGGCCGTGGGCCGTTTCGGGCCGTATGTGAAGCACGACAACAAATTCTACAGCCTCGCCAAGACCGACAATCCTGCCCTCGTGGAATACGACCGCGCCGTGGAAATCATCAACGAAAAACGGCTGAAAGACCAAAACAACATCATGCTCACCTTCAGCGAAGACCCCGATCTGAAAGTGCTGGACGGCCGCTACGGACCTTACATCGTTTACAAAAAGAACAACTACAAGATTCCGAAGGACACCAATCCGAACACCTTGAGCTATGCCGACTGCATGGCCATCGTGGAAGACCCCAAGAACGCCCCGAAAAAAAAGGTGGTTAGAAAGAAATAAAGCCTTCAGACAAACTGAACCAAAACCCGAGTGTTGGCAAAAACGCTCGGGTTTTTTGTCATTATCAGAATAATTCCTATCTTTGCGATTCAGAAAACGAAAGGAAGCCCATGGCAGAAAACAAATTAGGCTCTTTGGCGAAGCAAACCGCCATTTATGGTTTGAGCAGCATCGTAGGCCGGTTTTTGAACTATTTGCTCGTGCCCATCCACACCCACCGGATGGCCGCCGAATCGGGCGGATATGGTATCGTGACCAACCTGTATGCTTATACGGCCCTGCTCCTTGTCATCCTGACTTTCGGCATGGAAACCACCTTTTTCCGATTCTCCAACAAAGAAAACGTCAATCCCAACAAGGCTTTCTCCACCGCTGGGCTTTCTGTTGGCTTTGTTGCCTTGGTTTTCCTTCTTCTCGTGTCCGTGTTTTTGAAGCCCATCGCTGGCGCCTTGGACTACGCTTTGCACCCCGAGTTTGTGGAAATAATAGCCATCATTGTGGCTTTCGATGCATTCCAGTCCATCCTTTTTGCACGACTCCGTTATGAGAATCGCCCTATCAAGTTCATGACACTGAAACTCTCCTTCATCGTTATGAGCCTCTTGCTCAACTTGTTCATTTTCTATTTGGCTCCCTACCTAAAAGAACAAGTTCCTTCCATGATGGAATGGTATCATGCCAGCTACCAGGTGGGTTATATCTTCATCGCCAACTTGATTTGCACCGTGTTGGTTACATTCGGTTTTATTCCCGAAATCAAAAAGCTGAAGTCGGGGATTGACTTTGCGCTGCTGAAGCAAATGTTGAGATACACTTGGCCGATTCTCCTTTTGGGCTTGGCCGGCATCCTCAATCAAGTGGCCGACAAGATTGTGTTCAAGAAAATCGTTCCAGGCTTGGAGGGCGAAGAACAGCTCGGTATTTATGGTGCCTGCGTGAAAATCGCGATGATTATGGCAATGATTACCCAGGCCTTCCGCTATGCATACGAGCCTTTCGTTTTCGGCGGCAAGCGCGACAGCGCCGACAAGGAAACCCAAGCCAAAGTGATGAAATACTTTATCATTTTCACGCTGTTGGCTTTCCTCGCTGTGGTGATGTACATGCCGATTTTGCAGCATCTTGTTGGCGCTGGTTACCGCGAAGGCTTGCGCGTTATCCCCATCGTGATGCTAGCCGAAATCTTTATGGGCATCTATTTCAACCTTTCGTTTTGGTACAAACTCATTGATGAAACATGGTGGGGCGCCATCTTTTCGGCGATTGGCTGCGTGGTGCTGTTGGCTATTAATTTCATCTTCGTTCCGAAATACGGCTACATGGCTTGTGCGTGGGGCGGTTTTGCAGGCTATGGCGTTTGTATGGTATTGTCCTACATCGTCGGGCAAAAAAAAGCCCCGATTCCTTACGACCTGAAGTCGGCATTGGTGTATGCCGCCGTTGCACTGGTTTTGTTCTTCGTTCAAAAACAATTCCATTTCGAGAGCACCTTCTTCACTTTGGCCGCCAACACGGGCTTGTTGTTGGTCTTCTTTGCCTTCATTTGCTGGAAGGAAAAGGACTTGTTGCAGGCTGCGATGGGTTTGTTGAAAAGAAGAAAATGACAAAGTCGGCGGAAAAAATGCCATTGTCATTAAATATTCACTATTTTTGTCCATTCCAAAAAGAGCCATGCTATGAAAAAGACTTTATTATTTCTACTTCTGTTCCCGATTTCGCTTATTGCGCAAGTGAGCGATAACTTCTCTGACGGCGATTTCACCCAAAATCCTGTTTGGTCGGGAACGACAGACAAATACATCGTCAATAGCAATTTGCAACTTCAGCTCAACGCAGAGGAAGCGGGGACGGCCTGGCTTTCGCTGCCCATCACGGAATACGAGTCGATGGAGTGGCAGTTTTGGATTCGCGAAGCTTTTTCGCCTTCGAGCAACAACTTCACCGATGTTTGGCTCACGGCCAATCAAGCCGACCTGTCGGAAGCAACGCAAGGCTATTTCTTGCGTTTTGGCGAAGGCGGCAGCAACGATGCCATCGAGCTTTTCCGCAAAGACGCGAACGGCCAACAGAGCATTTGCCGTGGCACGCCGGGTGCCATCGCCTCGTCGTTTGCGGTAGCCGTCAAAGTGAACTGCGACCGCGAAGGCAACTGGATGATCCAAACTTGCAACAACGATTTGGATATCTATGTCATTGAAGCCCAGGGCATCGACAACACCCTTGGACGAAGCGGCTTTTTCGGTTTTCATTCTTCCTTCACAGCCAGCAACGCAAAGAAAATCTATTTCGACAATGTTTATGTAGGTCCTCGCATCATCGACCAAGAGCCGCCCATGTTGCTTTCGTGCCAAGTTTTGGACCCGACCCACCTCTGTTTGGCCTTCAACGAAGCCCTCGATGAAGCCTCGGCGCTCAACCCGTCAAATTATCTGATTGACAATGGGATGGGAAATCCTGTTGCAGTGGTTTTTGGCGATAATCAGGCTACTGTGGTGCTTACTTTGGAACGCGAAATCGGCAACGGCGTCAATTACACGCTTACGGCCATGAATGTCAAAGATTTATGGAACAATACGATGGAGCCGACATCGCTCGCTTTCTCTGTTTACGAAGCTTCGGAATACGACATCGTCATCAATGAAATCATGGCCGACCCAACACCCGTGGTGGGCCTGCCCGAATGGGAATATGTGGAGTTATACAATAGCACCGAATTTGCCATCAACCTTGAAGGCTGGCAGATTCAAATCGGGAGCAACGACAACACTTTTGACAATTATGTGATGCAGCCTCACAGCTATCTCATTCTGTGTCATAGAGATGCGGTGAGCGAATTGCGAACCTACGGCGACTGCATCGGTTTCAGTAGCTTTTCGGTTGGCAACAGCGCTTCGGCCATGTTCCTTTATAGCAAAGCCGGTGTGTTGATTTCAAAAGTCAATTTCAGCAACACATGGTATCACGATTCCAATAAGGCCAACGGCGGCTGGTCGGTAGAACAAATCGACCCGCAGAATCCCTGTGCGGGTGCCTCCAATTGGACCGCCTCCATGGATGTTTCGGGCGGCACGCCAGGACGGCTTAACTCCGTGAACGACGAAAACGACATTCGGCCTATGGTTGAGCGTGTCAGCATGTTTTCCAACTACATCGTTCAGCTTTGGTTTGACCAGCAAATGAATCCAACAAGCCTTGCCGAACTTCAGAATTACCAGGTGGAAGAGCTTGGAGTGTTTCCGCAACAAGCCAACACCAACCCCAACGACCCCACTTTTGTGGAATTGTTGTTCGACAATGGTTTTGAAGAAGGAATCGTCTATACCATAATGATTAACAATGTTTTCAACTGCGTGGGTACGCCTATCGAGAACGAAACCCGAGTGCAGTTTGGCATTCCCAACGACATCGCCGAAGGCGAAATTCTGATTAACGAAATCCTGTTTGACCCCATTTCGCCTTGCGTGGATTACATTGAGTTATACAACAACACCGACAAAACCTTCGACCTCAGCACCTTGATGCTTGGTGTGGTGCGCGAGAGTTTCCCCAATCCCGCCGACACCACGCTCAAGGAAATCGTTGCAGAAAGCCGACTGTTTCTCCCTCAAACCTATGTTTTGCTCTCCACCAACAGCGAAGCGGTGGGGCAACAATATGACAGCCCGACCGACAACTTCATTCAGATGGCTTCGTTTCCGAGTTATGCTAACGCAGGCGGCACAGCCCTTTTGATGAGCAAGACGGGCACCACCATCGACGCAATGTATTTCTCCGAGAAAATGCATTATCCGCTGCTCAAGGTCACCAAGGGCGTGGCTTTGGAGCGCGTCAGCTTCGACCAACCTTCAATGGCCGCCGACAACTGGCATTCTGCTGCCGAGCGCATGCGTTTTGGCACACCTGGACAACCCAATTCCATGATGCAATCCACCGAAGTGTCGCAAGGCGAGATTGCCATCGACCCCGAAGTATTCTCGCCCGACGGCGACGGCTTCGACGACGCTTGCTTCATCAATTATCGTTTCGACGAGTCGGGCTACACGATGAATACCTATATCTTCAACGTGGCCGGACAATTGGTCAGGCATCTGGCCAAAGGCGAATTGGTAGGACAAGAAGGAAGCGTGATTTGGAACGGATTGGACAACAACGGCAACCGCGTGCCCGTGGGCGTTTATGTCGTCTTGACCGAAATCTTCAACTTTGACGGCAAGGTGAAGCAATACAAGAACGCCGTGGTGGTGGGCACACGCTGATTCAGTTCATGTCCAGATTGCTCTGCGCCACAATCTGTTTTGTGTCGATATTGAAGGCCGTCAGGCAGCCTTGGCCAGGCTTGTCGGTAACATAAACCCCGTTGTCCAAGGCGATGAAATCGTAGGTGTCGCCGTTATCGATGACCAGGTTGATAAAGCTGTAATCGACGGGAATGTGCCCGTGCACGATTTTCCTTCCGCCCGTCTTTTTGTAATCCACCTTGAAATTGCGCGTCCACATCATGCTGCGCGTGTCCTCGAAAGGTTTCTCTGCCTTGAAGTTCATGCCTGCGTGAACGAGGATGTATTCTTCCAGCTCGATGTATGGCACGCATTCTTTCAACCAGTCGATATAAGCTTGGGGTATCTCTCGCGGATGCTTCACGCCGAAACTCTTCAGCGTGGACTCGGCACCCACGGATTCCCAGTCTTTCTGTTCTTGATGCTTGCCACCAAAAAATTTCTTCTTCTGGTCGGCTTCGTAGGCCTTCACGCACATATCCTCGTGGTTGCCCTTGATGAAATGCACCTCATATTCCTCCTCTTGCAGATGCATGAGGTAGTCGAGCACGCCTTTCCCGTCGGGGCCTCGGTCGATGTAGTCGCCTAAAAAATAGACTTGGTCGTGTTTCGTAACTTTGAGCAGGTTTTCCATCAAAGCCTTAAGCGTTTTAGGGCAACCGTGAATATCGGGAATAATCCAGCGTTGTGTCATGATTAGAATAATTTATTGAGGTTCAATTTATTATATTGTTCCTTGAGTTCTTTCTTGAAACTCCAGCGAAGGTCGGAAACGGCACGACGAAGCAATTCCTGATAGTCCACGAAAAAGACATAGGAAAAATAGAGCAACACCGTACAGAAAAGGGCCCACATCCAAGGCAACTTGCAGAAAAACAGCACTGTACCTATGATGAAAATGACAGGAAACAGCACCAACTCAACGCCAAAACTCACCGTGTTGCCGAAGGCTGGATCTTTTAGTTTTCCTCTGATAATCAACGTGGTGAGCCAAACAGGAAGATTGACAATGGTCGATGCCGCGAAGTAGGGCAAACCGATGAGCAGAAGCGCGAATTTCCACAGCGAATTGAGGAAAGGACGCTTTTTTGCCGTTGAGGTTACAGATATTCTTTGTCTGACGCGCTCGCGGGCAAAGTCGTTCACGCTGCCGAAAAGTTCCTTGGCTTCGTCAGGATGCTTCTCTCTGAATGTCAGCACCTTTTCTACCGTGGCGCGATTGCGCAGCATTTTCTGGTAAAGCCCGCCGGCACGCTTCTCGTTTTTCATCTTCACGATTTCCCAGATGGCATCGTAGTCTTCGTCGTCGGGGATGTAGGTGAAAAGCTTCGCCATCTCATCGTGTAGCCTGTCTTTCAGCAAGTTGATATTGACAGCTTCGTTTTCTTCTGTGGTGTTTTTGAAGAACTCCGACACATTGATAGGTTGCCCGAAATGAACCATCGCCGTAGAGCGGAAACGGAAATAGTCGCCGTATTCGATGGCGGTGGGGATGATGTAAACAGGGCTTTGGTCGCCAAATTGCTTGTGGGCATCGACGGCGATATGGAAAAGGCCCTTCCCCATGCGCAGCAACGAATGTTTGGTGCGATGCATCCCCTCTGGGAACAAGTAAAGATCGACATGGTCGCGAACGACATCAACGGCTTTTTCAAGGGTCTCGTCATTGTGGCGCACTGCGGCCACGCCATTGCGGATGCGGAAGATGGGAAGAATACGCAGAAAGTGCAAAATCTTGGCCACGACAGGGTTTTTGAAAATGTCGCCCCGAGCAATGAACACTTTCTTGACATTGCTTGAAGCCAACAATACCATGGCATCCATCAACGTATTGCTGTGATTGACACCAAAAATCAAGGCGCCGTCTTTCGGAAGGTTTTCTCGCCCATAAACCTCAAAACGACGGTAGGCCCGCCGCGTGTGCAACAGGTTGATATAAGCTAAACCTATGGAATAAAACAGGTTGGGGTCTTGTATTTTCTTTCCCATTTCTAGCAGAAATAAACGTGCGAAATTACAAATTTCGGCTGAATGGTCGGTTTTTTTTCTGACAAAAACAGATTTTTACTACTTTTACCGCTTCTAACCTCAACGAAATGATAGGAAAACCCCTGAAAACCTTGGTTTTTATTCTTTCCGTGCTATTGTTGTCGGCATGTGGTGAAAAGGCAAAACCTCTTGTCGAAACGGAACAAGAGTTTGACACGATTTCGGACTTCGAACATTTGTTGGAAAGAGGAAAACTTGTCGCTGTAACCAATTGTGCAGCCATTAATTATGACACACGAGAATCCAAGCCCTTGGGTTTTGGCTATGAGCTGCTCACCGATTTTTGCCGCGCTTACGACCTGGATCTTGAGCTTTTGGTTAATGAAAATTTGGATTCGTGTTTTGCCATGCTCGACTCGTGCCAAGTAGATGTGGTGGCCGTCGGCATTGGCGCTAATCGCGAAATGAAACAACGGTTTTTGCTCACCGACCCCATTCTGATGCAGAAAAGCGTGCTGGTGCAACGCCTGCCCAAAGGATGGAGCAAAATGTCAACCGTCAATGAAGTGGAAAACCAGGTTTTGCGTTCGCCTATCGACTTGGCCGGAAAAACCATTCACCTGCCCGCAGGAAGCCATTCGGTCAGGCTCATCGACCATCTTTCCGACCAGATTGGCGACACCATTTTCGTGGTAGTTTCCGACACACTCAATAGCGTTGATCTTATCCACGCCGTGCATCGCGGCGAAATCGACTTCACTGTCGTTGAAGAATATGTGGCCCGCATGGCATCGCTCAGTTTGGGCGGATTAGACACCAAGCTCTTCATTAGCGTGGAGCAGCCTTTGAGTTGGGCCGTCAGCAAGCAAGACGCCGACTCGTCGGTGTTGGTAGCCTTCAACAACTGGATTGACGGCATCGAACAGCGCCACCTCAGCAAGGTGCTGGCCAAATACATCAACCGAGGCGGCGTCTTCGGGCGAAAGCCTACGCCGAGCGGCCACTTGTCGGAATTTGACGACATCATCAAGAAAACAGCCAAGAACATCGGTTGGGACTGGCGGCTTTTGGCCTCCATCATCTATCAGGAGTCGCATTTCAGGCTCGACCTCGAAAGCGAGAAAGGCGCGTTCGGACTGATGCAACTCATGCCCGTGGTGATGGAGCGCTACGGCATCGACTACGACTCATCCCCAGAAGAACAATTGGAAGCCGGCGGAAAACTGTTGCAATATCTTGAAAACTGCCTCGAAAAACGTGTGGCCGACAGCACCGAAAGGGTGAAATTTGTGCTGGCCGCCTACAATGCCGGATTGGGACATGTGTATGATGCACAGCGACTTGCGTCGAAATACGGCAAGCTGCCCGACGTGTGGGACGACAATGTGGATTTCTTCATCCTCAATAAGTCGAAGGCCCAATACTACAACGACACCTGCTGCAAGGCGGGCTACCTGCGCGGCACCGAAACCTTCCGCTTCGTCGAAGAGGTGTTAGAACGTTTCTACCAATACCAAACCACCTATAATTAATATCCTATGAAAAAACAAGTTTTTCTCCTCTTGGTCGGGGCTTTTCTGACCTTTGGCACAATGAATTCCTTTGCCCAAAGCTTCAATGCGGGATTGTTTGCTGGTGCCACTGCATCGCAAGTGGATGGCGACAAATACTATGGCTATCACAAACTTGGCTTGACCGCCGGCGCCTATGTCAATCTACCTGTTTCTGAGCATTTTGCACTGCAAATGGAATTGAAATACACCCAGATGGGCGCACATTCCTCCATCAAGGAACAAGTTGAATACAACTATCTGCCCTACAATCTCCGATTGCATTACGCCGAAATTCCGCTCATGCTACGCTACGACTTTGGGCATTTTACGGTTTATGGCAGATCATTGGATTTCTTGACATTGGAAGCTGGTATCAGCTTGGATTTCCTTCTCAAACATCGTGGCGAAATGGACTATGCCACCCAATATTGGAAACTGAATTTCTTCTCCGCAACAGGCAATATCGGGGCGCATTTCGCCATCACCGACCATTTGGGAATTGGCGTGCGCTGGATGTATTCCATCCTTCCGATGCAAACCAACCCAACGCCACAATGGCTGTTCGACCATTCTTGGAACAAAGTCCTTCAAGCCACGGTAACCTACAACATTAATGCTCCTGTGCGATAAACTCGATGTTGCGTTTCAAGCCCTCGAATCCGGCGCGTTGCATGGCCGAACGCTTGAAAAGTGCCTCAAAATCAGCCTTGTTCAAGTTATTCCAATCCTCTTTCCGCATGGATAGCAGCTTTTCTGAAGGCTGAAATTCGGGTTCGTTGTTGGGCAGCGAAAAACGGTTGTAAGGACAAACGTCCTGACAGGTGTCGCAGCCATAAATCCAGCCGTTGAATTTTGCCTTGTCAAATTCGTTCAAACTGCCTTTGTATTCGATGGTCAAGTAGGAAATGCATTTTCTTGCGTCGATGCGGAACGGAGCCTCCAAAGCGCCTGTGGGACAAGCATCTATGCACTTTGTGCACCGACCGCAGCGGTTGGTCAGCTCTTGTCCGGTTTCGGTCAAGTCCAAGGGCAAAAACAAGTGCCCGATGAAGAAAAACGAGCCTTTTTTGGGGTGAATCAAGGTGGTGTTCTTGCCGATGAAGCCAAGGCCGCATTTCACCGCCCAAGCGCGGTCTAAAACAGGAGCCGAATCGACGAAAACACGGCAGCCTTCCAGTTTTCCAACTTGGGTTTCAATGCGTTCCAAGAGTTGGCGCATCTTGTTCTTCAACACATCGTGATAATCTGCTCCATAGGCGTATTTCGCGATTTTGAAACTGTCGGTTTCTTGCAGTTTTTGCTTCGGAAAATAGTTGTAAAGCACTGTAACAATGCTTTTTGTGCCTTCCACAAGGAGGCGGGGGTCGTAGCGTTTTTCCTTGTTACGGCTGAGATAGCTCATCTCGCCTTCGTGCTGGTTTTCAAGCCATTGCTCGACGTGCGCCGACTCTTTCTCCAAGGCCGTCGCACGGGCGATGCCGCAAGCGTCGAAGCCGAGTTGTTTGGCTTCCGCCACAATCCAATTCGACAGGGATTCCATCAGAACGGCGAGAAGGCGACACCGACCGAAAGCGGGTGGATGACGGGCGCGTCGTGGCCGACTTCAAACACGGGGTTGAGTTGGTATGCGGCAAAGGCACTCACCCAGCGCCAGCCCACGCGCAAGGTGGCCGAATAAGTGTAGCGTTCCAGATTCTTGATGTAGCACTGCTTCTCGTGGATGATTTCGTTGTTGTCGCCAGTAAGGACGTTATCGTTGGTGTAATCGGGGCCGACATATTTGGTCTTGCCCATCACGAGGATGCCAAGCTTGAAGCCCACGCCGATTTTCACCTGATCCTTGATGCGAAAACGCAGCTCAAGCGGAATATCAACATAGTTGGCGTTCACCTTGAAGCGCTTGAATTTTTCCACGCCACGACATTCCTCATACTCGAATGTGGCAGCGTATGGATTCAGGATGTGGCTGTAAGAAAAGTAGTTGTGGTGGCTCATGCCAGCTCCGATGCTGACGGTGTGCTTGGTGCTTTCGCCCAAAGGGAAGTTGTAGGTGAGATACCAATCCACGCCTTGGTTGAAGCCGCGCGGATCCCAGTTGTCGCTCGTACCGAGCTGAATATCGCTAAAAAGATCGAAGCCGACGGTCACCTTGTTGTCGGTCTTGTTGGCAATCAGTTGGGCAAACGAAGTCGCCGAAACGATGAGTGCGATGAGAGTAAGGGTAAGTTTTTTCATTGTTGTATGCTTATTTATTTCATTTCCAGTTCTTTAGTGATAACCCCACGCTCGTCCAAAAGTCGGTTGAGTTCGTCGTCGCTGAGGTTGGGGTTGCGCAGTTGCTTGTCGATTTCGGCCAACTTGGCTTCAAGATTCTCGTTAGTGCCCGGTATGTCGGTCAGTTGCTTCTCTTTCTTGACGGCAGGAGCCTGTTGCACCGTGTTTTGTGTCATCATTTCCATGCCCGGGAAATTCTTCAAGTGTCCCATCACCATGCCCACCATGTTCTTCGTGAACGGGTCGAGCTTGTAGATTTCGATTTTCATGTCTTGCTTCAGGTCGTCGAAGTCTTCGAGAAACATTTTCAGTTGTTCCTTCTGCTCGTCGTTGATGCCCGGAATGGCGTCAAGGTCTTGGTTTTCCATCATCTTCTTGAACATATTCAAGAGGTCGTCGAGGCCGTTATTGAGGTTGTTTTCGTCCATTGTCTTATTAAATTGGCTTGCAAAGTAACGAATTTTTTGCGGAATGATTGCGACAAAAGCCAAAATTTTCCGAATATTGCACCGTTCAAACCGTTGGCCGTTTGAAGAGAACTGTTACAGTTCAACAACTTTCAACTCTTAACTCTAAACTCTAAACTGAAAAATGGAATTTCAAACCATAAAAGTGCAATTGGGCGAAAGCATGGCATGGATTAATCTCGACCGCCCCGAGGTGCGCAACGCGCTGAACCCAGAGCTGATAAGCGAACTGACCGAGGCCTTCGACTGGTTAGACAGCCGCGACGACATCCGCGTCATCATCCTGAAAGGCAACGGGAAGTGCTTCTGCGCCGGTGCCGACTTGGCCTACATGAAGGATATGGCGGGCTTCAGCTACAACGAGAACATCGCCGACGCGCAACGGCTCTCCAAACTCTTCCAGACGATTTATTTCTGCAACAAGGCGGTCATTGTGGATGTGCATGGCGCCTGCATCGGCGGGGCCAACGGCATCATCGCCGCCGCCGACATCGTGATTGCGGAAAAGGGAACCAAGTTCGCTTTTTCTGAGGTGCGCCTGGGCATCACGCCAGCCACGATTTCGCCATTTGTGGTGGCCAAAATCGGGAACACCGCCGCCAAGGAACTGATGCTGACGGGCCGCCGCTTCTCCGCCGACGAAGCCAAAGATTTCCGCTTGGTGAACGCCGTCGTCGATGAAGCCGAAATGCTTGACACTGAGCGGCAATACATCGACCATTTCCTCCATGCCTCGCCCGAGGCCGTTGCCGAGTGCAAGAATCTGCTCCGCATGGTTTCTGGCACCGACGACCGTTACAGTCCCGTTTTCATGCAAACCTCCGTAGCCATCGCCAACCAGCGCATTTCCAAGGCCGGCCAAGAAGGCATGGCGGCGTTTTTCGAGAAACGGAAAGCTAATTGGATGTGATTCAAATCTTTATCTCCCCCATTTTCCGTATCAGGGCATCCCACCAACGGGCGGGCAGAAGCCAATGGAAAAAAACAATCGCGTGGGCGAAGGCTCCAACACGATAGCGTGCTCGCGGATGGCGGCTGTTCACCGCTTTGCTGATGGCTTTGGCCACCACCGACGGGTCGGAAAGGAAACGCGAATCATAGCCTTTGTGGAGGTTTTCGGCTTCGCGCAAGGCCGTGGTTTCGTAGGGCGTTCCCTTCGACGACGCGGCCAAATGGTCGGCGGCGATGTGGCCCCAGTCGGTGCGGATGCCGCCCGGCTCAATCATCACCACATCGATGCCGAAAGGTTGCATCTCCATGCGGAGCGCGTCGCTGAAGGCCTCGACGGAAAACTTGCTGACATGGTACCATCCGCCGTAATACAGCACCGCCTTGCCCGCCACCGAAGAGGTATTAATAATGCGCCCCGAGCCTTGCCTGCGCATGATGGGCAGCACCAACTGGCACAGTCGCGCCAGACCAAACACATTGACTTCCAACTGCTTTCGGGCTTCTTCCATCGCAACGTTCTCGATGGCACCGAAGTAGCCGTAGCCCGCATTGTTGATGAGCACGTCGATGCGTCCTTCGGCCTCAAGGACGGTTTTGATGCCTTCTTGCATCGAGGCTTCGTCGGTCACGTCCATGCGAAGGATGGCCACGCCCTTGTCGCGCAATGGTTCCATTTTCTCCACCCTTCGTGCGGCGGCATACACTTTATGGCCTTGCCCGGCCAGCATCAGAGCCGTGTCGAACCCGATGCCGCTGCTGGCGCCTGTGAGCAGAATCACTTTTCCTTTTTCCATTTGTTGTCGATTGAGCGACACAAAAGTAGGGAATTTTTAGTTTGCTCGGAAAATCATCTGATTTTGGTCATATACCCGCTTCAAAACTGCTAAACACGCCAAAATTTTTGAAGTTTAGCAGTTTTGAAGCAAGTTTTGGTTGAAAAATATGCCTTCAACCCTGCGGAATCTTTCAAAAAAAAGCACTTTCCGCAGAGTTGAAGGCGTTTTTTGGGAGGGTTATGCCTTGAATAAATCTTCTAAAGTGATGATATTCTGAAAGATACTTGAATATTCGTTTTTCTTCAAGCCTTTGGCTGAAATCAGCACCAAATGGATGGCCTTGTCGGTGCGGGATTCTTCGGAAAGACGGGCGATTTTCGTTTCCAAATTCGATTCGTCGTCGGCGTTTACCGTGAAAGGTTCTTTCGTGAACTTGATTTCGCAAAGGTTGATGACCCCATCGGTGCGGTCGATGACCAAGTCGATTTGCGCCCCCGATTCTGTGTTTTCGTCTGCCGTTGTCCGCCACGAGTAGAAAGCAGTCGAAACGCCCGAAATGCCCAAAGCCTGAAGGATTTGCTCCTCGTGGGCGAAGCAAACCCGCTCGAAAGCCAAACCGCACCAATTGTAATACAACGGCGTGTTTTGGTTGACAGACCAAAAATGCTTGTCGCCGCGCGTGTTCTCCGCGATGAACTTGAAATAGAACAAGGTGTATGGGTCAATCAATTGAAAAACAGCGTTTTTCTTCTTGAAGCCGATAGTGTTGTATTTCCTGATGAAGCCGCAATATTCGAGTTCGGCGAGGATTTTAGTGAGTTTGCCGTTGTCGTCCATGCCCTCTTTGATCAATTCCTCACGGGTCATGCCTGCCTTCTTTTTCCCAAGGATGGTGATGGCTTGGACGTAGGCCTCGGGGTTCTTGAACAGCGAGGCATAAAGCGCGTCAAACTCGTCGTAAAGCTCGCCATTGGGGTTGAAAACCAAGTCGTCGATGTTTTGCGCGAGGCTCTTTGTCCTGTCGAGATAGGACCAATAGAAAGGTATGCCACCCATAACCATGTAAGCCTCAACGATTTGCCGTCGGCTCATGCCCAACTTGAAGGCTCTGGCATAACGTTCACATTCCGAAAGGGTGAACGGCTGGATGAAGATTTTCGCTGTGACGCGTCCCCGCAGTCCGCCATGGTTCTTGATGAGTTTGTTAATAATCCATGAAGTGGCTGAACCACAAACGATGAGCAGGATGTCTTTCCGTCCCGAGGCCCAGCCGTTCCAAAAGTGTTCCAAGGCAGGAATGAAGCCGGAGTGCAGGGTGTCCATCCAAGGCATTTCGTCGATGAAGATGACTTTTTTCTTCTCGTCGGAGGCCTTGATGAGGTCTTTGAGCATGTCGAAGGCGTCGAGCCAGTTTTTGGGGAGTTTCGGCTTGGCCACGCCCGCGTCGCGGAGCGACGATTTCCATGCGGCCAACTGCCCTTTCATGTCGGTGTACGCCAAACCTGCGTGCTCGAAAGTGAATTTATAGCCGAAAGTTTCCTTGACAAAGAAGGTTTTGCCTACGCGACGACGGCCATAAACCGTCACAAATTGCGAATAGTCAGACTGATACGCCCGAATCATCTTTTCCTTTTCTTTGGTTCTTCCGATAATCATCTTGCATGGATTTGATGCCGCAAAAATAACAAAAAAGTGCTTCAACTCTGCGGAATCTGCCAAAAAAAAGCACTTTCCGCAGCGTTGAAGAGTTGTTTTGGCTTTAAAAAAGGCTCGTCGAAACCCCGAAAAACACAAGAAATCAGTTTTTGGTGTCGAAATTTCAAAAAATCACTACTTTTGTCCCGTGACTGAACGAACCATGAACAGCAAGAAAATCCATAAAGTGCTGATTGCCAACCGTGGCGAGATTGCTGTGCGGGTCATCAAGACTTTGCGCAAGCTGCATATCGCCTCGGTGGCGGTCTTCGCCGACAACGATTCCAACGCCTTACATCGCCGCATGGCCGACGAGGCTTGTCCCTTGGGCAACGGTGCGTTGAAAGACACCTACCTCAACGTACAGAAAATCATCGACGCGGCTTTGGACACCAGCGCGGATGCCATCCATCCGGGTTACGGTTTCCTTTCCGAAAGCCCTGAATTGGTCGAGGCTTGCGAAGCCAACAACCTGATTTTCATTGGCCCTGACGCGGAATCCATGCGGCTGATGGGCAACAAAATCGCCTCGCGCGACATCGCCATCGCCAACGGCATCCCCGTCACCTTCGGCTTGACGGGAAGTATCGACGAGATTCTGAAACAGGCCGACACGCTTCCTTATCCTATATTAATAAAGGCGGCGGCGGGCGGCGGCGGCAAGGGAATGCACATCGTTTGGGAAAAAAGCGACCTGAAAGACGAGATGGAGCGCGCCTCCCGCGAGGCGGAAAAATACTTCGGCGACGGCACCGTTTTCGTCGAGCAATACATTGAAAATCCGCGACATATCGAGGTGCAGGTTTTGGCCGACCACTTCGGCAATGTCATCCATTTGCACGAGCGCGAGTGCACCATACAGCGCCGTTACCAGAAAATCATCGAGGAATCGCCCTCACCGACTTTGACGGACGAAAAACGCCGGCAATTGTGCGAAACGGCGGTCAAATTGTGCAAGGCCATCGGTTACCAAAACGCTGGAACAGTGGAGTTTTTGGTCGATAAGGACCTGAATTTCTACTTCTTGGAGATGAACACGCGCATTCAGGTGGAGCATCCCGTCACGGAATTGCGCACGGGCATCGACATTGTGGAGGAGCAGATTCGCATCGCGCGAGGCAAGGAAATGGGCTGGACGCAGGAATCCATACAGCCGCAAGGACATGCTGTCGAACTTCGTATTTACGCTGAAAACCCTGAAAACGGCTTCCTGCCCACGCCCGGCAAAGTGACGGCCTACCACGAGCCGCAAGTGCGCGGCGCAAGGGTCGATAGCAGCATTGACGGAACCTGCACGATTTCAGAGGCTTACGACCCGATGATAGCCAAGTTGAGTTGTCACGCCAAAGACCGTCAAGCCGCCTTGGAAACCGCCCAACGCGCCCTGAAAGACTTCATCATCCAAGGCCTGACCACCAACAAGGCCTATCTTTGGGAAGTCATCAAAAATGCGGATTTCGTTGATAACAAGATAGATACAGGTTTTTGCGCCTCGCATCAAGAGGTTTTGTTGAAAGCCTTGAACGAAAGTCGCAATAACTTGAATATCAACGATATTGCTGTTTCGTTCCTCATGTACGACTTTTGCAAGAAACAGGTCGAGCAGCATCCCGAAAACGTTTGGGAGAAAATCGGCTATTGGCGCTACAATATGCAACTCGTTGTGGACGTGGAAGGTAAGAAGATCCCCGTCAGCATTTGCGCCGCCGAAGCAGGCAAAATCAAAGGCGCGGTTGATGGCCATCCGTTTGGGGTGGAGTTTATCCAATACGACAACAAACAGCTGAAAATCATGCTGAACGGTCGCACCGAGACGGTCTATTGCTCCATCAACGACGAGCAAAAGACCATCGTCAATTTCCATGGTCTCAACTTCAATTGTTTCCGCACCGACCAACTGAACGACACGACCGACTACGCCTGTAAGGAAACGGTGAGCGACAAGTCGCGGCTGGTGTCGCCCATGCCTGGCAAAGTGGTGAAAATCAACGTAAAGGAAGGCGACACGGTAAACGAAGGCACGATTATGATGGTGGTGGAGGCGATGAAGATGGAGAACAACATCGTGGCCGCCGGAACCGCCAAAGTGAAGAAAATCCTCGTCGCCGAAGGGCAGATGGTGGATAATAAAATGCAATTAATTGAGTTAGAATAACCTGTAGGGGCAGACCTGCGTGTCTGCCCAAAAATCTTGAAATCAGAAATCTTGAAATTTTTGAAATAATATGAATTTCGACCTCACAAAAGAACAAGAAGCCCTGCGCCAGCGTGTGCGCGACTTCGCCGAACAGGAAGTGAAACCCGTGGCCCGCGAAAACGACGAAGACCAGCATTTCGACGTCGAACTGACGCTGAAAATGGCCGAATTAGGTCTTTTGGGCATGACCGTCCCGAAGGAATATGGCGGCCAAGGACTTGACAATCTGAGTTATATCATCGCTGTGGAAGAGTTGGCCCGCGTGGACGGCTCCACCGCCGCCACCATCGCCGCCGACAACAGTTTGGGCATCGGACCCATCAAGGATTACGGCACCGAGGAGCAGAAGCAACGCTATCTGCCACGCCTCTGCAAAGACCGTCTTTGGGGCTTTGGCCTGACCGAGGAAGACGCGGGCAGCGACTCGCGCGGCACCAAGACCACCGCCAAGTTTGACGGCACGTTTTGGCATCTCAACGGCTCCAAAATTTTCATTACCAACAGCGCAACGCCGCTCACTTTGGGCACGACGGTGCAAGCCGTTTCGGGCGAGAAGGACGGCAAGCCGGAGTTTACCGCTCTTTTGGTCGAGAACAAGAAGGATGGCTTCACGCAAACGCCGATGCACGACAAGATGATGTGGCGCGCCTCCAACACGGGCAAACTCGTTTTCGAGGACGTGCGCCTCACCGAAGACTGCATCCTCGGCAAGCCTGGCGAGGGTTCACACATCATGCTCGCCACTCTCGATTCGGGTCGCCTTTCGATTGCGGCCATGGGATTGGGCTGTGCTCAAGGCGCTTACGAGATGGCTTTGGCTTACTCGAAGAAGCGCGTGCAGTTTGGCAAGCCCGTGTGCAAGTTCCAAGCCGTGAGTTTCAAGTTGGCGGACATGGCCATGAAGATTGAAGCCGCAAGAAACCTGCTGTATCGCGCCTGTTGGCTGAAAGACCAGCATCGTCCCTTCGGCAAGGAAGCCGCCATGGCCAAGCTGTATTGCTCCGAAGTGGCCGCTGAAGTTTGCGATAAAGCCGTTCAAGTGATGGGCGGTCACGGACTGCTGAAGGAGTTCGACATGGAGCGTTTCTACCGCGACCAGCGCATCCTGCAAATCGGCGAAGGCACCTCCGAAATCCTCCGTTTGGTGATTTCGCGGGCCATTGGGTGCTGACGTTCTTTTGGAAAAAATCCGTACTTTTGCAGCCCGAAACAAAGACAACAAAAAACAAAACAAAATATGAAAGTTGCAACATTATTAGGCGAGCGTTTCAAGAAGGCACCTGCCGACTGCGTGTTCGACAGTCAGGCATTGATGGTGCGTGGTGGTTATATCAAGTCGGTGGGAACAGGTTTGTTCTCCTTCTTCATGCCGGCCAAACGCATCGCGAAGAAAATCGAGAATATTATCCGCGAGGAAATGGACCGCATTGATGGTCAAGAGGTTATGTTTCCCGTCGTCATGCCGGGCACGCTGTGGCAAGAGTCGGGGCGTTTCAGCAGCATAGGCTCCGAACTGCTTCGCTTCAAGGACCGCAACGGCATCGACATGGTGTTGGGCATGACCCACGAGGAAGCCGCTGTGCAACTCGCCCGCGACGCCGCGAAGAGTTACACGCAATACCCCTTCATGATTTACCAAATCCAAACCAAGTTCCGCGACGAACCCCGTTCGCGTGGCGGCCTCATCCGCACCCGCGAGTTCACGATGAAGGACGCTTATAGTTTCCACCTCACGCAAGAGGATTTGGAGGTTTATTACAAACTGGCTTACCGCGCCTACGAGCGTATCTTCGCCCGTGCCGGCGTGCCCGACGTGGTGGCCGTCAAGTCCGATTCGGGCATGATGGGCGGTCGTGTGTCGCACGAGTTCATGCTGCTCAGCGAAATCGGTGAGGACACCATCGTCATCTGCCCCGAATGTGGCTACCGCTCCAACAGCGAAGCCGCCGACTGCATCGTCCACAACGAGGAATACCCAGTTGAGCCTTTGGAAGAGGTTTTCACCCCCGACCAAAAGACCATTGAGGACGTTTGCAACTATCTCCATGCTTCGCCCTTGCAATCCTGTAAAGCTGTTCTGTATCAGCGCAATATGGATGATTCATTGGTCATCGTCTTCCTGCGCGGCGACCTTGAAGTGAACGAAACCAAACTCCGCAACCTGCTTGGTGCCGAAGTCCATGCCGCCACCGTCACGCCTGAAATGGGCATTTGCGCCGGCTTCATCGGGCCGAAGGGTCTGCCGGAAGGCATCACCGTGGTTTACGACGAGTCGCTGAAGACCTTGAACTCGTTTGTGGCGGGTGCCAACAAAGTGAACTACCACTACAAGGGCATGAACATGGCCCGCGACTTGGGCGAGGTGAAGTACGACAGCGTGGCCAAGGCCACCGCCGGAGGCATCTGCCCTGTGTGCGGCAAGCACAGTATCACCATCAGCCGTGGCATCGAGGTGGGCAACATCTTCCAACTCGGCACGAAATACACCGAGTCGATGAACATGCAGTACCTCGACAGCGACAACACGCTGAAATACCCCATCATGGGCTGCTACGGCATCGGCGTGGGCCGTTTGATTGCCTCGGTCTGCGAGGTGAGCCACGACGATTACGGCCCGATTTGGCCCATCACCATCGCGCCTTGGCAGGTGCAGCTGTGCGCCTTGCGCGTGGCCGACGAAAACGTGCGCCGCGTAGCCGATAAGGTTTACGACGAC
>CADAVB010000014.1:30495-39526 GCA_902791165.1 uncultured Bacteroidia bacterium
GACAAGAGCTTCAAGGCTGACCTCAACCCCGACAATGTCGTTGCCGAGGTGAAGGCCAAGATTGCTGAGATGATTGCGGCTTTGACGCCGGAGGATTGATACAACAGGCTCATTTTCCAACAATAATCGGCTCAAATTTGCACGGGTTTGAGCCGATTATTTTCAGTAAATTTGGAATGATTAAAAAAAGTGTTTTCAGAAAAATTTCAATCAAAAACATCGTTTTATTTTTCTGCAATTGATATTTTTTGTATCTTTGCAGAAAATTAAAAACAGTTTATAAGAAAAATGGTAGGTAGAGAAGAAGAAATTCGTGAAATGAACGAACGCTACGACAGCGGCAGGCCCGAATTCATTGCCGTTTACGGTCGGCGGCGCGTGGGGAAAACTTATCTCATCAACGAGGTTTTGAAAGACAGAATCACCTTCCGCCATTCGGGTCTTTCGCCGGTGGACGAGCAGAACCACAAGAACGGGCTCAAGGAACAACTGAGGCATTTCTATTTGTCGCTCCAGCTGCAAGGCATGAAAAAGAGCAAATGTCCCACCTCGTGGCTTGAGGCGTTTTTCATGTTGGAGAGGCACCTTCAGAGCATTGACGATGGCTCGCGGCAGGTGGTCTTTTTGGACGAACTTCCGTGGATGGACACACCTCGGTCGGGCTTCATCACCGCATTGGAGGCCTTCTGGAACGGCTGGGCTTATCACCGCGACAACATGATGTTAGTGGTTTGTGGTTCAGCCACTTCGTGGATGACCGACAAACTCATCAACAATTATGGAGGACTTTACGGACGACTCACCAACCGAATGAAACTTTCTCCGTTCACCCTCAACGAATGTGAACATTTCTTCCAAAGCAAGGGCATAACGCTGTCGCGCTACGACATTGCGCAAGCCTACATGGCGGTTGGCGGCATCCCCTATTATCTTGATTACATGAGAAAAGGCCTGAGCCTCGCCCAAAACATCGACCGAATGTTTTTTGCCGAGGGAGCCAAACTGCGCGACGAATACGACCGCCTTTTTGCCTCGGTGTTCTCCAATCCCGAGCAAATGAAGAGCATCGTGCAACTGTTGGGAACACGACATTCGGGTTTCACACGGCAAGAAATCCTCAGCAAAACAGGATTGGATGACGGAGGAGCCGTTACAAAACTCTTGAAAGCCTTGGAAGTCAGCGACTTCATCAAGTCATACATTCCTTTTGGCAAGGGCAAGCGGGATTTGCATTACAAACTCACCGACCCATTCTGCTTGTTTCACCTGAAATTTGTGCAAGGCCAGACCGAAACCGACCCTGATTTTTGGATGCACAACGTTGCTTCTCAAACTATTAGCGCATGGCGGGGCATCGCTTTCGAGGAATTGTGTTTCTCTCACATCGGCCAAATCAAAAAGGCGCTCGACATTCTTGGGGTTTCCTCAAGGCAGTCTGCCTTCGTGGTGAAAGGCGACGGCGAAACCGATGGAATGCAAATAGACCTGATTATTGACAGAAAAGACAATGTGTTGAATCTCTGTGAGATGAAGTTTGTAGGCAGTGAGTTTGAGGTCGATAACGACTATGAGAAGAAACTGCGCCATCGCCTGCAATGGATGTTAGACCATATCAACCGCAAGCAAAGCCTACAAATGACCCTCGTCACCACTTTCGGACTGAAATACGGCTACCATAGCGGTGCTTTCCAGCAAGTGGTCACATTGGATCAGTTGTTTTGAGGGATGTTCTGCCGGAAATGTTCAACAAGAAATAGTTGTCATTCATGCCGTTATTTCGGAAATAATTACTACTTTTGCGCTTGCATCCTTGACTTGCAGACAAACACGCTGTAAAGTTTAAGGTTTGCAGCCTTATTTCAAAAACCCATGAAAAAGATTTTGCCCATCATAGCCGCAGCCCTCATGTTGGCCTCTTGCGGCGACAAACAGCCCAAAGGCAACGACAACCCGACGGAAAAACCCAAAAAGACCGTCGCCGTGCCGCAGTTCAACGCCGATTCGGCTTATCAGTATGTGGCCGCGCAAACCGCTTTCGGACCGCGTGTGCCCGAAACCCAAGCCCATGCCCAATGCGCCGATTGGCTGACCGGCAAACTGAACGCTTGGGCCGATACGGTCATCGTGCAGGATTTCCGCACGAGGCTTTACAACGGCAAGGGCATCGACGGGAAAAACATCGTGGCGGTGTTCAACCCCGAGGCCAAGAAGCGCATCGTGCTTTGCGCCCACTGGGACTCGCGCCCCTTTGCCGACCACGACCCCGACGAGGCCAACACACACACCCCCATCGACGGTGCCAACGACGGTGCCAGCGGCGTGGGCGTGCTGCTCGAATGTGCCCGCCAGTTCAAGGTGCAGCCTGTCCATGAGAATTTGGGCATCGACATCGTGCTCTTCGACCTCGAAGACTACGGCCCGCACCAAGAGCAAGCGATGGACTATTACGACGACGAAAACAACTATTGGGCTTTGGGCTCGCAGCATTGGTCGAAGCAGCCGCATGTGTATGGCTACAAGGCCTATTACGGCATCCTTCTCGACATGGTGGGCGGCTCGAACCCCAATTTCCAGAAGGAATACATCTCGCAAGGCTATGCCGCTTGGGTAATTAATAAGGTGTGGCGCAAAGCCGCCGAGTTGGGCTACCGCCAGTATTTCAGCAACGAGCAAGGCGGCATCATCAGCGACGATCATGTGCCGATGAACCAAATCGCGGGCATCCCCACCATCGACATCATCGACCTGCATCCCGAAAGCAGCAACGGGAGTTTCGCCGAAACATGGCACACGGTGAACGACAACCTCGAAAACATCGACAAAACCACGCTTGGCATGGTTGGATCGGTGCTGCTCCATGTGATTTATGAAGAGTAAACCCCACCGAAACAGAAAAAAAACCGCACATTGTTGCGGTTTTTTTGTTGCCTTTTTCCTATTTTTGCAGCAACTAACCCTTAAATATCAACAATATGCAATTGCTTACCATTGGATGGGCTGAAATCCTATTAATCGCCCTGATCGTCCTGTTGCTCTTCGGAGCCAAGAAAATCCCGGAACTGATGAAGGGCTTGGGCAAGGGCGTGAAGAGCTTCAAGGACGGCGTGAACGGCGTCGAGGAACCCGAAATCAAGGCGGACAAGGAACCCAAGGAATGAGTACGACGGACCCAAGGTCGTTTTGGGATCACCTCGAGGACTTCCGGAAAGTGCTGTTTCGCTGCCTCATCGCTTGGTTCGTTGGCGCAGTGTTGGCTTTCTGTTTCAAAAGCCTATTGTTTCAGGTGCTTTTCGCGCCTTCCTCGGCTGGTTTCGTGTCCTACCGTGGCTTGTGCCGCATGGCGCAGGCGACGGGATGGGAAGCCTTGTGTCCCAATGCTTTCGAGGCGCGGTTCATCAACACGGAGCTGGCGGCGCAGTTTATGACACATATCAAGGTCTCGCTTTGGGCGGGATTGGTCGTCACCTTCCCGTTTCTGCTTGCGCAACTTTATGGATTCGTTGTGCCAGCCCTGTATGAGCGCGAAAGGCGTTACACGATGCCACTGCTCTTTGGCGGGTCGCTGCTGTTTTTGGCTGGCGTGCTGCTCAACTATTTCGTCATTTTCCCGTTCTCGTTCCGGTTTTTGGCCAACTATCAGGTTTACAGCGAGGTAGTGAACCAAATCTCGCTTTCGTCCTACATCTCCGCCTTCGTCATGCTTAGCCTCTTGATGGGCTTGCTGTTCGAGATTCCCATCGTCAATTATTTTTTGGCCAAGATGGGCCTCTTGACCGCCGAAACGCTGAAGAAATACCGTCGCCACGCGATTGTGGCCATCGCGATTGTGGCGGCTGTCATCACTCCAACCGGCGACGCGGTGACATTGATGCTCGTCACCTTGCCGATTTATCTGCTCTATGAAGCAAGCATTCTTATTGTAAAAAGAACTAACTCAAAATCAATATAATATGCTAAGAAAAACCAGAATCTTACTTCAAGTGGTCACAATAACTTTAGTGACCTTACTCTTGCTCGGCATCGGTTTCCGAGTGCATCTCTGGGCGGGCTGGGTGGCCAAAATCCAGTTTTTGCCCGCTTTCCTGGCTTTGAACTTCGGAGTGTTGGCTATGGTTATCTTTGCCGCGCTCCTTTTCGGGAGAATCTACTGCAGTGTGGTGTGTCCTTTAGGCATCATGCAGGACTTTTTCTCGTGGCTGGGTGGCAAAGTCAAGAAAAACCGTTTCAGCTACGCCAAGGAAAACAAGGTGTTGCGCTACGGCTTCTTCGCCATTTTCGCCATCGCGCTCATCATTGGCTTTGCGCCGCTGACAACCTTGTTTGCGCCCTACAGTGCTTACGGCCGCATCGTGAACAGCCTGTTCAAGCCGCTTTACGACCTGCTGAACAACTGGCTTGCCTCGATGGATGCCGCCAACGACCGTTACAATTTCACCGAAGTCCAAATCTGGACCCGCAGCGTGACGACTTTCATCGTGGCCTTACTAACCTTGTTGATATTAGGCTTCCTCGCCTGGAAAAAAGGTCGCGCGTATTGCAACTCGATTTGTCCCGTGGGCACCTTCCTCAGCTTCTTTTCGCGTTTCTCTTTGCTTCGTGTGCGTTTCGACAAGGACAAGTGCAAGAGCTGCGGAATGTGCGAAAAGAACTGCAAGGCGCAAGCCATTGATTTCAAGAACGGTACGGTCGATTATTCGCGTTGCGTGGTTTGCGGCGATTGCTTAGACAAGTGCAAGTTTGACGCTTTGCATTATACTGCAAAAAGGACTGTTGCTACGACAAAGCCCGTCGATAAGGAACGCCGCGCCTTCCTCGTTGGCGCAGCCTTGGCCGGCACTTCGGCGGCTTTGGCCCAAACCGAGATGAAGCTCGACGGCGGCTTGGCAGTCATCGAGGACAAGAAAGCCCCGAAGCGGCAAACGCCCGTCACGCCTCCGGGTTCGGTGTCGGCCCGATACATGCAACGCCATTGCACGGCCTGCCAACTCTGTGTTTCAAGCTGCCCGAACAATGTGCTGCGTCCCTCAACGGATTTGCAACACTTCATGCAGCCCGTGATGTCATTCGAGCGCGGCTATTGCCGTCCTGAATGTACACGATGCAGCGAGGTTTGTCCCGCTGGTGCCATCAAGCCCATTTCCCGTGAGGAAAAGACCGCTATCCATGTCGGCCATGCCGTGTGGGTGAAGGACAACTGCGTTGTTTTGACCGATGGCGTTTCGTGCGGCAACTGCGCCCGTCATTGCCCCACGGGAGCCATCCAAATGATTGACTACGAAGGCCATCAAGTGCCCGCCGTGGACGAGAACAAGTGCATCGGCTGCGGCGCCTGCGAGCACCTCTGCCCCGCCCGCCCATTCAGCGCGATTTATGTTGAAGGGAATGAAATGCATCATTATCATTAATACCCTGTAGGGACGCACTGCGTGCGTCCGAAAAACAATAAAACAACCATTTCGCGGACGCACGCAGTGCGTCCCTACAACAAACAAATAAAACCATGGACAGAAGAGAATTCATCAAACATATCGGTGCAGCGACGGTGGCATCCTCGGTGGTGCTGTCGGCCTGCAAATCGGGCGACAAGGAAACGCCCATCGCCAAGAATGTCATCGACGGTCAGGGCGAAATGACCTACCGCACCAATCCCAACACGGGCGACAAAGTCTCCATCTTGGGCTACGGCATGATGCGCCTGCCTGTGGAAGCAGGCGGCTCGGCACGCGAAAACCCCAATTCCGACATCGACCAAGAGATGGTGAACCAGCAAGTGGACTACGCCCTCGCGCATGGCATCAACTACTTCGACACATCGCCGGTCTATTGCAAGGGACTGTCGGAGCACGCCACGGGCATCGCCTTGGCACGGCATCCGCGCAACAGCTACTACATCGCCACCAAATTGTCGAATTTCAGTCCCTCGACTTGGAGCCGCGAGGCCTCGCAAGCCATGTTCGAGAACTCGCTGAAAGAACTGCAAACTGACTACATCGACTATCTGCTGCTTCACAGCATCGGCGGCGAGTCGAAAGAGCTGAACAGCACGGAGATGTTCAACGCCCGCTATATGGACAACGGCATCTTAGATTGGCTCGTGGAACAGAAAGAAGCCGGTCGCATCCGCAACCTCGGCTTTTCGTATCACGGCGACGTGGAAATCTTCGACATGCTTCTGCGCTGGCACGACGAAGGCCGCTATCATTGGGATTTCGTGCAGATTCAGATGAATTATGTGGACTGGAACTACGCCCATGTAATTGAGCCTGAAAACGTTAATGCCTCGTATCTCTATGACGAGTTGCATCGTCGCGGTATTCCGGCGGTCATCATGGAGCCTTTGCTCGGCGGTCGCTTGGCCAACCAGCCCGACTTCATCGTGAAGCAGATGAAGGAACGCGAGCCAGAAACGCCCGTCGCCCGCTGGGCCTTCCGCTATGCCGGCACGCCCGAGGGCATCCTCACCGTCTTGAGCGGCATGACCTACATGGAGCATTTGGTGCAAAACGTGGAAACCTATTCACCCTTGCGCCCCATCACGGCGGAGGAGGATGAGTTCCTGATGAAGGTGGCCGAGGAGTTCGTGGAACTGAAGACCGTGCCTTGCACGAGCTGCAACTATTGTATGCCCTGCCCTTACGGACTTAACATCCCCGTGATTTTCTCGTACTACAACACCAGCATCACCGAGGGCAAGATGCCTACGGGAAGCCGCGAGGCGAAAGAGTATTGGGAAGCCCGCAAGCGTTTCCTCATCGGCTACGACCGCAATGTGCCATCGCTGCGGCAGGCTAACCACTGCATCGGGTGCAAGCAATGCGTGTCGCACTGTCCGCAGAATATCAATATTCCAGAGGAGCTGCACCGCATTGACGACTATGTGGAGCAGCTGAAGCGGCAATGAAAACCATTTGAACCATTGTGTGGCACTATTCGTAGGGCTGTCGCATCGCGGCAGCCGCTTGGGTTTGTTTTTCGGCGGTTGTAGAGCCGCGGCGCGCCACGGCTCTACGAATGTCGTCGCGTTTATTCCTTCACCACCTTGTAAAAAATCAGCTATTCCTTGACCCACTTGCCAGAGGATTCCTTTTGGTTGCCGTTCCAAATCTCCCAATAATAGATTCCTGATGGCCATGCCTCTGTGCCTATCTCGGTGCTGAAGTCAAAGGAACGGGCCATTATCATCCTGCCTTGCAAGTCGTAGAAACGAACTACGGCATTCTCGGCAAACATCTCGACTTTCAGTTTGTCCTTACCAGGATTGGGATAGACGTTGCACTGGGTTGTCTTTTCTTCTGCCTCGCCTAAATATTCAGGCTCTTCGAAGTATTCCATCGTCATTTCAAACTGATTGATGCGACTCACGCCGTGGCCTAAGGCATAATGGTAGAATCTCAATGTGCGCTGTTGGTTATAGAGCTTCGAGCCGAACAATATGGTCTGCTCGTTGAACACGTCCCACACCCATTCTTCGCCGCTTTTCTTGTAGAAGGAAACGATGTAGCGGTGCCCGTCGTCCAAAATCTCGAACTCCACCCTGCGGTTGATGTTCCAGTCGTCTTCGCTGGCCGACCACGATCCGTCTTGTTGCTCCTTCACCCGGTCATAATCGTCGTAAACATACCGCATGATGCTCTTGTTTACCCATTCACCTTCTGTGAGATTTTGTGTGACCTGTGTTTCCAACTTCCCACTAGGCGTGTAGGTATAAGTATCTAACGTGCTGGAGGTAACTTCACCTTCGACATCGTAATATTCGATGAGTCTGGTGAGGAGCTTGAATTCGTCGTCGTACTGGTAGGTGTTCTTCTGCTTGTGCAGCCAGCCTTGTGATGGAAAATTGGTCCAATAATCATGGATTTGGGTCTTATCTTCGTTTTCATATTCAATATAGAAATGGTGGAAGAAATCGGTTTGGAGGTCAATCCTGACGTCTTTCCTAATCAGTCTTCCATCGTCCGCGTAAATGTACTCCCAAAATTTGCTTTCCATTATACCATGTGTCGCTCCGTGTCCGACGGTTTTCACCTTGCCGTTCTCGTAAGTGTACGCGATTTCTTCTCCAATCATGGGATGGCCATACGCGTGGACGGTGGATTCCTTTCGCAGGAAGTCGCCTGTGTACCAGTAGTTTGTCGAAAGTGCTTTCTCGGGAATCGCAAAAGTGGCGGGCTTCCCGTCATCACGGTAAGTGAAGTCGGATTCAAGCACCGAAGTGACTTGTCCCACAGAATCGATTCTCTTTCCGATGATGTGCGTGGGTTGGAGTAGCAAGCCGTTTTCCGTTTGCGCGAAGGCAAAGCTTGGCATCAATATGCCGATGATGAGTGATAAAATGATGTTCTTCATGACTGTTTAGTTTTGGTTGTTATGGAATTTTTGTTTCTGCAAAAATAATACTTTTTGACATACAATGCATTAATCTGTTTAAGGCTGTCTTCTGCCATGGTTAGCCAGCCTTCCTCTTCATCGCAGGCCTCTGAGCGTTCGTTGTTTCTTATTGTCTTGAACTTCAATGTGCGTTCCACACGATTACCGCAAGCATCATAAGAGTAAGTCACAATGGCGTTTTGAGCATGGCAAACGGCCAAAAAAGACATCAGCCCTAAAAGCAGCAGCAAAACAAATCGCTTTCTCATGGTCTTGTTACTTGTTTTTGAGTTCTTCAACGGTTTTCCGGAGTGCCTCTATCTCTTCTTGTTGTTGCAAAGTGTATAGCGTCAGTTCTTCTATTTTCTTCAGCAGAATGTGTTGCATTTCGTTCAAGTCGTAGCCTTGGCCTATAACTTCGCCTTCCGAAGGCATGTCGGGAAGGTGTCTGTTTTCGCCGATGAACTTCTTCAGCTCGTGGAGCGGCAAGAGCTTGTAGTTGTCGCCGAACACATAGTCAGGCCAGGCTTCAACGTCTTGGATGAAGACTTTGGTGGTGATAATCCCCCCATCCACCGCAAGGGCGTAGTCAGCGGTGGTGTTGGTGGTGTTGATGCCGACCTTGCCCGTCAGGGCGATGCTTTCGGACTGAAGCCCGATTTCG
>CADAVB010000015.1 GCA_902791165.1 uncultured Bacteroidia bacterium
GACCCGATTTATGCCAAGGACTTGCCGCATATTTGGGCTTGTAACCAAGTGTTTAACAGTCTCGTGGCCTTCGACGACAAGATGAACCTCGTCCCGATGGTGGCCAAGTCGTGGGAGATTAGCGAGGACGGTTTGCGCTACATTTTTCATTTGCGGAATGATGTGCAATTTCATGAGGATGAGTGCTTTAGCAAGCCGCGTTTCGTAACCGCTGAAGACTTCGTTTATTCCTTCAACCGCGTGGTGGACAAGCAGTTGAGTTCGCCCGGAATGTGGATTTTCTCATCCGTCAAGCACGAGAACGACAGATATGCTTTCACAGCTTTGGACGATTCCACTTTCCAGATTGAATTGTCGAAGCCGTTTCCGCCGTTTTTGGGCATTTTGTCTATGACTTACGCTTCCGTCGTTCCGAAGGAAGCCGTTGAGTATTACGGCGATAACTTCCGAAGCTATCCCGTAGGTACCGGGCCATTTAAGTTCCAGTATTGGAAGGAAGGCGTGAAACTCGTTTTTCGCAAGAATTTCGATTATTTCGAATGCGACGCGGCAGGGGAGAGGCTGCCATACATCGATGCCGTTTCCGTCAGTTTCCTGATTGACAAGCAAGTGGCGTTTTTGGAGTTCATCAAAGGCAAGTTCGACTTCATGTCAGGCATCGACGCGCGATACAAGGACGAACTCTTGACCTACGACGGCCAACTGCGCCAGAAATACGAGGACAAAATCGAACTGATTACCGAGCCGTATTTGAACACCGAGTATTTCTCTTTCTTCATCGACCCCAACGACAGCCTCGGTCCAGACCGTTCCAAGGCGCTGCGTCAGGCGGTTAGCCTCTGCATCGACCGCGAGAAGATGTTGCGTTACTTGCGCAACGGCATCGGCGAACCCGGCACGGGTGGCATGATTCCCGCCGGTTTGCCTGGCCACAGCCCGACCATCGGCTATGGCTACGACCTGAAACGCGCCCAGCATTTGGTGGCCGAGAACCATCTGCAAGGCCATCTATTGCATCTCACCACCGTGGCCGACTATGCCGACATCGGGAAGTTTGTGCAAAGCCAGGTGGAGCAAATCGGCCTGCAATGCAAGATGGAGGTGATGCCGCCTGCCACCATGCGCAGCATGAGGTCTAACGGCAGCCTAGAGTTTTTCCGTTCCTCGTGGGTGGCCGACTATCCGGATGCGGAGAACTATCTTTCGCTGTTCACGACCTCGAATTTCGCTCCGGCGGGACCGAACTACACGCATTACACCAACCCAAAATACGACATACTGTTTGACAAAGCCTTGCTTTGCAACGACTTGCAGGAACGCGCCCGATATTACACCGAGATGGATAGCCTGATGATGCAAGACGCGCCCGTGGTGGTGCTGTTTTACGACGAGGTGCTCCGCTTCGTGAACGAGCGCGTGCAAGGCTTGGGCAGCAATCCCACGAATCTGCTGGATTTGCGGCGGGTGAGGATTGGATACCAATAAGGGATTGTCAAAACACCTTCCTGTAAACATGGCACTTGTAAACATGGCACTCCGGTGTTTCCTGCCGCTCGTCCAAATAGTCTTGGTGGTAGGCCTCGGCGGGGTAGAAGGGCATGACAGCACGGATTTGCGTGGCAGGATGGTAACCCATCTGCATCAGCTCGCCGAAGACTTTGATGGCCGTGTCGCGCTCTGCGAAATCGTTGAACCAAATGGCTGAAAGGTACTGCGTCCCGATGTCGATGCCTTGACCGTCGGCTTGCTCAAAATCGTGGATTTCAAAGAAATAGCGCACTAATCCCTCGTAAGAAACCGTTTCGGGGTCATATTTCACCTCGATGGTTTCCAAATGTCCCGTCAAGCCCGTCTTGACTTGCTTGTAGCTCGGGTTTTCCATGTCGCCGCCCATGAAACCGACGGTGGTTTTCGTCACACCTTTGAGCCGTTTGAAGTAATACTCCACGCCCCAGAAGCAACCTGCCGAGAAATATGCCTTGGCCATATTGTTATTCTTTTACGATTTTTTTGACGGAATTAACCCCGTTTTTATTGCTGACAATCAGGAAATAAACGCCTTTTTCAAGCTTGCTCAAATCGATGGTTTCGGCTTTTTCGGATTGCAAGACCAATTGACCTAACAGATTTCTAACTTCCACGTTCAGAAGGTATTCCGACGCGATGTGCAAAACTCCATTCGTCGGGTTGGGCCAAACATGGATTGAGGCTTCAGCATCTTCTGTGACGTTTTCGTAAACTGACAATGTCAATCCGACAACGCTATCGCAGTCGTGGCCATCGAGGACGGCTGTGTAGTAGCCCTCTTGGGTCAGGAAACGTCCATGGAAATCATAGGGATTGTTTC
Source organism: uncultured Bacteroidia bacterium (assembly GCA_902791165.1). Classification (GTDB taxonomy): domain Bacteria; phylum Bacteroidota; class Bacteroidia; order Bacteroidales; family F082; genus Limimorpha. Next base: position 2,348 of record CADAVB010000015.1, read on the forward strand.
CGCTAATTGCCGCTTCTGTTTGGGTGAGCGAGGCGCAGCTTTCGTAAGCCCCGATTTCCACGCGGCCGTTCTGTATGCGTTGGTCACCGGCGATGTCGGAGGCGCCAAGTCCTGCTGTGTTGGGCTTGCCTGCGTTGAGGCAGATGCTGTTGGATTGCAGGCTCCAGTCAGCGCTTTCGGGCGAAGGGTCGTTGAATCGAACGAAAAAACCAGGCTCTTCGCCGTCGTTTTCGGCTTGCAGGTTGATGTTGTCCGTGCCTTCCATGCCGCCTTGCACGGCGCAGTATTCGGCCTTGCAACTGCCGTCCGTTTGGCTCTGTTGCCCTTGCCTCTTGTTGCCCCAAATGATGCAGTTGAACATTTTGCTGTAGCGGTCCTCGATGAAAAGTCCGCCGACACTTTCGGTGGCGTTGTTGGCCACGAAGTTGCTGTTGTAGGCGGTGAACTTGCCTCGGGCATACATGGCACCAGCGTTCTCGGCCGTGTTGTTGGCAACAACGCAGTTCTTGAATGTCGGCTCGGTATTATTATAAAGGTATATGCCGCCGCCTTTAGTAGAAGCTGTGTTGTTGCTGATGCGACAGTTGGCGAAAATGCAGCCGATGCGGTCGCAAACGCCGCCGCCCATCGAGGCTGCATTGTCGATTACGGTGCAGTTGATGAGGCTGACGTGGGGTGTGCCGCCGCCCGAGTTGGCATAGATGCCGCCGCCGAACATGGTGGCTTCGTTGTGGGCGACGATGCAGTTCGACAGGGTGGTGTAGTTGTCCAAATAGGCTCCCGCGCCGCTACCGGCCTTGCCGTTGCGGATGGTGAAGCCGTCCCAAAGGGCAGCGCTACCGTTGAGCGATTTTTCTTGTGTCAGCACACGCCTCACGCCTTGTCCGTCGAGAATGGTTGAGTTGTTGATGAAATCGCGTTGCGAGAGGTCGTAGCCAGGTTCCTCGTCGCCTTTGAAACCGCCATGGATTTGGTTGTTGGCGGTGATGTAAAACGCGCTGTTGGGGTCGTTGGTGTCGCCGTAATAGGTTCCTTTTTTCACCCAAACCTTTGTTCCGCCGCCGCTCGAAAGGGCCGTGGCGTATTCAAACTTGCTGGTGGCGTTGGCCCATGAGGAACCGTCGCCAGTGCCGTCTTCGCTGACATAAATGATGCCGTTGGCATCGGGCCGAATGGCAAGGGGGTAGATGTTTGTCACTGCCGCTTGGCTGCTGCTGAAGCCGTGTACGTCATAGAGGGAGTAGTAGTCGTCGCCGGCACCGCTCCAACCGAAGTTAAAGTGGAAGAGGTCGTTGCTGTCATAGCCATCACAAACGAAGGCATGGCCGCTGTCGCCGTTAGCACCAGAGTAATACACGGGTCGCGACTGGTCGAGTTCGGCCTTCAGCATGGCAATCCAATCGTCGTCGCTGAAACTGCTTTTCTGCTTGTATTTGGCACCGCAGTAGCCGAAATAGGAACGCAGCGCGGTTTCCACGTCTTTCGATTGCGCGCCGCTGCCCGAAGCCGAATAGTTCATGTCCACGCTCACGCCGCAGTGATACAACAGTGTGGCGATGGCATCGTTGTGCCCCCATATTTCGTTGGGCATTTCGTCCCAATGGTAAGTGGTGGCGGCAAAGTTGGCACTTTGTTGGCCGTAGGTGCTGTGGACATAACTGTGTGAACCAAAGCCTGTTGCGGGATAATCCCAGTATTTCATCACCTGTGCCATGGCGGTTGCCACGCAGCCGGCATAGACGTGCCCGCACGGACCACCCCACCAGCCTCCGCCCGACGTGGCCGGACAGTATTCGTTATAATAGCAGTCTTGGTTCCATCGTGTTTCAACCAAAGGATTTACGGTTTTGGCGTTTCGAGTGCCGAAGCGACCTTGCGCGGCCTCGTCCCATAGGTGTTGCACCTTGGCTTCAGGCGCAATGCTGTTCGACTTGGCAAAAGCAATCATCTCTGAATAATGCCCAATCCACGCGGCGAAATTCTCGGGCGCGCTGGTCATGTCAGGGAAATTCTCGTGGTCGGAATAGCCCAAAATCGGGGGGAGCACGGTATTGCCCGAAACGATGACAAAACCTTGTGTGCCAATGTTATAGATATAGATTCCTTCGGCCGAAACCAAATCCAGTTCGTGGCCTTTCGTGGCCAGTCGGTTTTCAGCGAATGCTTGAGCAGTCTTGTAGGCCGTAGCTTCATCGACTTTGGTTTGGGAATAGGCCTGAAACCAAATCCCCAAAAGGAGTAATAGAGAGAAAGATAGTCTTTTCATAGGTTGAATTTTTGGCGCAAAAATAACATTATTTATAATAAGGAGAAAAAAAACTCTTATTAAACTGGAAAAACAAATGGCTCGAATCAGATTTTTTCGTACCTTTGCAGCCGTTTTCAAAAAGCGCTTTTTTATGATCAACATAACCTTCCCTGACAACAGTGTCAGACAATATGAATCGGGTGTTACGCCGCTTGACATCGCCAAGAGTTTGAGCGAGGGTTTGGCGCGTAACGTGCTGTCGGCCAAAGTGAACGGCACGATGTGGGATGCCATGCGCCCCGTCAATGAGGACGCCACCATCCAACTCTTCACTTGGGACGACCCCGAAGGCAAGGCCACGTTTTGGCACTCGTCGGCACACCTCATGGCCGAAGCTATCGAGGCATTATATAAAGGTGTGAAGTTCGGCATCGGTCCCGCCGTGGAAACAGGTTTCTATTACGACATCGACACGGGCGACATCACCCTCACCGAAGCCGACCTGGTCAATATCGAGAAGAAAATGCTCGAACTTGCCCGCGAGAAGCAGACCTTCGAGCGCGTCGATGTGAGCAAGGCCGAGGCTTTGAAGTACTTCACCGACAAAGGCGACGAGTACAAGGAAGAACTCATCAGCGAACTCGAGGATGGCACCATCACCTATTATAAAAATGGCGACTTCACCGACCTTTGCCGCGGACCGCACATCCCGAACACCAGCTTCATCAAGGCCGTGAAACTGACCTCTTTGGCTGGCGCCTATTGGCGCGGCGACGAGAAGCGCAAGCAACTCACCCGCGTTTATGGCGTCACCTTCCCGAAACAGAAGGAACTGGAAGAGTATCTCGTCCTCCTCGAAGAAGCCAAGAAACGCGACCACCGCAAGTTGGGCCGCGAGCTGGAACTTTTCATGTTCAGCGAAACCGTGGGCAAGGGCCTCCCGATTTGGCTGCCCAAAGGCACCGAACTGCGCCTCCGCCTGCAAGACTACCTGACCAAGATTCAGAAGGAATATGGCTACGAGCAAGTCATCACGCCACACATCGGCGGCAAGCAACTTTATGTTACTTCTGGCCACTGGGACCACTACGGCGAAGACAGTTTCCGCCCAATTACCACGCCCGAGGAAGGTGAGGAGTACCTGCTGAAACCCATGAACTGCCCGCACCACTGCATGATTTTCAAGTGGAAGCCGCGTTCATACAAAGACCTGCCTTTCCGCTGCGCTGAGTTTGGCACGGTGTATCGTTATGAGCAGAGTGGCGAGTTGCACGGCCTCACCCGTGTGCGCTCGTTCACGCAAGACGATGCCCACATCTTCTGCCGTCCCGACCAGGTGAAGGAAGAGTTCATCCGCGTGATGGAAATCATCGAAATCATCTTCAAGGCTCTGGATTTCAAGAACTTTGAAGCACAAATATCGCTCCGCGACCCCAACGATACCGAAAAGTATGTGGGCACGGACGAAAACTGGGCCAAGGCCGAAACCGCCATTCAAGAGGCTTGCGCCGAGAAGGGTCTGCCTGCTCGCGTGGAATACGGCGAGGCCGCGTTCTATGGTCCGAAGCTCGACTTCATGGTGAAGGACGCGCTGGGTCGCAGATGGCAGTTGGGCACGATTCAAGTCGATTACAACCTGCCGGAGCGTTTCGACCTGACTTACATCGGTGCCGACAACGAGAAACACCGTCCTGTGATGGTGCACCGTGCACCTTTCGGCTCGATGGAGCGTTTTGTGGCCGTTTTGTTGGAGCATTGCGCCGGAGAATTCCCGCTTTGGCTGGCTCCCGACCAGGTAATTATCCTCCCCGTGAGCGAAAAATACCTCGATTTTGCGAAAATTTTGCAATCGTATCTGAAAAAGTCCGATATTCGCGCCCTCATTGACGAGCGAAACGAGAAAATCGGACGCAAGATTCGCGACGCTGAAATGAAGAAATATCCTTATATGCTCATCGTGGGCGAGAAGGAAGAAGCTGAAAATCAGGTGTCTGTGAGAAAGCACGGTCAAGTTGACCTCGGTACCATGCCTACCGCCGACTTCGCCGAGATGATTCGCAAGCAAGTCGAGGAGGAACAATCCAGAAGATAAACAACTAACTGATTATAAACTTAATATAGGAGACTAAAATCATAGCACAGATTCCACAAAGAGGAAGATCCGGCCAAAGGCCGAACAAAGACAAGGACGGATTCAACCACCGCATCAACGAGGAAATCAAAGCCCCAATGGTGAGATTGGTGGGCGAGGGCGTGGAAGCCAACATCTATCCCTTGCGCGATGCCTTGAGAATCGTCGAGGAACTGGGTGTCGATCTCGTTGAGATTCAGCCCGATGCCAATCCGCCCGTCTGCAAGGCGATGGACTACAAGAAGTTCGTCTTCGACCAAAAGAAGCGCCTGAAAGACCAAAAAGCCAAGGCCACCAAGGTCGTCATCAAGGAAATCCGCCTCGGACCCCAAACCGACGACCACGACTTCGAGTTCAAGCTCAACCATGCCAAGCGCTTCCTTCAGGAAGGCTCCAAAGTGAAGGTGGAAGTGTTCTTCAGAGGACGTTCCATCGTCTATAAGGAACAAGGCGAGGTGATGCTGCTCAAGTTCGCTCAAGAGCTGGAAGAGTTCGGCAAGGTGGAGATGATGCCCAAGTTGGAAGGAAAGAGGATGCAAATGATGATAGCTCCCAAGACAACGAAGAAATAAACTCATTTTTAATACTTTAAATCAATTGTAAAATGCCAAAAATGAAGACTAAGTCCGCTGCCAAAAAGCGTTTCCAAGTAACGGGTAGCGGCAAACTGAAGAGAAAGCATGCTTATCATGGCCACATCCTGACCAAGAAGAGCCAGAAGAGAAAACGCAACCTCGACCACACCGCCATCGTTGAGAAGGCCGACGAGAGAGTTGTCAAGAAAATGCTTCTCATGTAATTCATCAAATGTTTAACTTTGTCTCAGCAGAAAAGTTCTCGAAAGGAGCGAGGCGCTGGACGAAAAAATCAAAGAAATGACAAGATCAGTCAATGCAGTGGCTTCAAGAGCCAGAAGGAAGAAAATCCTGAAGAAGACCAAAGGTCAGTTCGGCACGAGAAAGAACGTGTGGACTGTGGCGAAGAACTCTTACGAAAAGGGTCAGACTTACGCTTATCGCGACAGAAGAAACAAGAAGCGCGAATTCCGCAGCCTGTGGATCATCCGTATCAACGCCGCCGTGCGCGAGTATGGCATGAACTACAGCCAATTCATCAACAAGCTAAATGTGGCCGGCATCGAGATGAACCGCAAGGTGCTCGCCGACCTCGCCCTCAACGATCCTCAAGCCTTCAAGGCCATCGTCGAAAAGGTGAAGTAAGAAAGCGCGTTATTGTTATTCACGATAACAAAAAGAATCCCGTCCGTTTGGGCGGGATTTTTATTATTTTTGCCGTTCGTATCAAGACCATGGATTTCAAACTAACCTCCGATTTCGCACCCACCGGCGACCAGCCCGAAGCCATCAAGGAACTTGTGGATGGTATCCGGCGCGGCGACCGTGCCCAGACACTGCTCGGCGTGACGGGCTCAGGAAAGACGTTCACCATCGCCAACGTGCTGGCGCAACTGAACCGTCCGGCCTTGGTGCTGAGCCACAACAAGACCCTTGCAGCGCAACTTTATGGCGAGTTCAAGCAGTTTTTCCCAGAAAACGCGGTGGAGTATTTCGTTTCCTATTATGACTACTACCAACCCGAGGCGTTTATTCCCGCCACCAACACCTATATAGAAAAAGATCTTGCCATCAATTCTGAAATCGATAAGATGCGATTGGCGACCACTTCGGCACTGCTTTCGGGACGGAGGGATATTGTCGTAGTTTCCTCTGTGTCATGTCTTTACGGTATCGGAAATCCTGATGATTTCGGCAAGAACATCATCTATTTGGAGCGCGGAATGAAAACCACTCGCGACGATGTGGCAAAGGCCTTGGTGAGTTCCTTGTATGTGCGCAACGAAATCGAGTTCACGCAAGGCAAATTCAGGATAAAAGGGGAGACGATGGATGTGTTTCCGGCCTACGCCGACTATGCTTATCGCATCGTGTTTTGGGATGACGAAATCGACAGCCTTGAAATGTTCAACCCCGTGACAGGCAGAAGGATGGAAGCTTTATCGGAACTTACCATTTTCCCTGCCAACATTTTCGTCACCTCGCAAGCCAAACTCAATGCTGCCGTGCGCGAGATTCAGGACGACATGTTCAAGCAAACGGAGTATTTCCGCGAAATCGGCAAGGCATTGGAAGCCAAGCGATTGGAAGACCGTGTGAATTACGACATCGAAATGATGAAGGAATTAGGCTATTGCTCTGGTATCGAGAACTATTCGCGCTATTTCGATGGGCGTAGTCCGGGCACGCGGCCTTTCTGCCTGCTCGACTATTTTCCCGACGACTTCATTACGATTATCGACGAGAGCCATGTTACCGTGCCGCAGATACGCGGGATGCACGGCGGCGACCGCTCGCGCAAGCAAACTTTGGTGGAATACGGCTTCCGACTGCCTTCAGCCTTGGATAACCGTCCTTTGCAATTCGATGAATTTGAGTCGCTTACGGGACAGACCATTTATGTCAGTGCCACGCCCGCCGACTTCGAGTTGCAGCAGAGCGAGGGTGTGTATGTGGAACAGGTGATTCGTCCAACGGGTTTGCTCGACCCTGTGATCGAGGTTCGTCCCAGCTTGAACCAAGTTGATGACCTCATCGACGAAATCCACAAGGTGGTGGAGAAAAACCAGCGCGTCCTCGTCACCACTTTGACCAAGCGCATGGCGGAGGAACTGAATACCTACCTTAATGGCTTGAAAATCAAGACGCGGTACATTCATTCCGATGTGGACACGATGGAGCGCGTGGAGATTTTACAAGGCTTGCGCATGGGCGATTTTGACGTGCTGGTGGGCGTGAACTTGCTCCGTGAGGGCTTGGACTTGCCCGAAGTCAGCCTTGTGGCCATCCTCGATGCTGACAAGGAAGGCTTCCTGCGCTCCGAGCGTTCCCTAACGCAGACCGCTGGCCGCGCCGCCCGTAACGCCGAGAGCAAGGTCATCATGTACGCCGACACCATCACCGACTCGATGCGCAAGACCATCGACGAGACCGCCCGTCGTCGCGCCAAGCAAATGGCTTACAATGAGGCGCATGGCATTGTTCCTAAGACCATCGTCAAGGCCATCGACAACTCGCTTGGCACCTTGAAGGGAACCCAGCCCGTGCCTTATTCCCAATCCGACCTTACGACGAGCATGGCTGCTGAAAGTCAGGCGGTTTATCTGTCGAAAGAGCAGATTCAGAAGGCCATCGCGCTGTCTAAAAAGAACATGGAGAAGGCTGTCAAGGAGATGGACTTCCTCGCGGCGGCGAAGTATCGCGATGAGATGGTGGCGTTGCAGGAACAGTTACGGAACTAAACAAAAGGAGAAAGCCAACCGTTATAGGCTGGCTTTCAGTGTCTTGTGGGACGTACTGGACTCGAACCAGTGACCTCTGCCGTGTGAAGGCAGCGCTCTAAACCAACTGGGCTAACGTCCCTCTTTCAAAGAAAAAACGCCGTCGGCGTTTCTGTGGGGCGAACAAGGATCGAACTTGTGACCTCATGCCTGTCAAGCATGCGCTCTAAACCAACTGAGCTACCGTCCCATTAAGTGCGTTGAACCTCTCGGTTTGCGGCTGCAAAAATACGGCTTTTTCCGTTACCTCCAACTTTTTTTCGTCTTTTTTTCAAAAAAATTCTACCTTTGTGCCAACAAATCTATTTATTATGAAAAACAAATACTTGTTAATCAGTTTGTTCCTTGTTTTCGGAACACTTTCGGCTTCGGCCCAAGAGAAGAAAAATTTCGAGTTGGAAGACCTTTACCTCCGTCCGACTTTCTCTGCAAAGAGTGTGCGCGGCATGAATTCCATGAAGGATGGCAAGTCTTATGCATCCTTCGAGAAAGGCCAACTCAACATCTACAACTACAAGTCGGGAAAGATTGAGAAGACACTGTTCGGTATCGCTGACCTCACCATGCATCCCGATTCCCTGCCCATCGGCCTTCAAGATTATGAATTGAGCGCAAACGAAGACAAGATGCTCTGCGCCACGGAAATGGAGAGCATTTATCGCCACTCGTTCCACGCCACCTACTATGTGTATGACTTCAAATCCAAGACCTTGCAACCGCTTTCGGAAAACGGAAAGCAGCGTTTGGCCACCTTCTCGCCTGATGCCACGAAGGTCGCTTTTATGCGCGACAACAACCTGTTCATCAAGGATTTGACGACGGGAAAGGAGAGCCAATTCACCAACGACGGCCTTTACAACCATATTATTAATGGTGCGCCCGACTGGGTTTACGAAGAGGAATTCAGCTTCTCGCAGGGCTTCTATTGGTCGCCCGACAGCAAGAAAATCGCCTACATGAAGTTCGACGAGAGCAAGGTGCGCGAGTTCCAAATGGAGGAGTTCGAAGGCCTCTATCCCGATTGGTACAGCTTCAAGTACCCCAAGGCAGGCGAGGACAACTCCATTGTGGAGATTTACGTTTACGATCTTGAAAACGGCAAGACGGTGAAGATGGATACGGGCACCGAAACTGATATTTACTTGCCCCGCATTGGTTGGACGAAGGATGCCAACGTGCTGGCCATTCAACGCCTCAACCGTCACCAAAACCATCTTGAAATCCTGGCCGCCGATGCCACCACGGGGAAAAGCCGCGTTTTCTACGACGAAACCAACGACTATTACATCGACATCACCGACGACTGGCACTTCCTTGAGGACGGCAAACGCTTCCTGATGACCTCCGAAAAGAGCGGCTACAACCACATTTACCTTTATAATTTGGACGGCTCATTGGTGAAGCAACTCACTGATGGCAACTGGGATGTGACCAAGGTTTATGGCTTCGACGGCAAGGAAGTGTATTTCCAAGCCGCCAAGAAATCGTCAGTCGAGCGACAGATTTATGCCGTCAATCTGAAAGGCCAGATGCGCGAGGTGATTGGTCGCGAAGGCACTAACCAAGCACGTTTCAGCAACGACTTCAGCTACCTTATTAATATTAATAGCAGCATCACGCAGCCTCGCCAGTTCGAGCTTTACACCAACAAAGGCAAGTTAGTGCGCGTTTTGGAAGACAACCACGAGTTTGCCGAAAAGCTCAAGACCTTCAACCTTGGTGAGAAGAAACTCCTGAAAATCAGTGACCCAGCCTTCGTTTTGCCTAACGGCGAACAAGTCGAAATTGATGCATGGCAAATCCTGCCTCCCGACTTCGACCCCGCCAAGAAATATCCCGTGCTGATTTACGTTTATGGCGGCCCCGGACACCAAACCGTGAACAACGCTTGGGCCGACAGCGATTTCTGGTGGATGCAACTGCTTGCCCAGCACGGCATTATCAGCGTGTCCATCAACAACCGTGGCAGCGGCGCGCAAGGCGAGGTGTTCAAGAAGATGACCTATTTGCAATTAGGCAAATACGAGACCGAGGACATGATTACGTTGGCTAAATACATGGCCAAACAACCCTACGTGGATGCTGAAAGAATCGGAATATACGGCTGGAGCTATGGTGGCTTCATGGCCGCCAACGGCATCACCAAGGGCGCGGATGTCATCAGCACGGCCGTGTCGGTGGCTCCCGTGACCAACTGGCGCTATTACGACAACGTCTATACCGAGCGCTTCATGCGCACACCGCAAGAGAACCCCGACGGCTACGACCTCAACTCACCCGTTCATAACACGGCGATGATAAAGGGTAATTACCTGCTTTGTCACGGTAGCGGCGACGACAACGTGCACTACCAAAACGCTATGGAACTCATCAAAGCCTTGGTTTCCAACGGAAAGCAGTTCGACCTGATGATTTATCCCAACAAGAACCACGGCATCTATGGCGGCTACGAATACGGCGACGGCGAAAGCCGAATGCACTTGTTCACCAAGATTAACGGCTTCTTGTTTGAGCATTTGTTGGGAGAGTGACCCTCATTCCGCATTCAGAAAACGGCAGGCTGGCGACGGCTTGCCGTTTTTGCTTTGTTGCGGGAAAAGCGTTCCAAACGTCTATGATTCAATAGCTTTCAATTATCCACTTGCGACAACGCATCGTAATTGGACTTGATGTTTAGCGTCGTCATCTTGTCCGTGCTGTTGTAAGTGGTGTCAATTTTGATGAGGCCTTCTTTCTCCATGATAACGATAAGGCCATGATGGTCAAATGGTTGGGTCTTGTAAATCAGTGTGAAACTGTAATTTGGAAAGTTGTTGTCCGTCACGATGTTGATGGTGTCGCCGTTCGGGTCAATGCCATTCTGCCACGCTTCGTAGATACAAGCCTGCCCTGCAAAATTAGAAGTGTTCCCGAAATAGTAGTTGGTGTCGGTATCGAAAAAGAAACTTTTGTCTTGCCTGATACTGTCGTTGTGGACCAGCACAGGCCGGACTTCCAAGCAGAAATTCCCGTTTTCAAGAGTTATAACGGTGTTGCTCACTTGGCCGAAAGCCAATGCCATTGGAATGGACAAGATGCTGTTGTTGATGATGTGTAATCCCATGGACCATAGGATGTTGTGGTTGATGACGAGATAGGAAGCCACAAGACCAAAGCCAAGTTTGTGTGCTACTCCAACAAATGTAATGAATCTGTTTTCTCCATAGTTATTCATGTGTGCTATGGCAAAGAGGACGGACGAAAGCATCATGAGGGCAAAGAGCCGCTTGTTTTTGTTGTCTTGAAAGATCAAGACTATCGCAACACCACAGACCGACACGAGGAGTGGAAGCCACAAGTTGATGGCCATGCTCCAGAGGGCCATAAGGACAATGGAAGTGATACCTGTCCATTGTTTGCCATTACCCCATAAACGGAAACTGATTTCTTCGATGATTGGCCCAACGACACCCATATAAATCATCATGGCCGAGATGCCGAAACGGTAAATTATCAAATAGACATAGTTCATCATGGGGCTTTGCGATTCTTCGGATGCCTCAGGGTTGATGAATGAATAAACAAGCAGGATGGCGAGGCTTGCCACCGTGATGCCCAATCCCCACCAGAGCGCCCAGCGGAAAAGTCGCGGCTTGCGGGATGATGTGGCGGTCGAGTTGTCGATTGTGTCCATAGTATCATTGGGTTTTCGAAGTGACAAAAGTACACATTTTTTGATGATTTCCAGAAAAGAAGTATCTTTGCGCCTTTCAAACACAAATTTCATGGTCAGGGAAGAAACTGTTTTTGGGCCGATTCGGAGTCGGCGGTTGGGCAACTCGCTTGGAATCAACTTGTTGCCCGTCAATGGAAAGATTTGCACATTCGACTGCATCTATTGCGAATGCGGCTGGAACAAGGACGGTCGCGACGACACGCGGCTGCCCCATGCCGCCGAGGTGCGCGAAGCGCTTGAAACCAAACTGAAACAATTGGTAAAAGACGGCGTTCCCGTCGATTCCATCACCTTCAGCGGCGATGGCGAATCGACCATCAACCCCGATTTTCCGCAAATCATCGACGACACCCTTGCCTTGCGCGACCAGTATTATCCTTTTGCCAAGGTGTCGGTGCTATCGAACGCCACGCAGGTGCACCGCCCCGAAATTTTCGCCGCCTTGCGCAAAGTCGATAATCCCATCATGAAAATCGACGCGCCTACCAATGCGCTGGTTGAGAAAATCAACAAGCCCGCGCCTGGATACGACGTGAATAGGGTAGTGGAGGCCTTGAAACAATTCAACGGCGACTTCGTGTTGCAAACCATGTTCCTCAAAAGCAAAGACTTCGACTCGTCATCGCCCGAGGTGCTTGAAGACTGGATGGACATCGTGCGCCTTTTGAAGCCCCGCGAAATTATGGCTTATACCATCGACCGGCCCACACCCGAGGAAGGACTGCAGAAATTCACCGTCGAAGAAATGAAAAATTTTCTCAATCCGCTGATAGAGGAAGGGTTTAATGTGCAGATAAAAGGCTGATTTGCAGTGTTTTTTTTGAAAAGAATGAAGAAAAATGACATTTTTTTGTCATTGGAATAGAAAAAGTTGTATTTTTGCGGCCTCAAAATCAAACGAATTATCAACCATTTAAAAGAAGGAAGTGTTTTAAAATGATTATTGTTCCTGTAAAAGAAGGCGAAAGCATCGACAGAGCTTTGAAGCGCTACAAAAGAAAGTATGAAAAGACCGGCGTCGTGAGAGAATTGCGTGCCCGTCAGCAGTTCACCAAGCCCTCCGTCATCAAGCGTGCGCAAATGATGAAGGCTATTTATGTGCAGAAACTCCGTCAGGCTGAAGAGAGTATGTAATCCGCCAGAAGAGGAAAATAATTTTTTTGGACGAACTTCGCTGTAATTGGGAAATTTTTCCTAATTTTACAGCGAAGTTTTTTTTATGCTAATAGACCAGTTCATATCCTTCCTCAAAACAGAGAAACGCTTCTCTTCGTTGACGGTCACAGCCTACCAGATCGACATGACCCAATATGCCGATTATTTGGTGAAGACTTATCGGGAAGAAGATTTGACCAAAGCTTCTACGGCGATGGTGAAAAGCTTTGTCGTTTCCTTGAAGGAGGAAGGATTGGCCAATCGCAGCATCAACCGCAAGATTTCCACCTTGCGCACTTTCTACAAATACTGCATCAGGGAAGGTCTGCTCGAAAAATCCCCGATGACCTATGTGAGAGCGTTGAAACAGCCAAAAGAACTCGCCAAGTTTGTCACAAAAGGCGATATTAATAAGGTGTCGTTTTCCGATGAGGAAGATTTCTCCCTCAAGCGCGACCAACTCTTGTTCGAGCTGCTCTATCAAACGGGAGTGCGACAGACCGAATTGCGCCAATTGCGCGATGGCGACGTCGATAAGGTGGCCATGTCGTTGAAAGTTCTTGGCAAACGCAATAAAGAACGCTTAATTCCGTTGTCAAAGGAGATGATCAACATGATTACACATTATCAAATACTGCGCGATGCCACTTTTGATGTCAAAGCCGACCGACTGCTTCTCAATGACAAAGGGGAGGAGATGTCGCCATACTTTATATATAATAAGGTGCATGTTCTGCTGAATGGCGTGACCACGCTGAGCCAAAAAAGCCCGCATATATTGCGCCACACCTTCGCCACCCATTTGCTCGACGAAGGCGCCAATCTCGTGGCCATCCAAAAACTGCTCGGCCATCAAGACTTGGCCACCACACAAATCTATGCACACAACACCATCGAACAACTCAAAAAAATCCATAAACAAGCGCATCCCAAAGGATGACAAAAGAAAGGAGTCATTATGAAAGTTATGATCAATTCAGTTCACTTCAAGGCTGACCAAAAACTTGAAGAATTCATCACCCAGAAAGTCGAAAAACTGTGCTCAAAGTACAGCGAAGTCATCAACGCCGAGGTTTCGTTGAAACTCGACAACACCGACACACCCGAAAACAAGATAGCAGACATCCGTCTCGTCTTGCGCGGCGACGACCTCTTTGCCAGCAAGCAAAGCAAGAGTTTCGAGGAATCTACCGATGTCGCCATCGATGCGTTGAAGAAACAATTGGAGAAATACAAAGGCAAAAATGCCAAATAAACAACCCCCGTATTTGAGCGAAAAAGCATGAAGAATGCCTCGAAAGCCCGTTTCAATCCCGAAACGGGCTTCTTTTTTCTGATTTGTAAATCGTTGAAAACCAAATGTTTTACCAAAAAAATCGAAAATTTTTGAAAAAAAAAGAAGAAAACGCATTGCCAGTTCAGGAAATATATCTATTTTTGCACACCTTTTCGCGAAGAAAAGGGCGGCAAAAAGAAGCAAAAACAAACCGTTCTTTCACATCATGCCGGTATAACTCAGTTGGTAGAGTAGCTGATTTGTAATCAGCCTGTCGGCGGTTCGAGTCCGTCTACCGGCTCAGTTAAACACTGGGGGAGTCGCATAGTGGCAATTGCAACAGACTGTAAATCTGTCCGGGAATCCGTTCGGTGGTTCGAGTCCACCCTCCCCCACAAGTCAAGCGGAAGTAGCTCATTTGGCAGAGCGAAAGCCTTCCAAGCTTTAGGTGGCGGGTTCGAGCCCCGTCTTCCGCTCAGATGAATAACAAGCCGATGTAGCTCAGCGGTAGAGCACTTCCTTGGTAAGGAAGGGGTCGGGAGTTCAATTCTCCCCATCGGCTCAATTTCTATGGGATAAAGTTCATAACCTTAAATAAGAAAAGAAATGGCAAAAGAAAAATTCGAAAGAACTAAACCGCACGTCAACATTGGTACGATTGGCCACGTTGACCACGGTAAGACCACTTTGACCGCTGCTATCACCCTGCACCTGGCCAAGAAGGGTCTTTCAGAAGTCAAGAGCTTCGACTCCATCGACTCCGCTCCTGAAGAAAAAGAAAGAGGTATTACCATCAATACCGCTCACGTCGAATATCAGACGGAGAATCGCCACTATGCACACGTTGACTGCCCTGGTCACGCTGACTATGTGAAGAACATGGTTACTGGTGCTGCCCAGATGGACGGCGCTATCATCGTTGTGGCTGCCACCGACGGTCCCATGCCCCAAACCCGTGAGCACATCCTGCTCGCTCGTCAGGTTGGCGTGCCGCGCCTCGTGGTGTTCCTGAACAAGTGCGACCTCGTTGATGACGAAGAGCTGCTCGAATTGGTTGAAATGGAAGTTCGCGACCTCCTCGGCAAGTACGAGTTTGACGCCGACAATACGCCCATCATTCGTGGTTCCGCCCTTGGCGCTTTGAACGACGACCCGAAATGGACTGGCGCTATCGACCAACTGATGGAAGCTTGCGACACTTGGATTCCTGAGCCTCAGCGTGCTGTTGATAAGCCGTTCTTGATGCCCATCGAAGACGTGTTCTCCATCACTGGCCGTGGTACCGTTGCTACCGGTCGTATCGAAACAGGTATCATCCACGTTGGTGACCCCGTCGATATCCTCGGTATGGGTGCTGAAAAACTGAAGTCAGTTGTTACTGGTGTGGAAATGTTCCGCAAGATTTTGGACGAAGGTGAAGCTGGCGATAACGCTGGTCTGCTGCTCCGTGGTATCGACAAGGACGAAATCCGCCGTGGTATGGTTATTGCCAAGCCCGGTTCGGTGAAGCCTTACCACCACTTCAAGGGTCAGGTTTACGTCCTGAGCAAGGAAGAAGGTGGCCGTCACACCCCGTTCCGCAATAAGTATCGTCCTCAGTTCTACTTCAGAACCACCGACGTTACTGGTGAAATCACTCTGCCCGATGGCATGGAAATGGTTATGCCTGGCGACCACGTCACCATCGACGTTAAGTTGATTGCTGACATCGCCATGGACAAGGGTCTCCGCTTCGCTATCCGTGAAGGTGGCCGCACCGTTGGCTCCGGTCAGGTGATCGAAATCATCGACGATTGATTCAAATGATTCAATAATGTAAGGGT
Source organism: uncultured Bacteroidia bacterium (assembly GCA_902791165.1). GTDB lineage: Bacteria > Bacteroidota > Bacteroidia > Bacteroidales > F082 > Limimorpha. The sequence goes on from CADAVB010000015.1 coordinate 18,051, forward strand.
GGGGCAACACCCACCCTTATTCTACGGGTGTAGCTCAGTTGGTAGAGCATCGGTCTCCAAAACCGAGTGTCGAGAGTTCGAGCCTTTCCACCCGTGCTTTTTTAAAGGTTCAATATACGATGAAAATAGTTAACTACATTAAAGAGTGCTACACCGAGTTGAAGGACAAGGTATCTTGGCCCACTTGGAAAGAATTGCAGAGTAGCGTGATTGTTGTGTCCATTGCTTCCCTAATAATCGCTTTGGTGGTTTTTTTGATGGACTTTTCGTTTCAGCATCTTTTGGAAGCGTTCTATAGACTCTTCTGATTTGATGCAATTGAATCTTGGTACGCATTTAAGCTAACTTGCTAAACTGTCATTAAAGATGAGCGACTCGAACGAAAGGAAGTGGTATGTTGTCAGAGCCATTAGTGGTAAGGAGAAAAAGGTAAAAGAATATCTTGAATCCGAAATCAACAGGATGGGTTTGCACGACCTTATTCCTACGGTTTTAATTCCAACGGAGAAGTACTTCGAGGTCAAGAACGGTAAAAAGGTGTGCAAAGAGCGTAACTATTTGCCGGGCTATGTTCTCGTTGAGGCTGCTTTGGTGGGAGAAGTCGTTCATGTGATTAAGAACACGCCCAACGTGCTCGGTTTCTTGGGTACGAACGGCGAGCCTGACCCGCTCCGTCCGCTTGAGGTGAAACGCATTCTTGGTAAGGTGGATGAACTTCAAGGAATGGGAGCAGGCAGTGATCACATGTTCATGGTGGGTCAATCGGTCATTGTCAATGATGGTCCTTTCAGCACTTTCAACGGCATCATCGAAGAGGTGAATGAAGAGAAGAAGAAACTGAAGGTGGCTGTCAAGATTTTTGGTCGCAAGACTCCGCTTGAGCTGAGTTTCTTCCAAGTGAAGTTGGAAAGTTAGTTTTGTGTGAAGTTAAATGTTGCCTAATTACACTTAAATCAAGGATTAGAAATGGCAAAAGAAGTAAGCGGATTAATTAAACTGCAGATTAAAGGAGGAGCCGCGAATCCCGCTCCGCCCGTTGGCCCTGCTTTGGGTTCGAAGGGTGTGAATATTATGGAATTCTGCAAGCAGTTCAACGCCCGTACACAGGATCAGGCTGGCAAGGTTTTGCCCGTCATTATCACTGTTTACAAGGACAAGTCTTTCGATTTTATCATCAAGGCTTCGCCCGTGGCGGTGTCCATTATCGAGGCGGCAAAAATCAAAGGCGGTTCCAAGGAACCTAACCGTTCAAAGGTGGGTTCATTGACTTGGGACCAAGTGCGTGAGATTGCCACGAACAAGATGAAGGACATGAATTGCTTTACGATCGAATCAGCCATGTCAATGGTGGCTGGTACGGCCCGTAGTATGGGAGTGAAGATTACAGGCGAATCACCTTTAAAGAAAGACTAAGTCTTTTAATGCATTTGTAGAACACTAAAAAGTAAAGTTCAATGTCAAAAGTTACTAAACAGAGGAAAGAAGCTTTGGCTAAGTTCGACAAAAGCAAGAGTTACTCCTTAAGTGAAGCGGTTGATATCGTAAAACAAATCACTTACACCAAATTTGATGCCTCAGTTGACCTGAACATCCGTTTGGGCGTCGATCCCCGTAAAGCCAACCAGATGGTTCGCGGTTCGGTGACGTTGCCTCACGGTACGGGTAAGGTTGTGCGTGTCTTGGTTCTTTGTGACCCTGACAAGGCTCAAGAAGCTATTGATGCTGGTGCAGATTACGTCGGATTGGATGAATACATTCAGAAGATCAAGGACGGTTGGACCGATATTGACATTGTGATTACCACGCCTAACATCATGCCTAAGGTTGGTGCGCTCGGCCGTATCCTCGGTCCCCGTGGATTGATGCCGAACCCCAAGACGGGCACTGTTACGATGGATGTCGCAAAGGCTGTTCAGGAAGTCAAGGCCGGTAAAATCGACTTCAAGGTCGATAAGTACGGTATCATTGCTGCCGGAGTCGGAAAAGTCAGTTTCTCTCCAGAACAGATTTTTGATAACGCCAAGGAGCTGATCCAAGCCGTTATCAAGTTGAAACCGTCTGCTGCAAAAGGTACTTACATGAAGAGTGTATTTATCTCGAGCACAATGAGTCCTGGTGTTCAGGTTGATGTTAAGTCAGTAGCAATCTAATCTAAAAAGGAAAGGAAGTTATTGAAATGAGAAAAGAAGACAAACAAAACCTGATTGAATCCATGCTCAGCGAGTTGCAAGCATGCCCCAATTTCTATTTGACTGACATTTCGGACCTCAATGCCGAAAAGACGAGCCAATTGAGAAGGCAATGCTTCAACAGTGGTGTGAAGATGATCGTTGTGAAGAACGCCCTGTTCCACAAAGCCATGCAACAAAACAATATGGACTATGAGAACTTGTATGACGTTCTGAAAGGATCTACTGCCGTGATGTTTTGCGAAACCGGAAACGCTCCCGCAAAGCTGATCAAGAATTTCCGCAAGACGAGCGACCGTCCGATTTTGAAAGGCGCTTTCATTGAGGAATGCTGCTATATTGGAGACGAGATGCTTGACGCCTTGTGCAGCATCAAGTCGAAGAACGACCTCATCGCCGACGTGATCGCCTTGCTGCAATCGCCGATGAAGAATGTCATCAGCGCCTTGCAGTCGAGCGGCCACAAACTGAGCGGTATTCTTGAAACCTTGTCTGAAAGACCAGAATAAACAAGAATGTTAGACATTCAAACAAACTAAAAGCAAATTATTAACAATTTAAAAATAGAAGTAAAATGGCAGATCTTAAAGCTTTTGCTGAACAATTAGTCAATCTTAGCGTGAAAGAAGTGAACGAACTCGCTACGATTCTGAAAGAAGAATACGGTATCGAACCTGCAGCCGCTGCTGTTGCTGTTGCTGCTCCTGCTGCCGGTGGCGCTGCTGCCGCTGCTGAAGAAAAGACTTCTTTCGATGTCATTCTGAAATCCGCTGGTGCTCAGAAACTGGCAGTCGTCAAATTGGTGAAAGAACTCACGAGCCTCGGCCTGAAGGAAGCCAAGGAATTGGTTGATTCAGCTCCCAAGACCCTCAAGGAAGGTGTGAGCAAAGACGAAGCTAATGCACTGAAGTCCCAACTCGAGGAAGCTGGTGCAGAAGTTGAAGTGAAATAAGTAGGAATTATTTCCGTTACAAGCGGCATAAAACCTCAGTTCCAAAGTCAATTTTGGAACTGAGGTTTGTGTCGGTTTTATCGCTTTATGCGAACCATCCTTTAGTTTGTCCGTTCTTTCCCAATTTCCAACAACAAAAAAATCTACTACCTTGGCAACAAAATCAACTGAAAGAATTAGCTTCGCGTCGAGCAGGAAATCTTTCGACTATCCCGATTTCCTCGACATTCAACTTCAATCGTTCAAGGATTTTTTCCAACTGGAAACCAATCCAGACAATCGTAAAAACGAAGGCCTATACAGGGTTTTCGCCGAAAATTTCCCCATTACCGACGCTAGAGGCAATTTCACACTGGAGTTTCTCGATTATTACATTGATGCCCCGCGATACAGCATCGCTGAGTGCATCGAACGCGGACTCACCTATAGCGTTCCTCTGAAAGCCAAGCTGAAGCTGTCGTGCAACGATGAGGAACATGAAGATTTCGAGACCGTCGTCCAAGACGTTTACCTGGGCATGATTCCCTACATGACGCCTATGGGTACGTTCGTCATCAATGGTGCCGAACGCGTGGTGGTCTCACAATTGCACCGCTCGCCCGGTGTGTTTTTCGGACAGAACCAGCATACCAACGGAACGATGCTCTATTCGGCTCGTATCATCCCCTTCAAAGGATCGTGGATGGAGTTTTCGACCGACATCAACAACGTGATGTATGCTTACATCGACCGTAAGAAGAAATTGCCGATTACCACATTGCTGCGTGCTATCGGCTATGAAACCGACAAAGACATTTTGGATATTTTCAACCTTGCCGAAGAAGTGAAAGTTTCAAAGGCGGGCTTGAAGCGTGTGCTGGGCCGACAATTGGCCGCGCGTGTCGTACATTCGTGGATCGAAGACTTCGTGAATGAAGATACCGGCGAATGTGTTTCCATTGAACGTAACGAGGTCATTATTGACCGTGACGTTGTGCTGGAAGACGAACACATCCAAAGAATCATCGACTCGGGTGAGAAGACCATCCTGCTTCATCGCGACTCTGAACGCGACGAAAACGACAGGGTGTCTGACTACTCGGTCATTTTCAACACCTTACAAAAAGATACTTGTAACTCGGAAAAGGAAGCCGTGGAGTATATCTACCGTCAGCTCCGCAATGCCGAACCGCCCGATGAGGAAACGGCTCGCGGCATTATCGACAAGCTCTTCTTCTCCGACAAGAGATATGACTTGGGTTCGGTGGGTCGTTACCGCATCAACCGCAAGCTTGGCCTTTCCATCCCCGCCGATGTGAAAGTGCTGACCAAAGAAGACATCATCGCCATTATCAAATATTTGGTTGAATTGCTGAGCAGCAAAGCCGAAATCGACGATATTGACCACTTGAGCAACCGTAGAATCCGCACTGTGGGCGAGCAACTCTCTGCCCAGTTCGGCGTGGGTTTGGCTCGTATGGCTCGTACCATCCGTGAACGCATGAATGTGCGTGACAACGAAGTGTTTACGCCCATCGACTTGATTAATGCCAAGACGCTTTCGTCGGTCATCAACTCGTTCTTCGGAACGAACCAATTGTCGCAGTTCATGGACCAAACCAACCCGTTGTCGGAAATCACGCACAAGCGTCGTATCTCCGCCCTCGGTCCTGGTGGTCTTTCGCGCGACCGTGCCGGTTTTGAAGTGCGTGACGTTCACTACACGCACTATGGTCGTCTGTGTACGATTGAAACGCCTGAAGGTCCCAACATTGGTCTGATTTCGTCGCTTTGCGTGTTCGCAAAGATTAACGACTTGGGCTTCATCGAAACGCCTTATCGCGAGGTGAAGAATGGCATGGTGGATTTCAAGAAGGCTCCGATTTATCTGACCGCCGAGCTTGAGGAAGACAAGATTATCGCTCAAGCCACGACGCCGTTGGACGAAACGGGTCATTTCATCGATAAGGAAATCAAGGCGCGTTATGTGGCAGATTATCCTATCGTTTCACCTGAAGAGATTAGCTTGATGGACGTGGGTCCCAACCAAATCGCTTCCATTGCAGCCTCTTTGATTCCTTTCTTGGAACATGACGACGCCAACCGCGCCTTGATGGGTTCGAACATGATGCGTCAGGCTGTTCCTTTGATGAATCCTGAAAGCCCGATCGTCGGCACCGGTATCGAACGCTCAGTAGCCAAGGACTCGCGCGTTCTCATCACGGCAGAAGGCGATGGCGAGGTGGTTTTCGTCGATTCGAAGAAAATCACCATCAGATATAACCGCACCGATGAGGAACGTATGGTTAGCTTCGATGACGACTTGAAGACCTACGACCTTATTAAATATGTGCGTACAAACCAAAATACCAGCATCAACATCAAGCCAATTGTTCGCAAGGGCGACCATGTTACCTTTGGCCAAATTCTGACCGAAGGCTATGGCACGCAAAATGGTGACTTGGCGCTGGGTCGCAACCTGAAAGTGGCATTCATGCCTTGGAAGGGTTACAACTATGAGGATGCTATCGTGATTTCAGAACGCATCGTGAAGGAAGACTTGTTCACTTCGATTCACATCGAAGAGTTCACGCTTGAGGTGCGCGACACGAAACGCGGTTTGGAAGAGCTGACCAATGACATCCCGAATGTGAGTGCCGATGCCACCAAGGACTTGGACGAGCACGGTTTGATTCGCGTGGGTGCCGAAGTGAAGGAAGGCGACATCCTTGTTGGTAAGATTACGCCTAAGGGCGAATCGGATCCTACGCCTGAAGAAAAACTGTTGAGAGCTATCTTCGGCGACAAGGCCGGCGATGTGAAGAACGCTTCGCTGAAGGCAGGTCCTTCCATGAAGGGCGTCGTTATTGGCAAGCGTTTGTTCTCGCGTCTGCAAAAGGATCGCAAAACGCGTGCAAAAGACAAGGAAGACATCGCCAGGATTGATGCCGCTTGCGCCAAAGAATTGGCCGCTTTGAAAGACATTCTCATCGACAAGCTGTCCATCATTCTCAGTGGTTGTGTTTCCACTGGAGTTTACAACAACTTCAAGGAGCAGGTGATAGCCAAGAAGGTGAAGTTCAATGCCAAGGTGCTTCACGACATTGACTATCTGACCATCAATCCTCACAAGTGGACCTCTGACGAGAAGATCAACAAGATGGTTGGTGCCGTAATCGACAACTACACGGTGAAATACAAGGAAATCGAAGGTCGTTACAATCGTGAGAAGTATGTGGCCAGCGTGGGCGACGAGCTTCCGAACGGCATCGTTCAGATGGCCAAGGTTTATGTGGCCAAGAAGCGCAAGCTGATGATTGGCGATAAGATGGCTGGTCGTCACGGCAACAAGGGTATCGTTTCGAAGATTGTGCGTGCCGAGGATATGCCGTTCTTGGCTGACGGTACGCCAGTCGATATCGTGTTGAACCCCTTGGGTGTGCCTTCGCGTATGAACTTGGGCCAGATTTACGAGACCGTGCTCGGTTGGGCCGGTCATGAGCTGGGCTTGAAGTTTGCCACGCCGATTTTCGATGGTGCCACTTTGGAAGAAATCAACCAGTATATGCGCAAGGCAGGTTTACCCGACAATGGTCGTATGCAGCTTTACGATGGCGAAACTGGCGAACCCTTCGACCAGCCTGCCACCGTGGGTTACATCTACATGCTGAAGCTCCATCACATGGTGGACGACAAGATGCACGCCCGTTCCATCGGACCTTATTCGCTGATTACGCAACAGCCTTTGGGTGGTAAAGCCCAGTTCGGCGGACAGCGTTTCGGTGAAATGGAAGTGTGGGCCTTGGAGGCTTTCGGCGCCAGCAACGTGCTTCAGGAAATCCTGACCGTGAAGTCGGACGACGTGAACGGCCGTGCCAAGGCATACGAATCCATCGTGAAGGGCGACAATATGCCGATTCCGAGCATCCCCGAGTCCTTCAACGTGCTCATTCACGAGCTTCGTGGCCTCGGATTGGAAATTACCTTCAAGGATAAAGATGGTAAAGTGTTGAACTGATGTTAAATGCTAGTATAAAAAAACAGAATTATGGCAACAAACAATATTGTAAATAGCAACTTTGCTAGCATCACGGTGAGTTTGGCTTCGCCCGAATCGATTCTTTCTCGTTCGCACGGGGAGGTCTTGAAGCCCGAAACCATAAACTACCGTACTTATAAGCCAGAGCGCGACGGTTTGTTCTGCGAGCGCATTTTCGGTCCCGTGAAAGACTGGGAATGCCACTGCGGAAAGTACAAGCGCATCAGGTACAAGAACATCATTTGCGACCACTGCGGCGTGGAAGTGACGGAAAAGAAAGTCCGTCGTGAGCGCATGGGACACATCTCGTTGGTGGTTCCCGTCGCCCACATCTGGTACTTCCGCTCGCTGCCTAATAAAATAGGTGCGTTGTTGGGTATTCCCACCAAGAAGCTCGATGCCATCATCTATTACGAACGCTATATCGTGATTCAAGGCGGTGCTTTGGAAGGTAAGGAACTTTCTGATGGCCGCAAGGTGACCAAACTGGAATTCTTGAGTGAGGAAGAGTATCTCGACCTGATGGAGATGCTCCCGATTGAGAACCAATATCTTCCGGATGACGACCCGAACAAGTTCATTGCCAAGATGGGTGCTGATGCCATTTATGACTTGCTATCGCGCCTAAATATTGACGAAGAGGCCAACAGGTTGCGTGCCGAAGCCAATGAGGTGAAAGCTCAGCAGCGCAAACAAGATTTGTTGAAGCGCCTGCAAGTGTTTGAGGCATTCCGCGAGGCCAACAACCACATCGAAAACCGTCCTGAATGGATGATTGTGAGAGTGGTGCCCGTGATTCCGCCCGAATTGCGTCCGCTTGTCCCGTTGGATGGTGGCCGTTTTGCCACTTCCGACTTGAACGATCTTTATCGTCGCGTCATCATCCGCAACAACCGTCTGAAGCGTTTGATCGAAATCAACGCTCCTGATGTGATTATGCGTAATGAGAAGCGTATGTTGCAGGAAGCTGTTGATTCTTTGTTCGACAACTCCCGCAAGTCGAGCGCAGTGAAGACCGATTCGAACCGTCCGCTGAAGTCGTTGAGTGACAGCCTTAAGGGTAAACAAGGCCGCTTCCGTCAGAATTTGCTTGGTAAGCGTGTGGACTACTCTGGCCGTTCCGTTATCGTGGTCGGTCCCGATTTGAATATGAACGAGTGCGGTTTGCCCAAAGACATGGCTTCGGAATTGTTCAAGCCGTTTGTGATTCGCAAACTCATCGAGCGCGGCATTGTCAAGACCGTGAAATCGGCCAAAAAGATTGTCGATCGCAAGGATCCTGTTGTTTGGGACATCCTCGAAAACATCCTGAAAGGTCACCCGATTCTGCTGAACCGTGCTCCTACGCTGCACCGTTTGGGTATCCAGGCCTTCCAGCCGAAACTCATTGAAGGTAAGGCAATTCGCCTGCATCCGTTGGTGTGTACGGCTTTCAACGCCGACTTCGACGGTGACCAAATGGCAGTCCACGTTCCGTTGGGCAACGCTGCCGTGCTTGAGGCTCAGATTCTGATGTTGGCTTCGCACAACATTTTGAATCCTTCGAATGGCGCGCCTATCACGCTGCCTTCGCAGGACATGGTTTTGGGTCTTTACTACATTACCAAACCCCGTAAGAGCACTTCCGAGCACCCCGTGAAGGGAGAGGGAATGTCGTTCTATTCGCCCGAAGAAGTCATTATTGCCCATAATGAAGGCCGTGCCGATATGCACGCCATCATTAAGGTGCGTGTGAAGGTGCGCGAAAACGAACAACTCGTCACGAAGTTGGTGGAAACCACCGTGGGTCGCGTCTTGTTTAACCAAGTTGTCCCCGATGATTTCGGCTTCATCAACGAGTTGCTGACCAAGAAATCGCTCCGTTCCATCGTTGGTGAGATGGTGCGTATGGAAGGTACTGCCGTGACGACCAAGTTCTTGGACGACATCAAGAACATGGGTTACTATCGCGCTTATAAGGGTGGTTTGTCGTTTAATTTGGGTAACGTCCTTGTGCCCCAAATGAAGAGCAACTTGATTGTTGATGCCAACTCGAAGGCTGCCGAGATTCGTGAATTTGAGAAGATGGGCTTCATGGGCCCCAATGAGCGATACAACCAGATTGTTGACCTTTGGACCGATGTCAATGCCAAGCTCACCCAAGAAGTGATGAAGGTGTTGTCGAGCGACGACCAAGGTTTCAATCCTGTGTATATGATGTTGCACTCCGGTGCTCGTGGTTCGGAGGCTCAGGTGTCGCAGTTGTGCGGCATGAGAGGTCTGATGGCCAAGCCTATGAAGGCTGGCTCGGGCGGCTCTGAAATCATCGAAAACCCGATTCTTTCCAACTTCCAGGAAGGTCTGTCCGTGTTGGAGTACTTTATCTCCACTCACGGTGCCCGTAAGGGTTTGGCTGACACTGCTCTGAAGACCGCCGACGCTGGTTACCTGACCCGTCGTTTGGTGGATGTGGCACATGATGTCATTATCACGGAGAAGGACTGCGGCACGTTGCGTGGTATGACCATCTCGCGTGGTGAGGAAATCAAGGAAGCCGGAAAGCACTCCTTGTTATATGACCGCATCCTTGGCCGTGTGGCTTTGCACGACGTGTTCCATCCGCAAACGGGCGAACTCATCGCCGCCAGCGGTCAGGAAATCAACGAGGCTGTAGCCGAGGCCATCGACGAATCGCCGTTGGAGAGCGTCGAAATCCGTTCCGTGCTGACTTGCGAATCGAAGCGTGGTGTGTGTGCCAACTGTTATGGCCGCAACCTCTCGTCGAGCAAGTTGGTGCAAAAAGGCGAGGCTGTCGGTGTGATTGCCGCTCAGTCCATCGGTGAGCCTGGTACTCAGCTGACTCTGCGTACCTTCCACCAAGGTGGTAAGGCCTCGAAGGGTTTGGTGGCCAACAGCACCGAAGCCAAATATGACGGCTATCTTGAAATCGACGAACTTCGTGCCGTGGAGGTTTCCAATGAAAACGACAACTACCAGATTGTCATTGGCCGTTCGGCTGAATTGAAGCTTCACGACAACAACACCGACGTTGTGTTGATGACGACCAATATTCCTTATGGTGCCAAGCTTTATTTCAAGTCGGGCGACCAAGTGAAGAAGGGCGACAAGATTTGCGAATGGGATCCCTACAATGCCACGATTATTTCGGAGCATAGCGGTAAGGTTCGCTTCCAGAATGTGATTGAAGGTGTTACTTATCGTAACGAAACCATTGCTGAAACTGGCTTTAACGAGCGCGTGATTATCGAAAGCAGAAAGGGCACCAAGAACCCGCTCATCGAGATTGTCGATGGCAATGGCGAGGTTATGGTTTCCTACGACTTGCCTGTTGATGCCCACGTTGTGGTTGAAGAAGGCGATATGATTGCAGCTGGTGAGCAGTTGGTCCGCATTCCGCGTAATGTTTCGGGCGGCGGCGACATCACGGGCGGTCTGCCTCGTGTGCAAGAACTGTTTGAGGCCCGCAACTCCATTGACCCTGCTGTTGTTTCTGAAATCGACGGTATTGTCCGCCTTGAGAAGAAACTGAAGCGTGGTAACCGTGAGGTCGTTGTAACTGCCAAGACTGGCGAAGAAAAGCGTTACCTCATTCCTACTTCGAAGCAGATTTTGGCACAAGAGAATGACTTCGTGAAGGCGGGTCAGCCGCTTTCGGAAGGCGTTATTACCCCAGCCAGCATTTTGGCCATTATGGGCCCGATGAAGGTGCAGGAGTATATCGTCAATGAAGCGCAAAGCGTTTACCGTCAGCAGGGTGTGGTCATCAACGACAAACACTTTGAGGTCATCGTGCGCCAAATGATGCGCAAGGTTGAGATTCTCGATCCGGGCGACACGCGTTTCCTGCAAGGTGAGTTGGTGAACAAACTGGCTTTCCAAGAGGAAAATGATGAGATTTATGGCAAGTTCTTCGTTGAAGACAACGGCGCTTCCGACAGACTTCAGAAGGGCGAAATCGTTTCGGCCATGAAGTTGCGTGAGGAAGAATCCGTATTGAAACGTAAGGACTTGACGCTGCCTCAGGTGCGTCCTGCCCGTCCGGCCACGGCTACCCAGGTGCTGCAAGGTATCACCCGTGCGGCTTTGGCTACCGACAGTTTCATCTCGGCTGCCTCCTTCCAGGAGACCACCAAGGTGCTGACCAACGCTGCCATTGCCGCCAAGAGCGACTTCTTGCTCGGCATGAAGGAGAATGTGATTGTGGGTCACAAGATTCCTGCTGGTACTGGCTTGCGCGAATATGACGACCTGATTGTCGGCTCTCGTGACGAATACGAGGCCCTGCAACAAAAGGCCGCTAACTAATTGTGAACAAATCGGATGGGGCGGCTGAAAAGTCGCCCCGTTTTTTTAATTTTGGTATTATGGAAAACAATCAGAAGAACCAATTGAACATTGAAATCAGCGACGAGGTGGCCGAAGGCAAATACTCCAACTTGGCCATCATTACCCACTCGCCGAACGAGTTTATCGTTGATTTTGCCCAGATGATGCCGGGTACGCCGAAGGCCAAAGTGCGTTCTCGGGTGATTATGAACCCTGTGAACGCCAAGCGTTTGTATAAAGCCTTGGCCGACAACATCGCCAAATACGAGCAGCAGTTTGGTACCATCATGGACGGCGGCGGCATTGCCCCGTTCTCGATGGGTGCACCAACAGCCCAGGCATAAGATGATTAACCTATTAGATTAAGGCGGCTCATATCAAGAAGCCGCCTTTTTTGTGTCGTTTTACCTGAAATACACCCTTGTAATGCCGCTGCCTCCAGTTTCCAATGAGGCATCGCAGAAATGCTCCACTTCGCGCATTCGGCTCAGTTTTTCGCGAATCAGTTTTCGCAGGATGCCATTGCCTTTGCCGTGGAGAAGACTTACTTCTTTGATACAGAGTAGTTTGGCTTCGTCAAGATACTTATCAACAATCTCCAAGGCTTCTTCGGCGCGTTTGCCGCGAATGTCCAAGGTGAGTTCGAAATGCTCGGCTTTCTCGTTGAGTTCTTCGGAAATCAAGCCAGCCTGCCAGCGGCGTTGGTTTTTTCTTGCTTCGGAGCGACTCACTTTGCGGAGTTTGTCGGGCGAGGTGCGCAGCCTGATGGTGTCGAAAAGGATGGTGGCGTCGGTGTCGCTGATGGCTATGATTTCGCCAACGACTTGCATGTCGTCAATACAAACAGTATCGCCCACTTTGAGGGTTTCGTTTGTTTCTTTCTTTTGATTGGCCTCAACAAGTGCATTGGCTTTTTGGGCGATTTCTTGCTTGGTGGCTTCCAGGTTTTGGCGGATTTCCTTGGTTTTGGTCTTCTCGGCTTGTGCTTCCTTGATTTCGCGGATGGTGCGTTCGATTTGGCTGTTGGCTTTTTTGATCAACTCTTGAGCCTCGGCAGCTGCGTCGCGAAGGTATTGTTTTTTCTTGCTTTCGAGTTCGGCCAAAAGCGTTTTGTATTTATCCACCACCTCGGTTAGGAGTTGGTCGGCAATGCGAAGGTCTTGCTCCTTCTTGCGGATGGCTTTCTTGTCGATTTCGAGTTGCTGCAGTTGTTTCTCGAA